>JBKBXX010000064.1:0-19238 GCA_046313915.1 Burkholderiales bacterium | reverse complement strand
TGCCCGATAAAAATATAATAAAAACAATGACATATATTTTAATCGGGCGTCTGCCGAAAGGATGATGCCCGGCGTGCCGTTAAACCAAGCGGGGGAAGGTCGTGATAAATGCGGCAGAAAGTCACCAAAGACGGCTGCCGTGCGGGACTGGACTTTCCCCCGATTCCCCACAGGCTGGGAGACGGAGGGGGTTTCCCGTACGGGAGCAGGTGGGTGGCCGGATTTTACAGCGAAGGTGGTGACCTCGTGTCTGGGCCTCGGATTGTGGTCGGCTTGCTATTCATGTTCAGCGCCTGCATCGGCTTTGCTGCCGAACCGCTGAGCCTGCTGTTGCTGCGCGTGTTGCGCGACCACCTCGTTGCCACTTCGGCGCAGGCCGCATTCGAAAGCGCGCGGCGCGATGACCGGCGCCCTTCGGTGATGCCGTCGGCGCCGAATGTTCTGGAAGGGGGGAAATTGCGGACGCTGATCGACGAGGGCTTCGTCCATCTGAACGCAGCCCAGCGCGAGGAGGTCTATGCGGGAGTGAAGCTCAAACTCGCCGATCCCCGAAACGCCTATCTCGGGCCGACGATCATCGAGGAACTGGCGCTGCAAGCTTCTGCCGTGCGTCAGGCCCACGAGCGGCTCGCCAGCCTCTCCGAGCGCGAAAAAAAGGACATCGCCGCCCGGATGCGCGAAGAATACGCCGGCCTGCCGGCCGAAGACCGTCAGCAGATGATGGCGGCGCTGCAGTCCGGCGTCGCGCCGATTCCGCGCGACCTGCGTGACATGATATTGGCGGAATTCCACGGCGCCGCGCTTTTCCGCAAGCCGCGATAACCGCTTGCCGCCCCTCGCGCGTGTCGGAACGTGGCAGGCGCATGCGTTCGACTCCATCGACGTGATATAAAGGCGAATCCCGTTTTGCCCTCGATGGGTGGGAAGGGCCGGATGGCAATGCTGCTCGCTGCCGACATCGGCGGCACGAAATCCAATCTGTGGCTGTTCGAGCAGGACGGCGCGCGGCGCGAAATCCGCCGCGAGGCCACGCTGCGCAGCGCAGCCTATGCCGACGCTTGCGCCGTTATCGCGACATTTCTCGAAGACGTCCGCGTCGAGGCCGCCGTGGTGGCGATCGCCGGCCCGGTGCTGGACGGGCGCGCCGCAACCCCCAACCTGCCGTGGCTGGTCGAGCGGCAGCAACTGGCGCGCATGTTGCGCACCGAGCGGGTCGAACTGGTCAACGATCTGGTGGCCACGGCCTACGGCATCGCCGGTCTGGACCCGCAGATGATGGCAGTGCTCAATCCGGGCGAGCCCGGTGACGGCGCGATCGCCGTGATCGCAGCAGGAACCGGGCTGGGCGAGGCCGTGCTGCTCAATGCCGGGCCGCGGCGGCTCGCGGTGCCTTCCGAAGGAGGACACGCCGATTTTGCGCCGGGAAACGAGATCGAGATCGAGCTTTTGCGATACCTCGGCAGCCGCTACGGCCACGTCAGCTGGGAACGGGTGGTGTCGGGCCCGGGTTTGCATGCGATATACTGCTTCCTGGTCGAGAGCGGGCGCGGCGACGGGAATGCTGAACTGGCTGCGCGCATGGCGGCGGGCGACCCCGCTGCGGTGGTGGCCGAGGCGGCGATGGCGCAGGTCGACCCGACGGCGTGTCGCGCGCTCGACGTTTTTATGCGGGCTTACGGCGCGGAAGCCGGCAATCTCGCGTTGAAAGTGCTTGCCACTGGCGGCGTTTACGTGGCAGGAGGAATCGCCCCCAAAATTCTGGAGCGGCTGCGCGGGGGGCGTTTTTTACGGGGTTTCACCGCCAAGGGGCGGTATGCGCCGCTATTGCAACGCATCCCGCTCAAGGTGGTGCTTGAGCCCCGCGCGGCTTTGTTCGGCGCGGCGCAGCGTGCTGCCGAGCTGCTGGCGGCACGATGAGTGGATCCGGTTTTCGGCTGGCGGGAAGATCCGGTCGGGTTTGACGGCCTGCCGCCATGGCGGGAGCAAAAAAAAACGCGGCGGGGTTGCCGCCGCGTGCGATCCGGCTGTCTGGGCAGCCGGTAACCGGGGAGGGAGGAGACACCCCGGCTGGAGGAGGAGGTCTCAGTGTTTCAGGCTGGGTTTGAGCGACAGCCATTGCACAAGCTGTCCTACCCTGTTGCTTACCCACACCCAAGCATCGACCAGCAATTCGGCGTCGCGCATGGCATTGATCGCGACCAGGCGCTCGGCCTCCGACATGCGCGATACGTTGATGTGGTCATAAATCGTTGAACCGATTTTTACTTCGAGTAAATTGCTCATTTCAAACTCCTTCTTTAGTGTCTGCACCGCATGAACTGACATTTCGATGATTTTCGACATCAGTATAGACTGCGCCCCGCGGTTTTTGTTGCATTGCAACAGATGATATATTATTATTCACCGATGTAAAAAAACTAATCCGAATCGGACGATAATGAGCAAACGACTTCCCCCGCTCAATTCGCTGAAGGCTTTCGAAGCCGCGGCGCGCCATTTGAGCGTCAAAAAAGCGGCCCTCGAACTCAACGTCACGCCCGCTGCGGTCAGCCATCAGATCAGGACGCTCGAGGAATATCTCGGCATCCAGCTGTTCCACCGCTACAACCGGGCGCTGGAACTGACCGACGCGGCGCGCGCATCGCTGCCCAAGCTGCGCGAAGGCTTCGATTGCCTGGCGCAGGCGGTGGAACGGCTGCGCACCCATCAAAGCCCCGGCATGCTGACGGTGAGTGCGGCGCCTTCGTTTGCCGCACGCTGGCTGATGCCGCGGTTGCACCGCTTCCTGGTCGAGCATCCCGAAATCGACGTGCGGGTGTCGGCGCGCATGCGGCGGGTCAGCGTCGACGGCAAGGCCGACGTTGCCGAGCGCGCGACCCTCGAGGGCTGGCTGGAAGATTCCGACGTGGCGATTCTTTACGGCCGCGGCCACTATCCGGGATTGAGCGTCAACAAGCTGCTCGATCTCACGATAACGCCGATCTGCAGTCCGAGGCTGCTCGAAGGCGAGCATCCGCTCAAGACGCCTGCCGACCTCGGCCATCACATGCTGCTGCACGACGACACCGGCGATCTTTACGACGGCGAGGCGTTCTGGGATGTCTGGCTCAGAGCAGCCCACGTCAGTGGCATCGATACCAAGCGCGGGCCGCATTTCAGCCATGCGGTGCTCGCATTCGAAGCGGCGCTCGACGGTGTGGGCGTCCTCGCCTCGATGCCGGTGCTGGCATCCGAGGAGCTGGCCACGGGGCGGCTGGTCACGCCGTTCGAGCTGCATGTGCCGCTTGCTTCGGCGTATTACCTGGTGTGCGAGGAAAGCGCCCGCACCCGGCCGGCGGTGGCGGCGTTCAGCAACTGGCTGATCGAAGAAGCGGCGCGCAGCGCCGCGGGCTGATGTTTCAGGCCGGTTTCGGTGCCGCGCGCACGATCTGGCGGTCGTTGATCGGCAGATTGATGAGCGCTGCCGCGACGCCCATGGCGATGGTCAGCATCCACATCAGGTGATAGGAGCCGGTGGCATCGAACAGATAGCCGGCGATGCCGATGCCGAGGAAGCTGCCGATCTGGTGGAACAGGAAAGCGATGCCGGTGAGCGTTGCCAGGTATTTGACGCCGAAAATCTGGGCAATCAGTCCGCTGGTCACGGGCACCGTGCCCAGCCACAGGAAACCGATCGTTGCGCCGAACACGTAAACCGAAAGCGGCGTGACCGGCAGCGAAATGAAAATCGCGATCGCGACCGCGCGCGTGAAGTACAGTGTGGACAGTACGTATTTCTTGGTGCGGCGGCCGCCCAGCCACCCCCAGAAATAACTGCCGAAAATGTTGAACAGGCCGATCAGCGCGAGTGCCATCATGCCGGTCTCCGGAGTCATGCGCTGGTCGACGAGATAGGCCGGGAAATGCACCGAGATGAACAGCAGCTGGAAGCCGCACACCAGGTAGCCCAGGCACAACAGCACGTAGCCGCTATGGCCGCAAGCTTCGCGCAGCGCTTCGGGGATGGACTGCCGGTGCAGTTCCTGGGCCTGGGCACTCTTGTTTTCGACCAGCGCGGCCGACAGCGGCACGATCAGCAGGACCGTGGCGGCGAGCACCAGCAATGCGTTCTGCCAGCCGAGATGGTTGATCAGCGTCTGGCCGTAAGGCAGCATCACGAACTGGCCGAAGGAGCCGGCGGCGCCTGCGATGCCCAATGCCATGGTGCGTTTTTCCGCGGGAAACGCGCGCCCGATCACGCCGAAGACGATGGAAAAGCCGCTGCAGCTCAAAGCCGCGCCGACCACCAGTCCGGCGCTCAGATTGAATTGCCAGCCGCTGGTGGAAAGCGACATCAGCACCAGTCCGATGGCGTAGAAAATGGCGCCGCCGATCAGCACGCGCGCGGCACCGTAGCGGTCGGCGATCATGCCGGTGAAAGGCTGCGCCAGTCCGTACACCAGGTTCTGGACGGCGATGGCGATGGCGAAGGTCTGCCGGTTCCACCCCAGCTCGAGGGTCATCGGCTGCAGATAAAGGCCGAAGTTGTGGCGCACGCCCAGCGAGATGGTGAGCGCGAGACCGCCGCAAAGAAGCACAATGGCCGGGGTGCGCCAGCGGGAACGGGTCATGCGGCAAGCCTTTTGCCCAAAATGCGCATTCTAACGTATTCGGCGGCCGCATCAGGCGCGGCTGCCCGCTGGCGTTCGCGGACCGCATGGTCCATATTATGCCGTTCAGGGTGTAGCGCAGCCCGGTAGCGCGCCACGCTTGGGACGTGGAGGTCGTGAGTTCGAATCTCACCACCCTGACCAGCGGTGGCGGCCATTGCGGGCTTATGTCAATGGCGCCATGCAGTGCTGCCGGAATACCGGCCGCTCGCATATCCTGCGGTACCACGCTTCGAAATTGCCGAGCGCGGCGCGCTCGATGGGGAGATTGAACCAGCGGAACGCCGCCAGGGCGATCGGGATGTCGCCCATGCTGAAGGCATTGCCGGCCATGTATTCGTTCGCGGCGAGATTGGCATCGACGATGGCGAGGCTCGCTGCTAGTTTTCTGGTGTGGTCCTCGACCACCGCCATGTTGCGTTTTTCGGGCGCCACGCGCACCAGCTCCCAGAACACCGGCCGCATCAGCGGCCACAGCGTGGTGTTGTTCCATTCCATCCAGCGGTCGGCGGAAGCCGCGATGCGGGGGTCGGCCGGCCACAACGTGCCCTGCCCGTGTTTGCGCGCGAGATAGCGAACGATGGCGTGTGACTCCCACAGTATGAAGCCGTCGTCGCTGATGGTGGGCACGAGTCCGGTAGGGTTCATCGCCAGGTATTCGGGAGTATTGTTGACGCCGAATTCCATGCCGGCGTCGATGCGCTCGTAGGCGAGTCCCAGCTCGCCGCAGCACCACAGCACCTTCTGCACATTGATCGAGTTTTTCCGTCCCCAGATTTTCAGCATGGTTTCTCCGATGGCCGATCAAAGCAGCGTAGTCTAGCGGCGTGCATCAGTGGAGGCAACGCGCCGCGGCGGCTGCCGCTTTCAATGAACGCACAAGCCGTGCCGCTCAGGCAGGCATGTCTTCGCTCACGCGTTTGTTGAATTCGGTGAAGAACTGAGTGGCAATTTTCCTGGCCACGCCGTCGATCAGCCGTGCGCCGACCTGGGCCAGCTTGCCGCCGACCGTCGCCTTGACCGCGTAGCCGAGCCTGGTGGCTTCGCCCTCAGGAGCGAGCTGCACGCTCGCCTGCCCCCTGGCGAAGCCGGCAACGCCGCCTTCGCCTTCGAACCTCAGCGTGTAGGCATGCGGCGGCGTGGCGTCGGCAAGCGTCATTTTGCCCTTGAACCTGGCGCTGACCGGGCCGACCTTGGCGGTCATGGTGAGGCGGTACTCGGTTTCGGAGATTTTCTCGATTTCTTCGCAGCCGGGGATGCAGTCCCTGAGCACGGCCGTGTCATTCAATGCGTGCCAGGTCTTGTCCTGTGGCAGGGGGATCAACTGTTCGCCGGTCATTTCCATCGGGATCGTCCTGGGTTTCTTCGCCAATCGCGGCTGTCATCTTACCGGATGCGTTTGTGTCCGGCCAGCACGCCGGCCAGCTGGTCGGGACTGCGCAGATTGTGCGCTGGCAGAAATTCGGCGACGTGCGGCAGCATTGCGCGTATGCCGGCCGGTTGCGCCTCGAAATTCGCGTAACGCAGCAAAGGGTTTGATCGGATCGGGCGGCGACACGATTTGTGCAATCTTTCCATTGCCTGCACGAGTCCCGTAGCGGCGCCGCATTCGAAACCATTCGCGATCAGCAGCACGGGTACACCTTGAGCGGGCAGACGTCGTGACCAGCAGCGGTTGAATTCGGCCAGGCAGCTGCCAATGTGTGCGAGTACGGGTCGACCGCGGGGCGCAACTGCTGCGTGATGTGGGCCAAGCGCGTGCCGGAGGCGGGCGTGTGCGTGCGGTCGCGGTCGTTGGCGAGCGCGGCCAGCGGTGGTGCGCCTGGATTGCAACCGTGAAATCCCGAGGGTGGCGGGAGGGGTCAGCGTTTGGCCGCAGGGCGCGCCAGCGCGCATTCGCGCGCCAGTTTTTTCATCCTGTGCGATGCCGCGACGCGATGCTGCTTGATGTAGATTTCGTGGTTGTTTTCGACATCATCGAGCCGGTAGAGATAGTTCACCATCAGCCCGCCGGAGCGCTGCAGCCCCTGCTTCGAAGTGTCGGCGAGCCAGTTGAGCCGTTCCAGCCGCGCGCCGTTGCCGAGGTGAAAACGCGCGACGCCGTCGAGCGGTTCGGCGTCTTTTCTCGCGTGTATGAGATAGTAGGCGCCCAGCGGCATCAGATACTTGCGTACGCGCTCGGCGGTGCTGTCCTGCCGGAACCAGTCGGCCGTGTCCAGAAGCTTGATGGCTTCGATCGCGTTGCGGCCGGCGGCGGTCGCGGCAAGCGGCTCCTGCACGCTCGCCAGCCAGGCGCGGAAACCGGGCAGCGGCGATAGCGTGGCGAAGGTCTTGATTTTCGGGAATTCGCGCTCCAGTACCTGCGCTACCTGCTTGATCAGGAGGTTGCCGAAGGAGACGCCGCGCAGTCCGCGCTGGCAGTTGGTGATCGAATAGAAGACGGCGGTATCGGCCGTCTGCGGATCGGAAACGGGCGAATCGAGGTCGAGCAGAGGCTGTACCGCGTCGCTCATGCCTTTGGTCAGCGCGATTTCGATGAAGATCAACGGTTCGTCGGGCAGCGCAGGGTGAAAAAAAGCAAAACAGCGGCGGTCGGCTTCGAGGCGCCGCTGCAGATCGCGCCAGCCCGTGATTTCATGGACGGCCTCGTATTTGATGAGTTTCTCGAGAACGATCGCCGGCGTGTGCCAGTCGATGCGCTGCAGCGTGAGAAAGCCGCGGTTGAACCATGAGCCGAACAGGTGCGCGAGATCGGCGTTTATGCCTTTCCATTGCGGCCGCGCATGCAGTCCGGCGAGCAGCCGTTCGCGCATGCCGACCAGGGCGGCGGTACCGCCGGGCGCCATGTTGAGCCGCCGGAACAGCTCCTGCCGTGGCGGCTCGGCCAGGCGGAACAATTCGATCGAAGCGTCGATCGAGGGCCGGGCGCAATAGTCCTGGCAGGCGCGGGCGAGCTTGGCGTGATCGGGCGAAAATTCGGATGCCAGCAGGTCGAAGAGCGCGGGCAGCGCCGTTTCGGGCAAAGCGTGGTAGGCGGCCAGCGTCTCGCGGGCGAGCGCGGCGCCCGACACTTCGCCGCGTTCGGACAGCAGCGCGCGGCACAGCCCTATGGTTTGCCGGGCCAGGCGCTCGCCGCGGGCTTTTTCGTCGGGGCGGACGACCGAACGCATGATGCGCTTGAAAAAGGAAGGGGCGTCCATGGTGCAGGAGGTTTGCGGAAACGTACTGATTTTGTCCCACCGGCCTGGTTTTGGCAACAGCGCTGCCGGGCGCGCTTTCACTATATAATTCCTGTCACGACACACCGCGGCGGAGCAAGAGAGGTCGGCTGCGCTGCTGCATTTTCTGGAGGCGGACATGGACAGCGTCGATTTGCAGGTACTCAAGAGCGCGCGCGACTGGATCGGGGCGGGGCACCGGGTGGTGATGGCGACCGTGATCAGGACGTGGGGATCGGCGCCGCGGCCAATCGGCGCGCTCACCGCGATTCGCGACGACGGCATGGTGGCAGGATCGGTTTCCGGCGGCTGTATCGAGGACGACATGATCATCCGGATGCGCGAAGGCAGGCTGGCGGAGAGCCGCCCGGTGACGACCAGGTACGGCGTGAGCGCAGAGGAGGCGCAGCGCTTCGGCTTGCCTTGCGGCGGCACGCTGGAACTGGTGCTGGAACCGTTGACGCCGGCGAGCCGGCTCGACGAACTGCTGGCGCGCGTCGAGCGCCACGAGCTCGTGACGCGCAAGCTCGACATGGCGTCCGGCGAAGTCACCCTGGCGCCGGCGCAGTGGTCTGCGCAACTTTCGTTCGATGGCGCGTCGCTTGTTACCGTGCACGGGCCGCGCTGGCGGCTGCTGATCATCGGCGCCGGACAACTTTCCAGGTATCTGGCGCAGATGGCGCAGGCGCTCGACTATCAGGTGACGGTGTGCGATCCGCGCGAAGAGTATGCGGATTCGTGGGATGTGGCGGGCGTCGACCTCAAGCGGGGCATGCCCGACGACATCGTGCTCGAAATGAATCTCGACGGACACAGCGCGGTGGTGACGCTCACGCACGATCCCAAACTCGATGATATGGCGTTGCTCGAAGCGCTGAAGTCGCCGGCGTTCTACGTCGGCGCGATCGGTTCGAGAAAGAACAACGATGCGCGCCGTAAAAGACTGGCCGAATTCGATCTGTCGCAGGCCGAGATCGGCAGGCTGCACGGCCCGGTGGGCCTCAAGCTTGGCGCCAAAACCCCGCCCGAGATTGCGATCGCCATCCTTGCCGAGATGACGGCGATCCGCAATGGCGTGAAAATTCCCGACCTCGCCGAACCCGAAAAGGCAACCGTCGCGGGATGTTCTTCCTGAAATCCTGTCCGCCGCACCCGATCACTGTAAAATTGCACACCGGTTCCGGTAACGTGGAGCGTTTCTCATGCGGGTAGGCATCATCGGCGGCGGCAGCATTGCGCGGCTGTTTCTGGAGCACATCGGGCGTGGCGACCTCGGTGAGGCGCAGGTGGTGGCGATTGCCGGCCGCAGCGACGCCTCGCGCGGCAAGCCGCTCGCACAGGAATACGGCGTGGCGTTCGTCACGGGTTTCGACGGACTTGTCGCGCAGCGCCCGGACGTCGTGGTCGAGGCCGCTTCGCACGAAGCGGTGCGCGCTTATGCCGAAGGACTGCTCAAGCAGGGCATTGCGGTCATCGTGCTCTCCGGCGGCGCGTTGTGCGACGATGCGCTGCGCGAAAGACTCGAGCGCGCGGCACGGGAAAGCGGCGCGCTGCTCTACGTGCCTTCGGGCGGCATCGGCGGGCTCGATGCGCTGAAAGCGGCGTGCATCGCCGGTGTCGATGAGGTGACGATCGCGGTGACCAAGCCGCCGGCGGCCTGGAAAGGCATCGCCTACGTCGAGAAGCTGGGCATCGATCTCGACGGTTTGCGCGGGCCGCAGGTCCTGTTCGAAGGCGCGGCGCGCGAAGGTGTGCCGCATTTCCCGGCCAACGTCAATATTGCAGCGGTACTGTCGCTGGCCGGCATCGGTTTCGACAAGACGCGGCTCAAGGTGGTCGCCGACCCGGCGCTCAGGTACAACACGCATTTCATCGACATCAGGGGCAAGTCCGGCAACATCAGCATCAAGCTCGAGAACGTGCCGGCGCCGGACAACCCCAAGACTGCGTGGCTCGCCTGCTATAGCGCGCTCGCCGCGCTCAAACTGGCGAAGTCGCCGGTGCGCTACGGCACGTAAAGGACAGGAACGCCCCGAGAGCCGGGAAACAGCGCGGAGCATGCAGCCTCGCGCCCCCTGTCCCCGATGGCGGCGGTGTCGGTCGCGGGCTCATGAGGACGCCCATGCGAACCACACCGTCAGCGCCAGCGGTCCGCGGGCGAGTGCGGCGGCGACGAAGGGCGCTGCGACGGGTTTCGTCCGTTCGGCGACTGTGGGGGCTCGACCGGGCGTGGTTTGAGCAACGGTTGCGGTTTCTCGACGATTTTCGGCGGGGCGATCAGGCTCACCATGATGTGAGAGGCGCCGCTTTTGTCGCTTTGTCCGGGCATGGTGGTTTCAAATGAGAATAACTCCCATTGGTTATTGTCAAATATATTGTTTAAGCTATTGATTTTTAAGTATTTTAATTTCAGTCAGCGTTTAAGCTAAACTTGATAATATGAAACTCGCATTCATCGGCTTGGGTATCATGGGCGGGCCCATGGCGGGGCATCTGGCGCGCGCCGGGCACGAGGTCACGGTATTCAATCGCACGCGCGCCAAGGCCGAGTCCTGGATTGCCCAATACGGCGGCCGCAGTGCGGCGACGCCGAAAGACGCGGCATCGGGCGCCGAGATCGTGTTTTCGTGCGTGGGCAATGACGACGATTTGCGCGAAGTCGCCGTCGGCGAAAACGGTGCGTTTGGCGGAATGAAGCGAGGTGCGATTTTCGTCGATCACACCACGGCTTCGGCACAAGTGGCGGTCGAGCTCGCGCGGCTTGCGGAAGTAAAAGGCCTGTCGTTTCTCGACGCGCCGGTGTCCGGCGGGCAGTCGGGCGCGGAGCAGGGCATACTGACCATCATGGTCGGCGGCGACGAGAAAGCTTTCGAAAAGGCTCGAGCGGCAATGGCCTGCTACGGCCGCGCGGTGACGCTGATGGGTCCCGCAGGCTCGGGGCAGAAAACCAAGATGGTGAACCAGATCTGCGTCGTCGGCGTGATCCAGGGGCTCGCAGAAGGGCTGGCGTTCGCACAGCGCGCCGGGCTCGATGCCAAGCGGGTGGTGGACGTGATTTCCAAGGGCGCGGCGACTTCGTGGCAGATGGAGAACCGCGGTCATACCATGATCGATGGCAAGTTCGATTTCGGCTTCGCCGTCGATCTCATGCGCAAGGATTTGCGCATCGCGCTGGAGGAAGCGCGCGCCAATGGCGCCGAGTTGCCGGTGGCCGCGCTCGTCGACCAGTTTTATGCCCGGCTGCAAAATGCCGGCTGCGGCAGGCTCGATACCTCCAGCCTGATCAAGCTGCTCATGGACAAACGGCAGCAATCGAGTGATTGAATGATGGGGCGCGATTCGATTACCCGTCGCGCGATCACGCGAGTGCTGGTTTCCGGATAAGCTTTTCTCATGGCCGAAATCGTTCCGCTTCCCGCCTCCACCGTCGTCCTGGTCCGCGACTCGGCGCGCGGGCTGGAAGTGCTGTTGATGCAGCGCAATCTCAGTTCCGGCTTCATGGCCGGAATGCATCTTTTCCCCGGCGGTGCGCTCGACGAAGCCGATGCTTCCGCCGGGATGGTTGCCTTGTGCGCCGGCCTCGATGATCGCGCAGCGAGCGGCATGCTGGGCATCGGAAGCGGCGGGCTCGCCTACTGGGTCGCCGCCATCCGGGAGTCGTTCGAAGAGGCCGGCATCCTGCTCGCCTACGACGAGCGCGGCAAACTTCCGTCGTTCGATGAGCCCGCCAGAACGGCACGCTTGCGCGACCGCCGCACGGCGCTCAATGGCGGAGCGCAGGATTTCGCCGCGCTGCTGCGTGATGAAAATCTGCGGCTCGCGGCCGATCGTCTGATTTACTTCAGTCACTGGATCACGCCAGAGGGTGCGCCGCGCCGCTACGACACGCGGTTTTTCGTTGCTGCGGCGCCCACCGGCCAGGACGTGTTGCACGACAACCGGGAACTCATAGACCATGTCTGGGTGGAGCCGGAGGTGGCGCTCGACAGGCAGCGCAGCGGCGAATTCAGGATGCGCACCCCCACCGTGAAAACGCTCGAACAGTTCGCGGAATTCTCGTCGACGAAAAGTCTGCTGCAAGCGATGCGCGAGCAGCGCGACATACCGGCGATGCTGCCGCGCATCGGCAGGAACGGTGAACGCCTGCTGCCCGGCGACCCCGGCTACGAGGAAGCGGCCACTGCCGGAGGACAGGGCAGATGGCAGATGTGAAACCGGTCGTTGCGGGAGTGGTTGTCGAACTCGACAAATGTGTGCGGCGCCTGACCGCGCCCAATCCCGGCGTCATGACCGGCGCAGGCACCAACAGCTATATCGTCGGCGAGCATTTCGTGGCGGTGATCGATCCGGGGCCGGCGATCGAGTCCCATGTGCAAAAACTCATCGAAACTGCCGGCGGGCGTCTGCGCTGGATCGTCTGCACCCATACCCATCTTGACCATTCGCCGGCTGCGGCACCGCTCAGTCGGGCGACCGGCGCGCAGGTGCTGGGCATGCCGCCTCGCGACGACGGGCGGCAGGACATGCAGTTCAGGCCCGACCGTGTATTGCGTCACGGCGATGTCATTGATCTCGGCGGCTGCACGCTGCGCGCGGTGCACACGCCGGGCCACGCTTCCAATCACCTGTGCTACCTCCTCGAGCAACGGAAGCTGTTGTTCACCGGGGATCACATCATGCAGGGCTCGACGGTGGTGATCTCGCCGCCGGATGGCGATATGAAGGCATATCTCGAATCGCTCGAGATGCTGCTCGATATCGATATCGCGGCACTCGCGCCGGGACACGGCCAGCTCATCACCGAGCCGCAGACGGAAATCCGACGTCTCATCGCGCACCGGCTCAGGCGCGAGCAGAAAGTGCTCGATGCCTTTGCCACCAAAAACCCCGCAACGCTCGACGAACTGTTGCCCCTTGTTTACGACGACGTTTCCGAGAAGCTCCATCCCGTGGCGCGGCGTTCGCTGCATGCGCATCTTCTCAAGCTCGAACGCGATTGCCGTGTGCGGGCGAGCGGCGAGTTGTGGCGACGCACGGACTGACAGCGGGCGGCGAATCGCGGCATTCCCTGCAGTCATGCAATAAAATGCAGTCTTACCGGCCGGTGACGATCTCGCCGCCGCATGATGGGAGCAAACGATGGCTGATCCGGAACAGCAATGCATGACCGTCAGATCGGTAATGACGGCCAACCCCGTATGTGTCGATCCCGAAACGCCTCTGCGACAGGCGGTCAATCTGCTGCGCGACCACAAGATACGCCACCTCGCCGTCACCAGTCCGCCAGGACGTGTGCGCGGTCTGGTGAGCAACCGCGACATGCTGGTGGCACACATGCAGGTGAGCCACGGCGGCCTTCGCATCGAGCGGCGGGTCGGGGAAATCATGACGCGCGAAGTCGACAGCATCACGCCCGATGCATGCGCTTATGCCGCCGCGCGCTATATGTACGGCCAGAAACGCGGCTGCCTGCTGGTGATCGAGCAAGGCACGCTTGTCGGCATTTTGACCGAAGCCGATTTCATGAGGGCTTTCGCGAAGGCGTCGGGCTGCAGGTGCAAGGCCGCGGTCGAGCAGAAAAGCGGCTGAATTTCCGGTTTGCCGTAGCGGCAGGTTCGGACCCCGCTCACGGCAGCGTCATGCCGTCGGCGCAGCGACCGTGGCGTTTTGCCCGCGCATGCTCGACGCGTTCGCAAGCGACAGGCACGTTGTCCGCCATGCGGTTGCTGTCGCGCAACGCGGAGCCGCTGTCCGGCGAGAGGAGAGGTGGGACGATATGGACTATGACGTGATCGTGGTCGGTGGCGGCAACGCTGCGTTCGCCGCTGCCGTGTCGGCAAGGGAAAGCGGTGCGCAGCGCGTGCTGGTGCTCGAAAAGGCGCCAAAGGAAAAGCGCGGCGGCAATACTCATTTCAGCGGCGCGGTGTTCCGCTTCAGCTACGACGACGTCTCGGAGCTCGACCGCTTCGTTCCCCACGCCGAGCGTGACTATCCCGGTTTCCACAAGGGCGTGCAGCCTTACCCGGCGGCGGCTTTCCGCGAAGACCTGATGCGCGTGACGCAAGGCCGCAGCGATCCCGAGCTCTCCGCGATCCTCATCGAAAATTCATACGACACCGTGCGCTGGATGCAGGACGTCGGCAAAATGAAATTCGAGCTCGCGCTGTCGGTGATGGGTGTGCGCGTGGGCAACGAAGTCAAATGGCCACGCGGCGCACTGGTGCGCATCGAGCACGAAGGCGTCGGGCTGTCGAAGACGTGGTTCGACACCGCTGAAAAAATGGGCATCGAAATCCGCTACGACACCGGCGCGCAGCGGCTGGCGCAGGACGGGCGCGGGCGCGTGACCGGCGTGGTGGCACGCGGCCCCGACGGCATCACGACGTTCCCGGGCAAGGCGGTGATCCTCGCCTGCGGCGGTTTCGAGACCAACCCGGCGTGGCGTCGCCGTTATCTGGGTGACCCGTGGGATCACGCCAAGGTGCGCGGCTCCAACTTCAATTACGGCGACGGGCTCAGGATGGCGCTGGACATCGGCGCCATGCCGTGGGGCCACTGGGGCGGGTGCCACGCGACTCCGATCGATGCCGGGGCGCCGGACTACGGTGTGCAGCACCTTACCGACAAGACCAATCGGCTTTCGTATTTCCTCGGCGTCATGATCAACGTCGCAGGCAGGCGCTGGATCGACGAAGGCGCCGACATCAATTCGTTCACCTACGCCAGGTACGGTGGGCTCATTCTCAAACAGCCGCGCAGTCTCGTCTATCAGATCTTCGACAGCAAGGTGCTCGGTCTGCTCGAGCCGCGCTACTCGACCAGCGAGCCGTTCAGGTCCGATACGCTCGAAGGGCTGGTGAAGCAGCTCGAGGTCGATCGCCAGCAGGCTTTACGAACGCTGGAGGAATACAACGCCGCGGCGGGGCACGGCGGGCCGTTCGATCCGTCGCGACTCGACGGCGTGCACACCGAAGGCATCGCCCCGCCCAAAACCAACTGGGCGCAGAAACTCGACACCCCGCCATACGTGTCGTGGCCGGTCACGGGCGGCATCACCTTCACTTTCGGCGGGCTCAGGATCGACCGCCGCGCGCAGGTGATCGCCACCGACTGGCAACCGATTCCCGGCCTCTATACCTGCGGCGAGATGGTCGGCGGCTTGTTTCATTACAACTACCCGCTCGGCACCGGTTTGATGTCAGGCGCGGTGTTCGGGCGCATTGCGGGCCGCAGCGCGGCGCGCTCGTGATCGGCGGCGCGCCCGGCTGGGGTATTTGCAGTGCGTGCGACGTCAGTTTTTCGGCGGCGCCTGAGCGACGGCGGTTTTGACCCAGTTGACGATTTCCGCCGCGGCGCGTTCCGGCGCGCTCATGTGGTTCGCGTCGGGCTCGAGCAGTTTGACGTTAAGACCCTGCGGCAGCAGGCTGAAGATGCGCATCAGATTGCTGCGCAGCGGCGGCTCCTCGCCGAGCGGCTCGACCCACAGCACGCGCGTGCCGGGTTTCACCGATTCGACGTTGCGTGAAAAATTCATGGTGCTCGCCGGATCGAAATAGCTGATGTAGGTGCGAGCGGTCATTTTCATGCTGGCGCTGCGGTTGCCGGTATTGAAGTCCGGAAACCACGCTGTCTCGTCGCCTTTGCCGGCGCTCACCATCTCGCGCGCCTTGTTGACGTCAGCCGCGAATTTTGCCGCAATGACCCTGCTTTCCGGTACATGGCCGGGAGCGATCAGCGCGATGGCATCGACTGGACGGCGTGCGGCATAAGCGAGCGCGCCCGCCGCGCCCAGGCTGTGGCCGGCGATGACGATGCGCCTGGCGCCCTGGTCGCGTAGCTTCGCCACCTCGGCATCGACTTCGTTGAGCGCATCGTCGGCGCTTTTGTCATAGGCGCGCCGCTTCGACCACGGCATTTCGGGCGTGCCGACCCGGAAGCCTTTGCTTGCGAGCGCGGCGGCGAGGGTATCGATGTGCTGGCCGGGATTGCCCCATTTGCCGTGCATCAGCACGACGCCCACCGAACCGTTGTCCGCCGCGGCGAACGATGTGGCGAGAAGCATGACGCTGCCAAACAGTGCATGCCCGATCCGTTTTGCGATTGCATCCATTGAAATCTTCCTCAGACACGACGGCGAGTCCCCGGCCGCCATTCTACGCGTCTCTGTGCGAAAGATAGCCGCTCGCGGCGAGAATCGCCGCGTTGGCCCAGAACACCGGGGCGACGCCCAGCGCCGCGCCGAGCACGCCGGCCGCGAGCGGCACGATGATGTGGGTGACGTTGTTGACGGTGAGGCGCAGACCGGTGACTTCGCCCGAGCGCCCCGGCGGTGAGCGGTTGTAGGCGATGTTGAGCGTGAGCGGCTGGCCGCACCCGATCGCAAGCCCGATGCCGAACGAAAGCGCGAGCAGCGCCGGCACGAATGTAACCAGGGGGAAAGCCAGGAAAAATGCGGCGCCGGCCGCCATCGCCGCCGCCAGCACGCTTTCCACGCCGAAACGCCGGGTTATGAGGGGCACCACG
Source organism: Burkholderiales bacterium (assembly GCA_046313915.1). Classification (GTDB taxonomy): domain Bacteria; phylum Pseudomonadota; class Gammaproteobacteria; order Burkholderiales; family SG8-41; genus CAKKQX01. The sequence continues at coordinate 2,848 of JBKBXX010000064.1, read as the reverse complement.
ACGCGAACGGCGAAAGTCGCGGCGGCGAACATGCCGAGGATGGTGCCGATGGTCGAAGCCGGAAGACCGATCGCGTGCCCGTAGATCGGAACATAGAAGGTATAGAGGTCCATCCCCGTTACCACCAGTCCGCTCACCACGATGGCGCGGCGCAACGCGGGGTTGCGCATCAGCTCGATGGCGCTGCCCCGCGGCTGCCCGGCGCTGCCCGGCGCCACGTCGAGGCTGCGGCTGCGGACGAGCACGCTGACCGCGATCAGGGCGAGGACGGCGATGCACAGGTAGGCAAACGTGAAACCGCGGTAGTCGATGGCGTAACCGGCGACGAGCGGTCCGGCCATGTGGCCCGCGGAATAGCCGAGACCGAGTGTGGCGAAGTTGCGCGTGCGCTGTTCGGGCGTGCCGAGCGCGCCGGCGAGATTTTGCGCCGCGACGTTGAAGAACACGAAACCGATACCGATGAGCGCTGCTGAAAGGTAGAGTATCGCGAGGCGTGGCAGCAGATAAGGCACGATCAGCCCGAGTGCGAGCACCACCGCGCCGGCGAGCATCGGCCAGCGCGAGCCGAAACGGTCGGTGAGGCGCCCGCAATAGACGGCGAGCAGCAGCGGGAACACCGAATAAAACGAGATCAGCACGCCGATCAGCAGCGGACCGGCGCCGAGATCGATCGCGAACAGCGAAGCCGCCATCCTGCTGCCCATGTGGCAGCCCTGGACGATCAGGGTGATGAAAGCGAGCAGAACGATCGAGGACACGGTGTCAGCCGCGGCGCCCGCACGCCCGCTGCAACGTTGCGCACAAAATGGGGTGCCGCGGGCTGTTTTTCATATTCTGGACTCTCCGCGGAATGCGACGTGCGCCGCGCCGTGCATTAGAATACCATTAGAATATTGCATACGGTTTCAAACTCAAACCCGGCCCGAAGCTGCGGCATCGATTCATATCGTGAACTACCGGCAAGCGTACAATATCGAAGACCTGCGGCAACTGGCGAAGGAGCGCCTGCCGCGCGTGGCTTTCGAATTTCTCGACCGCGGCACCGAAGACGAAGTGACGCTGCGCGACAACCGCGCCGATTTCGAACGCATCCGCTTCAGGCCACGCACGCTCACCGACGTTTCGGGACGCAGCCAGAAAGTCGAGATTTTCGGCAAGACTTCCAGCTCGCCTTTCGGCATCGCGCCCACCGGCGCCGCCGGTCTGTACTGCTTCGATGGCGACGTGGCGCTGGCGCGCGCGGCGGCCGCAGCGGGCGTGCCGTTCATCCTGTCCACCGCGTCCTTTGTCTCCATGGAGCGCGTGGCGGCCGAGGCCGGCGGCACCAAGTGGTTCCAGCTCTACATGTCCAAGGATCGCGAGGCGGCCGAGAAGCTCGTCACCCGCGCGCGCGATTGCGGCTACGAGGCGCTCGTCGTGACCACCGACGTGCCGGTCGGGGGCAACCGCGAATACAACCGGCGCAACGGTTTCGAAATTCCGTTCCGCCTCAACCTCGCCAACATGATCGACGGCGCGCTGCATCCGCGCTGGCTCGTGAACGTTTTTCTGCGCACGCTGCTCGATTCCGGCGTGCCGCGCTTTCAGAACGTCGATACCAACACCGGCGGGCGCATCATATCCAAGAACCTCGGCGAATTCCGCGCGCGGCGCGAAGCGCTCGACTGGAGCGATTTCAGATGGCTGCGCAAAATCTGGTCACGGCCGCTGATGGTGAAAGGCGTGCTGGGCGCCGAAGATGCAAAATGCGCCGCCGATAACGGCGCCGATGGCGTATTCGTGTCGAATCACGGCGGGCGCCAGCTCGACGGTGCGGTATCGGCGATCGCGGCACTGCCGGAAGTGGCGGATGCGATGAACGGGCGCATCGCGGTTTTTCTCGACAGCGGCGTCCGCCGCGGCAGCGATGTCGTCAAGGCGCTCGCGCTGGGGGCGGACATGGTATTCGTCGGCCGCGCGCCGCTCTATGGTGCTGCGGTCGCGGGGCAGGCCGGCATCGAGCGTGCGCTGGCGCTGCTTGCGGGCGAAGTCGATCGCGTGATGGCGCTGCTCGGTTGCCGCAACATCGCCGACCTGGGGCCGCAATACTTGCGCGTGCCGCAAGATGCCGGAAATTGAACGGCGATGGGCGCTTCCGGCGAAGCACGCGCTGCAGCATCTGGAAGGCCGACGCATTAAAAAATAATGAATAAAAACAATGTGTTATGTTGAACTTTCGACGCGACGACCTTCGCCGGCACCAGCCGTGCTCGCGTGTTGAATGAACGAAACCCGGAGGCGACATGAAACAACTGAAAATTCCCGCGGTATTCATGCGCGGCGGCACCAGCAATGCCGTGGTGTTCCATCAGCGAGATCTGCCCGCCGACCGCGCGTTATGGGACGAGATCTTTCTTGCCGCGATCGGCAGCCCCGATCCTTACGGCAGGCAGCTGGACGGCATGGGCGGCGGCATTTCCTCGCTGTCGAAAGTGTGCGTGATCGGGCCGCCGACGCGCCCCGATGCCGACATCGATTACACCTTCGGCCAGGTGCTGGTGAAGGAGGCGCGCGTCGATTACAGCGCCAACTGCGGCAACATGTCGGCGGCGATGGGACCGTTCGCGGTCGACGAAGGGCTCGTCAAGGTTGCGGGCGGGGAAGCGCTGGTGCGCATCCATAACACCAATACCCGGAAAATCATCTGGTCGCGGTTTGCGCTCGACGACGGGCTGTCGGCGGTCGACGGCGATCTCGCGATTCCGGGGGTGGCAGGCACCGGCTCGCCGGTCAGACTCGAATTTCGCGAGCCGGGCGGCGCGACCACCGGCAAGTTGCTGCCGACCGGCAATGTCATCGACACGCTGGA
>JBKBXX010000063.1:0-19565 GCA_046313915.1 Burkholderiales bacterium | reverse complement strand
CGCTGCTGCCGATGCTCTCGCTGGGCATTCCCGGCTCGCCGACCGCGGCGGTGCTGCTCGGCGGGTTGCTGATCTGGGGGCTGCAGCCGGGGCCGCTGCTGTTCGTCGAGCAGAAGGATTTCGTGTGGGGCCTGATCGCGAGCATGTATCTGGGCAATATCGCGGGCCTCATCATCGTGCTCACCTGCGTGCCGCTGTTTGCGGCGATCCTGCGCATCCCGTTTTCCATCATCGCGCCGGTCATCGTCGTGATTTGTGCGATCGGCGCCTACACCGTGCACAATGCGATGCTCGACATCTGGTTCATGCTGCTGTTCGGAGTCGCGGGTTATGTGTTCAAGAAGCTCGCCTACCCGCTGGCACCGCTGGTGCTCGCGCTGGTTCTCGGCGATCGCGCAGAGGATTCGTTCCGGCAATCGATGCTGATAGCGCAGGGGGATTTGAGCGTCTTCTTCTCCAACTGGCTGGTCGGCAGCATCATGGCGCTGGGACTGGTGATGTTGTTCTGGCCTCTGGCATCCAAACTGCTGTCCCGCGGGCGGGCAGCGGAGGCCGCTGCCTGAAGCGGGCATCAGTGGCGGGGAGCCGGGCGCGCGGGAGTGAAAATCAGATTTTCCCCCGCCGCTTGAGGCGGCTCAGGGTTTCCGGGGACAGGTTGAGGTAGGAGGCGAGTTCCTTCTTGGGCAGCCGTTCGGCAAGGGCGGCATGCTTGCGCATGAAGCGCTGCACGCGTCCGGGGGCGTCCAGCAGGTGCAACGTGATGGTGTGAGCCATGACTTCGCTCATCAGCCGCATGATTTCGAATTCGAATTCGTTCTTGATTTCCGGGTGCCGCTCCATGAACTGCACCCACTGCTGCATCGACAGTTTGGCTGTCCGCACTTTGGTGACGGCGCGGATCGAATAGGGGATCGGGGTCTTGAGCCGCCATGCCGCGTAGCTGGTGTCGATTTCGCTCTCGGCGGCGAAGCGCAGGATCATCTCTTTGCCCTGGGCATTGGAAACCACGCGTTTGAGGATGCCCTCGATGATGAAATACTGCTCCATGGAGTGGTCGCCCTGGTGTTCCAGGACATCGCCTTTGGCGTAGTCGGCGATTTCCAGCATGGGCCCCAGTTCCTGCCACTGCGCCGGCCCCAGCAGCTTCAGAATCAGGTTCTGGCGCAGCTGGAGGCAGATGATTTTCGATTCGGGATGTTGGGCCAGCAGGGTCATAAAATTCTTTGCATGGCGGCGGGAACCTTCGCAGTCGAACGAAACAGTATACCAAAAACCGGAAAATTGACCGCGGTCAAGGTGCTTGTGTATGCGGCCTCCTATGATATTTAAAGCCAGATTGCAGTTGTACGTGGCTCCGGATTTAGAGGTGGCCCCAATCTGTCGCGAATCGAGGAAATTCTGCTTTCTGCCCTCCGCGGTAGTATCCATCGAAAACACTAGTTCAAAACTGACGGCGAGAATGCGAGGCATCCCAGTATGACAACCGATGCACAATCATCACAAGAAGTGACCGACGGCTTCCAGCTGGTCATCGATGCCTTAAAACTTAACGGCATCGACACGATTTTCTGCCTGCCCGGCATCCCGATCACCGATCTCACCCGCAGGGCCCAGGCCGAAGGCATGCGCGTGATTTCGTTCCGCCATGAGCAGAACGCCGGCAACGCCGCGGCCATTGCCGGTTTCATGACACAAAAACCCGGCATCTGCCTGACGGTGTCGGCTCCCGGCTTCCTCAACGGCCTGACCGCGCTGGCCAACGCCACCACCAACTGTTTCCCGATGATCCTCATGAGTGGCTCCAGCGAGCGCGAGATCGTCGACCTGCAGCAGGGCGACTACGAGGAGATGGATCAGCTCGCCATTGCCAGGCCGCTCGCCAAGGCTGCTTTTCGCGTGCTGCACGCCGAGGACATCGGCGTGGGTGTCGCGCGCGCCATCCGTGCCGCAGTCTCCGGCCGCCCCGGTGGCGTCTACCTCGATCTTCCGGCCAAGCTGTTTCCTCAGACCATGGAGGCGGAAGCCGGCAAAAAATCGCTGATCAAGGTGGTCGATCCGGCGCCGCGCCAGATCCCGGCCCAGGACGCCGTGCAGCGCGCGCTCGATCTGCTGAAGAGCGCCACGCGGCCGCTCATCCTGCTGGGCAAGGGTGCCGCCTACGCCCAGGCCGACGCGGAGATCCGCGCGCTCGTCGAGAAGACCGGTATTCCCTATCTGCCGATGTCCATGGCCAAGGGCCTGCTGCCCGACACGCACGAGCAGTCCGCTGCTGCCGCCCGCTCCTACGTGCTGGCCCAGGCCGACGTGGTGATGTTGGTCGGCGCCCGCCTGAACTGGCTGCTCTCGCACGGCAAAGGCAAGACCTGGGGCGGCAAGAGTCCCAAGGAGTGGGGCGGCCAGAGGTTCATCCAGATCGACATCTCGCCGCAGGAAATGGACAGCAACGTCCGTATCGATGCGCCGCTGGTCGGCGATATCGGTTCCTGCGTCTCGGCGTTGCTCGCCGGCATGGGTTCCAGCTGGCCCAAGCCGCCGGCCGACTGGCTGTCCGCCGTCGCCGAGCGCAAGAACAAGAACCTCGCCAAGATGGCCGAAACGCTTGCCAAAAATCCCATGCCGATGAATTTCCACAGTGCGCTCGCCGTGGTGCGCGACATCGTCAAGGCCAACCCCGACGCCTATCTCGTCAACGAGGGGGCCAACGCGCTCGACTTCACCCGCAGCATCGTCGACATGTACAAGCCGCGCAAGCGCCTGGACGTCGGCACCTGGGGCGTGATGGGCATCGGCATGGGTTTTGCCGTCGCGGCCGCAGTGGTGAGCGGCCAGCCGGTGATCGCGGTCGAGGGCGACAGCGCCTTCGGTTTCTCCGGCATGGAAGTCGAGACCATCTGCCGCTACAACCTGCCGGTCTGCGTGGTGATCCTGAACAACAACGGCGTCTACCGCGGTGATGAAAAGAATCCGACGGGCGGTCCCGATCCGGCACCGCTGGTATTCGTCAAGGATGCGCGCTACGAGAAGCTGATGGAAGCTTTCGGCGGCGTGGGCGTGCACGCCACGACCCAGGCCGAGCTGCGCCAGGCAATGGAAGAAGCTCTCCGCTCGCGCAAGCCCACGCTCATCAATGCCATAATCGATGAAAGCGCCGGCACCGAAAGCGGTCGGATCACGGCGCTGAATCCGACCGCCAAGAAAAAATAAATCAGGCTGCTGCCAAACAGACGGAAGAGAATTCTTGGAGATCAGTATGGAAGCTTTGAAAGACGTTCGTATCCTCGACATGACCCACGTGCAGGCGGGACCGACCTGTTCGCAACTGCTGGCGTGGATGGGTGCCGATGTGATCAAGGTCGAGTCGCCGCAAGGCGATGCCACGCGCGGCCAGTTGCGCGACGTGCCGAATGCCGACAGCCTTTATTTCACGATGCTCAACTGCAACAAGCGGTCGATCACGGTGAACATGAAAACCGCAGAAGGCAGGCAGGTATTCGCCGATCTCGTCAAGAAATGCGACATCATCATGGAAAACTTCGGTCCCGGCGTGCTCGACCGATTGGGTTTTTCATGGGAAAAAATACACGAGATCAATCCGAAAATCGTGATGGGGTCGATCAAGGGTTTCGGTTCCAGCGGCCCTTATGCGGATTTCAAGGCTTATGAAAACGTCGCCCAGGCCATGGGCGGTTCGATGAGCACGACCGGCGTGCCCGATGGCCCGCCTTTTGTCACCGGCGCCCAGATCGGCGATTCGGGCACGGGCCTGCATCTGGCCATCGGATTGCTCGCTGCCTTGCATCAGGCCCAGCGCACCGGCCAAGGTCAGTACGTCGAAGTGGCGATGATGGACGGCATCATGAACCTGTGCCGGGTCAAGTTCCGCGACCATCAGCGCCTGACGCGCGGCCCGTTACCCGAATATTCCGTGCCCACTCATAAAGGGATGGGCGCGGTGCCGCGCGCCGGCAACGATTCCGGCGGCGGCCAGCTCGGCAACGCGGTCCGTTGCAAGCCGGGCGGCCCCAACGACTATCTGTACATCGTGGTGCAAGAGGCGGTATGGGACGCACTCGCCAAGCGCATCGGACCCGAAATCGGGATGCCGGATCTGGCCACCGACCCGAAGTTTGCCACCATCGGCGAACGTCGCAGAAACCAGGCTGAAATGTGGGAAATCATCGGCGAGTTCGCGCTCAATTACACCAAGCGCGAGCTCATGGCGGTTCTCAATCCGCTGAACGTGCCGTGCGGGCCGGTCATGTCGACCGAGGATCTGGCCAATGACGAGCATGTGCGAGGGCGGGAGATGTATGTCGAGCTCGACCATCCGCAGCGCGGCAAGTGGTGGAACGTCGGCATGCCGATCAAGCTGTCGGCCTCGCCGGCCAAAATCAAACGTTCGCCATTGCTGGGCGAGCACACCGAGGAAATCCTCACGGAAGTGCTCGGCTACAGCAGCGAGCAGGTGGAAAAACTGAAAAGCGCCGGCGCTTTTTCCGCGCCGCCGAAGAAAGTGGTGTAAGGGCAGCGGGGAATGTGAACGCCGGGCGCCCCTCCGTTTTTGGATTTCACTGCGCTTTCTTGTAAGGACAGATCCATCATGAAAATAGCGATCATCGGACAGCAGGATTTTAGTTCCGACATGACTTTTGTTGCACAAAAGTCAGTCTCCACTGAAATCCTGCTATGAAGGGCACAACCATGAAAATAGCGATCATCGGACAGCAGGATTTTGGCAAGGCGGTTCTCGAGGCGTTTCTTGCGCGCGGCGACGAGGTTGCCGGCGTTTTCGTTGCGCCGGACAAGGAGGGTGCGAAACCCGATCCGCTGAAAGTCGCAGCCCAGGAAAAAGGGCTCAAGGTGTTCCAGTTTCCTTCCTACCGCAAGGCGGAAGCGCAGGAAGCGCTCAAGGCGCTGAACGTCGACCTCGGTGTCATGGCCTACGTGCTGTTGTTCGCGCCCCAGGAGTTCGTCAACATCCCGAAGCACGGCACGATCCAGTATCATCCGTCGCTGCTGCCCAGGCATCGCGGCCCGAGCTCGATCAACTGGCCGATCATCGAGGGCGCGACGCGGACCGGGCTGACCATTTTCCGTCCCAATGACGGGCTAGACGAAGGTCCGGTGATCCTGCAGAAGGAATGCGAGATCGGTCCCGACGAGACCATCGGCGATGTCTATTTCAACAAGCTGTTTCCGCTGGGCATCAAAGCCATGCTGGAAGCGGCCGATCTGGTGGTGGCGGGCAAGCACAAGGAAATCGTGCAGGACGAATCGCAAGCGACCTACGAGGGCTGGTGCCGCGCCGCCGAAGCCAGAATCGACTGGGCCAAGCCGATCGACCAGGTCTACAACCTGATCCGCGGCTGCAATCCTGCGCCCGGCGCGTGGACGACGCTCGCCGGGAAAAAAATCCAGATCTTCGACGCCCGCAAACGCATATTCCGGCGCTTTGCCGACGTGGTCGGCAAAATAGGCGAAGTCTCGGATATCACCGCGGACAGCTTCAAGGTCACGGCGCAAGGCGGCCAGATCGAAGTGCTGCGGGCACGCGGCGAGGATGGCAAGAAAGTTTCGGGCGGCGAATTCGCGCGCAACTTGGGGTTGTCGAGCGGAGTCATTCTCGGTAATTAAAATTTATTTATAGATCATAAAGTTATGCGCAGGGCCGGGGCCACGCCGCGGCCCTGTGCGTTTTGGTGCACGGGATGGAGCGCCGGGGCGGAGCCAGTCCCTCCCTTCAACCGCAGCCGGTTGCCCGTGGCGCATTTTTCCCACCGTGGCGATCGCCGGCATTCGCGCAAACGGGCGGCCGCAAGCCAGACTGCACCGTGGCTCGCCAATACCATGTAATCGCCTGTATTTACGTGATTTTTTTGGCGAACTTGGCAAGAAAAAAGTATCGATTGCCGCCGGATGCCGTAGAATCGGCGGATGCAATGCGCTGACGCTTCGCAGGAAAACACAACGGATCGCGGGATGGGCATCCGGCGGCAGGAGGCGGCGAATCCGGCCGGGTTCCCGGCGCAACCGGAGCGCGGATGCCCGCTGGCGAAACCGGGCTGCGTATCGGGAGGCGGCCCGGCGCTGCACGCGGCCGCGGCTCTCGCAGACACCGTGGTCTGCGGCGCCGGCAGCCATCGTGCCGGAAGCGCCGCGCCGGCTGACGGCGTCGGCAAAACGCTCGCTCACTATCGGCTCGAGAAGGAACTGGGCAAGGGAGCGATGGCGGCGGTCTATCGCGGTCGCGATGCGCGCGACGGCCGTACGGTGGCAATCAAAGTCATGGCATTGCCGCGACACTTCGCCGCCGCCGAGGTCGAGGCGGCGAGGAAGCGCTTTTTCCTCGAGGCCGAAATCGCGGGCCGGCTCGATCACGAGCACATCGCCCGCATTTATGACGCCGGCGAGGAAAACGGCCTCGTCTATATCGCGATGGAATTTCTGCACGGGGAAGACCTGTCGGCTTACGCCAGGCCCGGCAGTCTGCTGCCTCTTGCGCAAGTGCTGTCGATCGTCGCATGTGTCGCGCAGGCGCTCGATTATGCCCACCGCCGCGGCATCATCCATCGCGACATCAAGCCCGCCAACATCATGTATGAAGCGGGCCGCGAGGTGGTGAAAGTGACCGACTTCGGCATCGCGCGCATCACCGGCGCAGCGAAAACCGGCAACGAGGTGATGGCGGGAACGCCTTCCTATATGTCGCCCGAGCAACTCTCGGGCAGGAGGACCGGCGGGCGCTCCGACCTGTTTTCCCTCGGCGTCACGCTCTATCAGCTGTGCTGCGGCCATCTGCCATTCCAGGCAAATTCGCTGCCCCACCTGATGTTCAGGATTGCCCGCGAGCCGCACGCCGACATACTCGCCTATGCGCCATCGTTGCCTCCGGAAGTGGCGAGGGTGATCGACAGGGCGCTCGCCAAGCGACCGCAGGACCGTCATCAGAGCGGAGAGGAGATGGCACGGGTATTGCATGGGTGCATGGCAGGGGCCGGGCGACTGCCGGAAGCCGCGGTCCCGATTTCCGGGAGCACATGATTTTGTCCCATCCAGGCATCGTGCTTGAAGTCGCCAGCGCCAGCCATCCCGGCAAGGTGCGCTCGCACAACGAGGACAGCATCGCCGTCGACGCCGAGATCGGACTGGCGGTGCTGGCCGATGGCATGGGTGGATACCATGCCGGCGAGGTGGCGAGCAGCATCGCCGTGGCGACGGTCCGTGCCGGGATCAGGAAAGCGCTGGGCGGCGGCGGAGCGGTGATGTTGGATGACGATGTCGAAGAACTGGTCGCGCAGCAGGTGGCTCAGGCCAATGCCGCGATTTATGAGGCTGCGTGCAACGAGCCGCGATACTCGGGAATGGGCACCACGTTGGTCATGGCATTGTGGTATGACGGTCGGCTGGCAGTCGGCCATGTCGGCGATTCGCGGCTTTATCGCCTGCGCGGCGAAACCTTCGCGCAGATCACGCGTGATCATTCCCTGGTGCAGGAGCAGCTCGACAGCGGCATGATCACCCGGGAACAGGCGCGGCATTCGCAGTACAAAAACCTCGTCACGCGCGCTGTCGGCATCGAGCCGGTCGTGGCAGCCGAAGTGCATACCTACGCGGTGGAGCCGGGCGACATTTATCTGTTGTGTTCGGACGGCCTGAGCGACATGCTCGACGACGAAGACATTCGACTGGTGCTGCTGTCGTTGCGGGCGAGCCTGCCGCTCGCCGCGGAACGTCTGGTGCGGCAGGCCAATGACAACGGCGGCCGCGACAACATTTCAGTTGTGCTGGTGCGGGTGGTAAAGGTGTTGTCGGCGCAGACCCCCGGATTGCCGGGGAAACCGCAGGCCTGGCTCGGCTAGCAGGCGGGAGACATTGCCATGGCAAAGTTGATTCTCAGTCGGGACGGATCGGTGATGAGGGAGGTGCCGCTCGACAAGGAGCGGCTCACCATCGGCCGCAAGCCGCACAACGATATCCGCATCGAAAATCCCGTGGTGGGTGACGAGCATGCGCGCATTGTCACGATCCTGGAGAATTCCTTTCTCGAGGACCTCGACAGCGCTGCTGGCACGCTGGTCAATGGCAGGCCGGCCAGAAAACACGTCCTGCAGAACAACGACGTGGTCGAGATCGGCGACCATTGCTTCCAGTACGTCGCAGGCACGCCGCCAGCCGACATCCCGTTACAGGCACACGCAGCCGCCTGCGCGCCCGCCGCAGCCCCTGCGGCGGCGCTCCGGATCCTCAACGGCCCGAGCGCCGGTACGGAACGGCAGCTCGTCAAGAATCTCACCACACTGGGCAAGCGCGGGGTTCAGGTTGCGGTCATCACCCGCCGTCCGCGAGGCTATTTCGTCACCCACATCGAAGGCGTGAGCTTTCCCGCAGTCAACGGCAGGACTCTCGACGACCAGGCGCATGCGCTCGAGGATCATGACGTGATCGAACTTTCGGGCGTGAAGGTGGAATTCCTCATCAAGCCAAAATGAGCGACGGTGCGCCGTGGCGCTGCATCTGCAAGACATCACAAAGGGATACGGGGCTGATATCATGGACGGCGAGGATACGCGGCGCGCGCTGCCCGTTGCGGTGTTTGCGGGTGCGGCCGGTTCGGGGCGAAGGCGAAAGGGAAGCGGCGACGGTTTGGCGGCTGACGGCATTGCACGGACGGATTGGCCGGCCCGAACATGAGGGAATCAGGATGAAACTGAAAATACTCGGCTGCAGCGGGGGGATCGGCGGCGCACTGCGCACGACGTCGATGCTGCTCGACCGCGACATCCTGATCGACGCCGGTACCGGCGTCGGCGACCTGGAGGTAGACGAGCTCGCGCTGATCGACCATGTATTCGTCACGCATTCACACATGGATCACGTGGCTTCGATCCCTTTTCTGGTCGATACCGTGGGCTGGATGCGCGACAAGCCGCTTATCGTGCACGCGACCGCGCAGACCATCGACATTCTCAAGCGTCACCTTTTCAACTGGAAGCTGTGGCCCGATTTCGCCGAAATCCCGAACGCGGAAAACCCGGTATTGCGCTATGAAGCCCTGACGCTCGGCGAAACGGTGGACCTCGGCGGCCGCAGGATCACGCCACTGCCGGCCAATCACGTGGTGCCGGCAGTCGGCTTCCAGCTCGATTCCGGCGAGGCGAGCCTGGTTTTCACCGGGGATACCACCAGCAATGATCCGCTGTGGCAGACGGTCAACCGTATCGCCAACCTGCGCTATCTGATCATAGAGACCGCGTTCTGCAATGACGAAAAGAACCTGGCGATCGCGTCCAAGCATCTGTGTCCGAGCATGCTGGCCGAGGACTTGGCCAAGCTCAAGCTGTCGGCGGAGGTTTACATCACGCATCTGAAGCCAGGAGAAATCGAGCTGACGATGCGGGAAATCGGGGAATGCGCGGAAAAATGGCGGCCGCGCATGCTGGAAAACGGCCAGATTTTCGAATTTTGACGCAATAGGAGGCAACTATCGCTGCTATTCGCGTTTTTCCGCGGGAAACGCGGAACCTAGAATGAGGTGCTATGAGTAGCGTACTCCAGGGCAGGCCGGTGACGCAGGAGAATTTGGCGGAAAAGCTGAATTTCCAGCAGAAACTGCAGGCCGTCACCAACAAGATTCACGCGACGGCCGATATCGACGAGATCATCCTCGAGCTGTCGCAGGATCTGTGCAACCTGTTCAATGCCGATCGCCTGACGATCTATCTGGTGAGCGAGGACGGCGGCTCGATCGTCTCCAAGGTCAAGACGGGGCTCAATTCGTTCAAGGATATCAAGCTGCCGATCAACGAGCAGTCGATTGCCGGTTTCGTCGCCGTGCACAAGCGGGTGATCAATATTCGTGATGTCTATGACGATGCCGAGCTCAAGTCCTACAGTCCGCAGCTCAATTTTCTGAAAGCGGTCGACGGCAGGACCGGCTACCGCACCAGACAGATGCTGGTGGCGCCGGTGGTCGAAACCAAGAGCAGGGAGCTGATCGGCATCGTCCAGATCATCAATTCCAGGACCGGCCAGCCGTTCCCGCCGGCGATGGAGGAGGGGGTCGCCCAGCTTGCCGAAACGCTGGCCATCGCATTTCGCCAGCGGCAGAAACCGGCATTGCGGGTGCGCGGCAAGTACGACGCGCTGGTGAGCAACGCCGTGGTCTCGGCCGAGGAACTCGAGCTCGCGCAGCGCTCGGCGCGCCGCAAAAATCTCGACATCGAAACGGTCCTGACCGACGAATTCCAGGTCAAGGTGGCGGCGCTGGGCGAGGCGCTGGCGGCCTATTTCAACGTGCCCTATGAACCGTTCAAGCCGGATCGCGTCAAGCCGCACGACCTGATGAAGAACATGAACCGGGAATTCTGCCAGGCCAACATGTGGCTTCCCCTCGAGCGCGGCAAGGAAGGCATCGTCATCCTGACCACCGATCCGGAAAAGACCGATGCCTCGAAGATGGTCAACAACGTTTACCCCAAGAACAAGATCGTCTACCGCGTCTGCACCAACCGCGAGTTTGTGGCAACGCTGGACCAGATGTTCGGCGGGGTACTCGGAGATGGCGGCAACGTCGCGGATCTGCTGGGCTCGCTCGACGACAGCGGGGAGGAAAGCGCTGCCGCCGACGACATCGCATCGGCGGCGAGCGACAACGAACTGGTGAAGCTCGTCAACAAGATCATCATCGACGCCTATCAGCAGGGCGCATCGGACATCCACATCGAGCCCTACCCCGGCAGGACCAAGACCGAGATCCGCTTCCGCAAGGACGGCACGCTGATGCCCTATATCCAGGTGCCGGCGAGCTACCGCAACGCGCTGGTGGCGCGCCTGAAGATCATGTGCGATCTCGACATATCGGAGAAGCGCAAACCGCAGGATGGCAAGATCAAGTTCAAGAAATTCGGTCCGCTCGATATCGAGCTGCGGGTCGCGACGATTCCGTCGGCGGGCGGCGTCGAGGATGTCGTGATGCGCATCCTTGCCGCCGGCGAGCCGATACCGCTCGACAAGCTGGGGCTTTCGCCGCGCAACCTCAGGGTGTGCAAGGAAATCATCGAGAAACCGTACGGGCTGTTCTTCGTGTGTGGTCCGACCGGCTCCGGCAAGACCACGACGCTGCACTCGGTGCTGGGTTATCTCAATACGCCCGACACGAAAATCTGGACGGCGGAAGACCCGGTGGAGATCACCCAGCGCGGACTGCGCCAGGTGCAGGTGAACCCCAAGGCGGGGCTCACCTTTGCGGTAGCGATGCGGGCGTTCCTGCGCGCCGATCCCGACATCATCATGGTGGGCGAGATGCGCGACAAGGAAACGGTATCGACCGGCATCGAGGCTTCGCTGACCGGGCACCTGGTGTTCGCGACGCTGCACACCAACAGCGCGCCGGAATCGATCATCAGGCTGCTCGACATGGGGATGGACCCGTTCAATTTTGCCGATGCGCTGCTCGGCATTCTGGCGCAGCGCCTGGCGAAAAGGCTGTGCAGCAAGTGCAAGGTGCCGTATACCGCGAGCGACGAGGATATCGGGCTGCTGCTGGACGAGTATGCGCTCGAACTGCAGAGCACCGCAGCCTGGCAGAAAAACCCGCAGGCCGAACGCGCGAGGTTGCTGGAGGAGTGGCGGCAGTCCTACGCCGATGCCCGCGGCGAGTTCACGTTGTACCGGGCGCAAGGCTGCGAAGTGTGCAGCAATACCGGTTACAAGGGGCGCGTCGGGCTGCACGAGCTCTTGGTCGGCACCGACGCGATCAAGAAGGACATCCAGGAGCATGCGCGGGTGGCAAAAATGTTGACCACAGCGCTCGAAAGCGGCATGCGCACCCTCAAGCAGGATGGCATCGAAAAAGTGCTGGCGGGGATCACCGATATCCAGCAGGTGCGCGCGGTGTGCATCAAGTAGCGGGATGGGGCTCGCGCACGGCGGCAACCTTCCCGGCAGAAAAAATCATCAGACGGAAGCTCCAAGAACCATGATCAACGTTTTCATAGGCTACGATCCGCGCGAGGCCGTGGCTTTCAGCGTGCTGGCCCACAGCATCCACGTGCGCGCATCCGAACCGGTCGCGATTACGCCCTTGATGCTGAGCCAGCTTCGGCGCGTGTTCACGCGCGAGCGTCACCCGCTCGCCAGCACCGACTTCTCGTTTTCGCGCTTTCTGACGCCTTTTCTTTCCGGCTACAGCGGCTGGTCGATTTTCATGGATTGCGACATGCTGATGCTGGATGACATCGCGGAGCTGTTCGGGCTGCGTGACGAGCGTTACGCGGTGATGGTGGTCAAGCACGATCACGTGCCGCGCGAATCGGTCAAGTTTCTCGGCGAGCCGCAAAGCAGATACGAGAAAAAGAACTGGTCGAGTGTGATGCTGTTCAACAACGCGCGCTGCACGGCGCTCACACCGCACTACGTGAACACCGCGAGCGGCCTCGATCTGCATCAGTTCAAATGGCTGGAAAGCGAGGCGCTGATCGGCGAGTTGCCCGCGCGCTGGAACCATCTGGTCGGCTACGATGCGCCGCGCTCCGACGCGGCGCTCGTGCACTACACGCTGGGGGGGCCTTATTTCGACGAATACCGCGATTGCGAATACGCCGAGGCGTGGCGGGCCGAACGGCAGCGCATGCTCGAAATGGCGCCCGCCTCCGCGAGCGCAAAGCATTGAGCATCGAATCACGATCGGGAATGCATGAGTGACGAAAATGGTCACATTGCGCCCTCGATGGTCAGGAATATCATCAAAGATTTCATGCCATCGGCAAAAAAATCATGTCCGGGCGGCAAATTATTGCGGCCGAAAGGCAAAAATTTGCCGCCATGCCAACGCCATCAATCTAACTGATTGATTTTTAAGGATTTCTGCTTAACCAAAGGATTATTATAAGGCATTGAAAATAAATGGATTTTTCTGAAGCTGCTGGCACCGAATTTGCTTTATTGCCGCCAGCGCAGACGCCAGTCTGTGTTCACAATCAATTTTTGGGAGAAAGTCATGAAGCAGATCCAGCAGGGTTTCACCCTGATTGAACTGATGATCGTGGTCGCGATCATCGGCATACTGGCGGCGGTCGCGCTGCCGGCATACCAGGACTACACGGTCAAGGCCAAGCTGTCGGAAGCCATACTTGCCACCAGCCAGTGCCGCACTTCGATTTCTGAAGTGTATCAGTCGGGCAGCACGGCGCCCGCGGCGGACGGCTGGGGTTGCGAAGCCAATACCGCTGAAGCCGCCGGAAGCGCCCCCAGCAAGTACGTACTGTCCATCAGAACGGATGCCAATGGCGTGGTCACGGTGAAGACGACCAGCGCCAGCGATCTGCCGGCCGAGGTTCGGGGCAAAACCATCACTTTGACGCCGATGAATACGGCGGGCACTGCCTTGACGGCTGCCTCCATGCCGACGCAGGTTGCCCAGTTCAAGTGTGCGCCGGGAACTTTGCCGGCGAAGTATCTGCCCGGTTCGTGCAAGTAACGACGGCCACGGCCGGCTGAAAGCCTGATCCGGCCGAGCGAAAGGAAAAAGAGGGCAGGGCAACCTGCCCTCTTTTTTTATGACCCTCGGCAGGGGATCGATCAAGGCGGTCCAGCCCCTGCCGGCTTCATCCGCGCGCGTTCCCGGACATGAGGCACAGAAGAAACTAATGAAGCGGTCCTTCCTTGGTTGCCTTGCGGCCACCAGCGCGATCACAGCGCTCGCTTGCGCGCTTTACCTCCCGTTTCTGGGCAATCCGCTGGCTTTCGACGATCTGCCTTTTTTCTCGGGGGCGAAGTTTGCCTATTACGCGACCACGCCGTTCGGCCTCGGCCTGCGCCTGCTTCCGTATTTCACGCTTGCCTTCCCGCAGGTGATGTGGGGAGTGTTTCCACCATTGAACCATGCCGAGATCCATCGCATTATCGGGCTCGGTTTTCATGTTGCCGTTTCGCTGACGATCTACAAGCTGGTTTACGACCTGCTGCTTGCCTCGGGAACGACATCGCGGGCGAGCCCTTTATCTGAAGCAAAGCTCAACGCGCACGTACTGGCTTTTATCGGCGCTGCAGCCTTTGCGATTCATCCTGCCGCGGTCTACGCTGCCGGCTATGTAGTGCAGCGTACAACTTTGCTGGCCACTTTTTTTTCACTGCTCTCGGTCATTTATTTTGCGCGCGGTTTTAAACGCGACAGCCATGCCGATGCGATCACCGCCGCGCTTTTTTATGCGCTCACGGTTTTTTCCAAGGAACACAGTGTGCTGCTGCCGGCAGCGGCAGTCATGGTGACCCCGCTCGTGGCAAACGACCGACGTTTCGCGATCCGTCATGTCGCGTTATACCTGATTGCGTGTTTTCCTGCGGCTGCGATCGTCGTGGTGCTCATTCGCGGCGTGATCGGCAGCGCCTATGAGCCGAATGTGCAATTCATATTGGCCGAGATCCACGGGATCCCGCTGCTGGAGACCGCCGGCGGGCCATGGCTGGTGAGCGCCATTACCCAGACCGGTGTGTTTTTCAAATATCTCGCGTACTGGCTGCTGCCGGATACCGCGGCGATGTCTGTCGATGTGCGGATCGACTTCGTTCAGAGCTGGTCGCCAGGCTGGATAGCGCTCAAGCTGGCGGTTTTCCTGGTGTTCGGCGTAGCGGGTTTGCTGCTGCTCGTCAGGCGCGGTCGCGCCGGATTGATCGGCTTCGGCATGCTGTATTTCTGGGTTCTGTTTTTCGTCGAACTCAGCTCGGTGCGTTTTCAGGAACCTCTTGTCATTTACCGCAGCTATCTCTGGGCGCCCGGCATCGTGGTTGCCCTGGCCGCGATGCTGTCTGGCATTCCACGCAAAGCCGCGCTGGCCCTGTTCGTCATCGTGAGTCCTTTGCTGTTCTACCAGGCCGTCGACCGGCTGCGGAGTTTTTCCAGTGCCTCGGCGCTATGGGAGGACGCGGCAGCAAAACTTCCGGCCACCCCGATACCGGGTGGGGCAAGAGCGCTGCACAACCTGGCCAGAGCGCAAGTGATGGACGAGAAACCGGACAGTGCGCTTGCGACGCTCAAGCGTTGCATGTCGCTCTATCCCCGGACGTTCTATTGCAATTTTGCGAGTGGAGCAACTTATGTCCGGCTAGAGCGCTACCAGGAAGCGTTGCCTTACCTCGAACGCGCCCTGAAAATCGTGCCCGGTTCCAACATGTCTCATTACCATCTCGGTATCGCGCTCGAGAAACTCGGCCGCGTGGACGAAGCCAGACAGGCGTATCGCGAAGCGTCGCGTCTGGGCTTCGCCGGTGGCGATTACCGCCTGGAACTCATGGATTCGCCGTCGACCGGCGGGGAGCGCGTGCTGTACGACAGGTTTCGTTCGGTGCACAAGCCGGAGTAGGACGCGACACCACGGCGCGGAGAATTCCCCGTGCCGCAGCCCCGGCTTACGCGATCCCCGGATTGCCTTCGACTCCCAGCAGTCTGGGCCGGTTGAGCTTCGGCGGCCGTATGACCTTTTTGTCGCGCAGGTAGGCTGTCACCACTTCCCATACCGGTTCGCCCGACGCGCCTTCCGCGACCGGCGCCCAGCTCGCCAGCTTGTATTTTTTGCTGGCTGCGAGCGGCTTGCCCTTGAGCATCATGTCGCTGATGCGGCTGCCGATTTTCTGGCGCGGGTCGCAGGTGTACTGCAGGCCGCCGACGCGCACCATGTCGCCGCCCTGCTGGTAGTAGGGATCGGGATTGAACAGGTTGTCGCACACGTCTTCCATGATCGTCTTGATGGCTTCGCCCGTCATTTCGGTGACGGTGACGTGGGGATAGGTGATCGCGGTCTGGTCCATCACGTTTTCCAGGGTGATGGGCTGGTTGGGTAGCACGGTGGTGCCCCAGCGGAAACCGGGGGAAAACGCGATCTCGGCGCCTTTGATCTCCATCAACGCATCGAGGATGATCTGGTCGAAGGTGCCATTGAAATTGCCGCGGCGGTACAGCAGCCCGTCGCTCACCGCGAGCTTTTCTGCGAGCTTTTTCTCGTAAGGCGCGCGGACTTTTCTGATCAGGTCGGTCATCTCGCGGTCGGCTTCGAGCAGGTTGGCGAACACCGGCAACAGGCGGTACTGATAGCCTTTCACTTCGCCGCTCCGCACTTCGAGATCGAGCACCGCGAGGAACTTGCCGTTGGAGCCGGCGTTGGTCACGAGCGTGGTGCCGCCCGGATTTTTCACCGCGATGGCATCGGGCACCGCGTCGTGGGTGTGGCCGCCGAGAATGGCGTCGATGCCGGTGACGCGCGAGGCGAGCTTGAGATCGACGTCCATGCCGTTGTGCGACAGCAGTACCACTGCCTGGGCGCCTTTGGCGCGCGCGGCGTTGACGGTTTTCTGCAGCTCCTCTTCCTGGATGCCGAAAGTCCACTCGGGCACCATGTGGCGCGGATTGGCGATCGGCGTATAGGGAAAAGCCTGGCCGATGATCGCCAGCGGCACGCCGTTGACTTCGCGAATCACGTACGGTTTGAACACCGGGTCGCCGAAATCGGTGGTCTTGACGTTCTGGGCGACGAACTCGACTTTGCCCGCAAAGTCGCGGTCGATGATCTCTTTGACGCGCTGCGCGCCATAGGTGAATTCCCAGTGGCCGGTCATGATGTCCACGCCCAGCAGCTTCGAGGCCTCGACCATGTCCTGGGCGCGGGTCCACAACGAGGTCGCCGAACCCTGCCAGTTGTCGCCGCCGTCGAGCAGCAGTGCGCCGGGGCGTTGCGCGCGCACGCGCTTGACCAGCGTTGCGAGATGGGCGAAGCCGCCGACCTTGCCGTAGATGCGCGCCGCCTTTTCGAAATCGAGGTGAGTGAAGGCGTAGGCAAGCCGCGAACCGGGGCTGATCCCGAAATGCTTGAGCAGGGCTTCGCCGACCAGGTGCGGCGGCTTGCCCCAGCTCGCGTTCATGCCGAGATTGACATCGGGCTCGCGGAAATAGATCGGCAGCAGCTGGGCATGACAGTCGGTGAAGTGCATCAGCGTCACATTGTTGCCGAATTTGTGTAGGTCGTAGAAGCCGTTGATCTGGTTCGCTGACCATGCGTCGTCGCTGTCGAGAGCGAAGCCGGAGGCTGCTGCCACTGCCAGCATCTGGAGAAATTCACGTCGCGTCATGCCCATGATCGTCTGCTCCGAAAAAAAGAGGCTTGGTCACCCAAGCCTCCCGGGATCGTGTTCCGTAACGGTTATTTGTTGATCGGCGACTGCGGATCGACCAGGAACGCCACCACATGGGCGATCTGCTCCGGTGTCAGATGGCCGGTGGCGCCGAGGCGCGGCATCTTGGAACACGGGAAGTACGCCCACGCATTGTAGATTTTCTCGTAGGTGTATTTCGCAATCGCTTCCGAATTTCCGCGCTGCGCGCCGTAGCCGGTGAGGCTCGGGCCGACGTTGCCGACATTGACTTCGCCGGGGGCGAGCGGGTGGCAGTTCTGGCACAGCGCGCCGTTTTCCTTGCGTTTCTCGAGCTTGCCGTTGCGGATGCGGTCACCGGCGCCGTCATGCGCGAGCCGATCGCCGGTTTTCCAGTCGCCGACCAGTTTTCCCGATGCCGGATATTTGATCGAGGCGCGTGCCAGACTGACCACTTCCGCCGCCTCTGCCTCGGTGAGCGCGGCCTCGCCGATCTTGCTGCAGATCTGTTGCGACTTGTCCTGCGCCAGGCGCTTTGCCGTTTGCGGCGTGGCGGTGAAGCTGTTGCCCACCATTTTTTCGGCGATCTCGCGCGTCGTGGCTTCGTCCGGGAAAGTTGTGCAGCCCGCCGCAACCAGCGCTGCAGCGCCCAGCAGTGTCCATTTCAACCAGATCTTTTCCATTTAGCCTTTCCTTTCTTGCTCAGCGCTTGAAGCCGGGCACCCGGATCACGGCCCCGTTGCCTTGATAATGGAGAAACGTGGTCATCGCTATCGTGAAATCCGATCCGTAGTTCAGGTCGGGCAGGCGCATCTGCCAGATGCAATCGGAAAGACGCCACTGCATGGTGCGAATCGTGTCATGCGCACCGCGATAGGCGGGCCAAGTCGCAACGACTTCCTGCAATTGCTGTTTGTCGGTCATGTTCACCAGATCCTGCAGCCGGATGCGTTTGCCGGATTCACCATGGCAGGTGTTACACGCGAAATCGGTCTGGCCGGCGCGCCGGTAGAACAGATATTCGCCGGCCTTGTACATTTCCTTTTCTTTCCGATGGCGCAGCGAGATGTCCATTTTCATGCCGTTCGAGCGGGAAGTGATATAGAGCGCCAGGTTCTCGATATCGGAGCCGTGGCTGTTCGCGGGGCTGATCGCTTTTTTGATGACGTCTGCGCGGTTGAATCCCTGCAGTTCGACCATGCAGGTCACCAGCCTCGATTCCAGATCCTGTACGCTGTCGGTATCGGGAAAATAACGGGGCAGGCGCGCGGCGGCGCCTTCGATTTTTCCCGGGCCCAGGCCGAAGTCGCACTGCTCCATCGACACCTTCCGGGGGCCACGTTTTTCGTAGAAAAGAGCCTTGCCCCGGTCTATGAACAGCTCGCCGGGATTGTCCTCGGCGAGCATCTGCCGGCCTATCGCCAGCGGATCGGCAGCGATGCCGCTGCCGCTCATGAAAACGAGAGCGATTGCGGCAATGCCGCAGCCCAACTTCAGCATGGTCTTTCCCTCCTCTCGGTTTTATCTTGCTGAAACTGCCGACGCCGAGCGCTTTCGTCAGGAGCCGGCGGCCACCGTGACTTCGTCGGTCCGCTTGTCGCCTTTGTTGTCTGTCCAGGTGACGGATATCTTGTCGCCGGCCTTGGCACCTTTGACGCGCAAGCCGAGGAAGGGGTTGCGCGAAACCGCCTGGCTCCACTGCGCGTCGAGCACGGTCTTGCCGTTATGGGTGACGACCACGCTTTGAATGAAGTGGGCAGGGATGATTTCGCCCTTGGCATCCTTGCGTTGCCCGGTTTCCATCGGATGCATCATCAGGATGCGGACGTCGGCGACATCGCCCTGCAGCGTCGCGCGGATTTTCATGGGTTCAGCCATTCGTTCTTCCTTTCCTCGTTATCCGTGGTGGTGGCGTGAGGCGCGGGGTCAGCCGCAGCCGCCGACCGTGATCTTGATTTCCTTGACCGCCGTATAGAACTTGCCGTCGGCCTTGACCACTGCGCGGACATTGGAAGTCTGGCCCATCTTGAGCCGCGTCGAGACATAGCCTTCAGCGCCGTTCGCTATCTCGAACGACGCGGCGAGCGGGAAAGGATTTTTTTCGGCCAGGATCGCGATGCTTTGGGTGTTGGGTATCTTGCTGGTGACGGCGACCGGCACCACCGCGCCGTTCTCGGCGATGTCGGGCGCGGTGATCACGATGTCCTTGCTGTCGACGAGATTGGATGCACCGAGGCTTTTCAGCGCCTCGGCTACCGCTTTCGATTCGAATCCGGCCTTGTTCCACGCCGCGGCCCAAGCTTGCCCGGTGCCGACGAGCCCGGCAGCCGCGGCGGCCGTCAGCGCGCCGGCGCCCGCGGTCAGCTTGAGAAAGCTTCTGCGCAATACGTTCATGACAACTCCTTGTGGATGATGGTCGATGCCCG
>JBKBXX010000062.1:0-19874 GCA_046313915.1 Burkholderiales bacterium | reverse complement strand
CCCGAGCTGTGCGGCAAGATCGAATACCGCATCCGCGTCTATCCCTATCACGAACTGCTCACTCATCGCTTCGAGATGGGCATGATGAAGTGGCTGTGACGGCGACGCAGGCGGCGCTAGGCACCGCACCACTGCGGGTGCTGTTCGTCACTCCCGAGATCGCGCCGTGGATGAAAAGCGGCGGGCTGGGTGACGTGTCCGCGGCCTTGCCGGTTGCCTTGCGCGCTGCCGGGGTCGACGTGCGCGTGCTGGTGCCCGGCTTCAGACCGCTGCTCGCGCACTTTGGCGGGGCGCGCTGCGTGGCGACTTTTGCAGCGCCCGGTGGCGCCCTGGCGCCGGCGCGGGTGCTCGCTGCGACGACCGCACAGGACGTGCCGCTGCTGATGGTCGATTGCCCCGCGTACTATCATCGCGAGGGCGACGCCTACCAGGACGCGCGCGGCGAAGACTGGCCCGACAACGATTTGCGCTTTGGGCTGCTGAGCAGGCTCGCCGCGCTCATCGCGGTTGCCGGCGTTGCGGAGTGGGAACCGCAGATCGTCCAGTGCCACGACTGGCCGGCGGCGCTGGCGCTGGTTTATCTGCGCTTCATGGGGAACAAGCGGGTGCGCGGCATCATGACGGTGCACAATCTGGCGTTCCAGGGGCTGTTTCCGCCATCGTCGCTGGCGCGGCTGGGGTTGCCGCCGCGGGCGATGGCCGACGATGGCGTCGAGTTCTACGGCAAACTGTCGTTCCTGAAAGGCGGCCTCGCGTGTGCCGATCACATCACCACGGTGAGTCCGACCTATGCGCGCGAAATCCAGGGCGAGGCGCTGGGCTGCGGGCTAGACGGCTTGTTGCGCCGGCGCAGCGCCGTGATCACCGGCATCCTCAACGGCATAGATACCGCGATGTGGAATCCCGCGACCGATCCCCATATCGCGAGCCGCTACGACAGCGACAGCATCGAAAAAAAAAGCGAAAACAAGGCGGCATTGCAGCGTCTGCTCGCACTGCCGCAGCAGGCGGTAACGCCGTTGCTCGGTGTGGTGAGCCGCCTGACGTGGCAAAAAGGCATCGATTTCGTCGCCGACCTCGTCCCCTGCATTGCTGCGCTGCCGGCGCAGCTCGTGGTGCTGGGCACGGGCGAGCGCGAGCTGATGGCGCGGCTTGCCGCGCTGGCGCGGTCTTTTCCGGAACGGTTCGCTTTCGTTTCCGCGTTCGACGAGGGCCTCGCCCACCTGATCGAGGCGGGAGCCGACATTTTCCTGATGCCTTCGCGTTTCGAACCGTGCGGCCTCAATCAGATGTACAGTCTGCGCTACGGCACGCCGCCGGTGGTGCGCGCCACCGGCGGGCTGGCCGACACGGTAGTCGACTGCAGCGAGGCCACTCTCGCAGCCGGGACCGCCAACGGTTTCGTGTTCGCCGAAGCGGAGGCGGCGCAGCTGCTGGCGACGCTGGAGCGTGCCGTCGGCGTCTGGCGCGAAAGGGAAGTCTGGAAAACGCTGCAGCGCAACGGCATGCGTCTCGATTTCGGCTGGCAGACCAGTGCCCGGCGTTACCGCGAACTGTACCAGGCGCTCGCCGGGACGCCCTGAATGTCGCGCGGCGCGCCGCCTGCCCGGTCGCGAAAATTTGCGCTGGATCAATGGCGGTGGCCGGCGCAGTGGCTAGATTGTTCATGAAAGCGGACGGCCAGCCATGACGCAGAACGGTTTTTTGCCGGGAGCGCCGGCGAGCGGGGAAGCGAGTCTGCTCACCGAGCTCGACATTTTCCTGTTCCGGGAGGGCACCCATTGCGCGCTGTACGAAAAACTGGGCGCGCATCTCGTCAGGGCGGGGGGGAGCGAAGGCGCGCACTTTGCGGTATGGGCGCCGAACGCCGAGCGCGTTTCCGTGATCGGCGAGTTCAATGGCTGGAACGCGCACGCGCATGCGCTGCGCGCGCGCCCCGACGGCTCGGGCATCTGGGAAGGCTTCGTGGCGGGCGTGCGTCACGGCAGTGCCTACAAATATCACATCGAGTCGAGATATCACGGTTATCGCGCCGACAAGGGCGATCCGTTTGCTTTTTGCTGGGAAGCGCCTCCCGCAACCGCCTCCCGCGTGTGGGATCTATCGTATCCATGGCAGGACGGGGAGTGGCTGCAACGGCGCCGGGCGACCAATACCCTTGCGGCGCCGATCTCGGTTTATGAGGTGCATCTCGGATCGTGGCGGCGCATCGCCGGCGAGCGGCCGCCGACCTACCGCGAGATCGCCGAGCCGCTCGCGCAGTACGTGAGCGGCATGGGGTTCACTCACGTCGAGCTGATGCCGGTCACCGAGCACCCTTTCTACGGCTCGTGGGGCTATCAGACGACGGGTTATTTCGCGCCGACGGCGCGCTACGGCACGCCGCAGGATTTCATGTACCTGGTCGATACCCTGCACCGGCACGGCATAGGCGTGATCCTCGACTGGGTGCCGTCGCATTTTCCGGGCGACGAGCACGGCCTCGCCTTTTTCGACGGCACCCATCTGTTCGAGCACGCCGATCCCCGGCAGGGCTATCACCCGGAATGGAACAGTTATATTTTCAACTACGACCGCAACGAGGTGCGCGCTTTCCTCGTCAGCAGCGCGCTGTTCTGGTTCAGGCACTATCACATCGACGGCGTGCGCGTCGACGCGGTGGCGTCGATGCTCTATCTTGATTACGCCAGACAGCCCGGCGAGTGGATCCCCAACGCGTTCGGCGGTAGGGAAAATCTGGGCGCGATCGCGTTCCTGAGGGCGCTCAACGAAGCGGTATACCGCGATTATCCCGACGTGCAGACGATCGCCGAGGAATCCACGGCATGGCCCATGGTGTCGCGCCCTACCTATCTCGGCGGCCTCGGCTTCGGCATGAAGTGGAACATGGGATGGATGCACGACACCCTCAAATATTTTTCGAGCGATCCCGTCTACCGCAAATATCACCACGGCCAGCTTACCTTCAGCATGTGGTACGCATTTACCGAAAATTTCATGCTGCCGCTGTCGCACGACGAGGTGGTCCACGGCAAAGGCGCGCTGATCGGCAAGATGCCCGGCGACGAGTGGCAGCAGTTCGCCAACCTGCGCCTGCTGTTCGGCTACATGTGGGCGCATCCGGGCAAGAAGCTGCTGTTCATGGGCGGCGAATTCGGCCAGCGGCGCGAATGGCAGCACGAGGAAAGCCTCGAGTGGCACGTCGTGGGCTATCCGTTTCATGCCGGCGTGCAGCGCTGGGTGCGCGATCTCAATCGCCTGTATCGCAGCGAACCGGCGCTGCACGAGCTCGATTTTGCGGCCGAAGGCTTCGAGTGGATCGACTGCGACGACTGGCAGACGAGTGTCCTCAGTTTCTTGCGTAAGGACAAAAATGGCGGCGCGCTCGTCCTGGTGCTGTGCAATTTCACGCCGGTGCCGCGCCACGATTACGTCGTCGGCGTGCCGCGCGCCGGCTACTGGCGCGAACTGCTCAACAGCGACGCGACGATCTATGGCGGTAGCGGCACGGGCAATCTGGGCGGCGTGCAGGCGACGCCGACGCGCGCGCACGCCCGCAGCCATTCGCTGACGGTGACGTTGCCGCCGCTATCCGTCGTTTTTTTCAAAAGCGATTCCGCGAGAACCGGGGTATGAGGATAACACAATGATTTCATTGAATATTCTTGCTCTGGTCCTGGCCGGCGGAGAAGGCCGGCGCCTGCACCCGCTGACCGCCGAGCGCTCCAAGCCGGCGGTACCTTTCGGCGGACGCTACCGCATCGTCGATTTCGTGCTGAGCAGCCTGGTGAATTCGGGTATCCATTCGATCTATCTGCTGGTGCAATACAAATCGCAGTCGCTGATCGAGCACGTCGACCAGGCGTGGAGGCTGTCGCCCATCGTTCCCGAACAGTTCGTCACCGTGGTGCCGCCGCAGATGCGCGAAGGGCCTGGCTGGTTCCAGGGCACCGCCGATGCCGTGTGCCAGAATCTGAACCTCGTGGAACGGCATGCGCCGGATCTGGTGGCGGTGTTCGGCGCCGACCACGTCTACCGCATGGACGTGCGGAAAATGGTCGATTTCCATCTGCAACGCGGCGCCGAACTCACGGTCTCGGCGCGCCCGGTGCCGCTGGCGGAGGCCGCCGATTTCGGCGTGATCGGAGTCGACCGCGACGGCCGCGTGGTGAGCTTCGAGGAAAAGCCCGCGCGGCCCGCCGCCATGCCCGGCGATCCGCGGCGCGCCTACTGCTCGATGGGAAACTATCTTTTCGACACCGGGCTGCTGACCGACTCGGTTTCGCGCGCAAGCAAAGAAGGCAAGCACGATTTCGGCAGGCACATCATCCCCGAGCTGATTCGCAGCCACCGCGTGTATGCGTACGACTTCTCGACCAACGTGATACCGGGAGTGCGGCCGTACGAGGAACCGGCCTACTGGCGCGATGTCGGCACGATAGACAGCTATTACGCCGCCAACATGGACGTGCTGGGACTCGAGCCGCGCTTCAACATGTTCAATCCCCGCTGGCCGATCGCCACCAAGGGCTATCCCGGACCCGCGCCCAAGATCGTCGAGGGCGTCATCCGGAACGCGGTCCTCGGCGCGGGCACGCTGGTCAAAAGCGCGAAACTCACCAATTCCATCCTGCGCCGCGAAGTGGTGCTGGAACGCGACGTCGAGATCGAGGATTCCATCATCATGGATTACACCAAGATCCGGCAGGGGGCGCGGCTCAGGCGGGTGATCGTCGATCGCTACAACGTCATCGAAGCCGGGCAGCGCATCGGCTACGACCACGACGCCGACCGCCAGCGCTATCATGTCACCGAGTCGGGGATCGTCGTCGTCGCCAAAGGCAGGCACAGCATCGACGACAGCCACTACTATTGAGCGGGCAACAGCATGGATCGGCAGTTGACGGCGATTTGGCCGGGCAGGCCTCATCCCCAGGGCGCGACCTGGGACGGCGAAGGCGTCAATTTCGCGCTGTTTTCGGAACACGCGGAAAAAGTCGAGCTGTGCCTGTTCGATCATGAGGGGCGACGCGAAATCCAGCGGATCACGCTGCGCGAGCGCACCGACGCGATCTGGCACTGCTATCTGCCCGAGGCGCGCCCGGGCCTGCTCTACGGCTACCGCGTCCACGGCCCTTATCGCCCCGAGGAAGGTCACCGCTTCAATCCCAACAAGCTGCTGATCGAGCCTTATGCCAAGGACATCATCGGCAAGCTGTCGTGGAGCGATGCGCATTACGGCTATCGCGTCGGCAGCGCGGACGGGGACCTGTCGTTTGACAGCCGCGACAACGCGCCGCACATGCCCAAGTGCATGGTGATCGATCCGGCGTTCACCTGGGGCGAGGATCGCCCGCCGCGCATTGCCTGGAACGACACCATCATTTATGAATTGCACGTCAAGGGCTTCACGATGCGGCATCCGGAGATTCCGCCCCCGCTGCGCGGCACTTACGCGGGGCTCGCGACGCAGCCCGCGCTCGAGCACCTCAAGCGTCTCGGCGTGACCACGGTGGAGCTGATGCCGGTGCACGCTTTTCTCGATGACCACCGCCTGGTGAAGCAGGGCCTGAGCAATTACTGGGGCTACAACTCGTTCGGCTATTTCGCGCCCGACGCGCGCTATTCGGCGACCGGCCTGGTGAGCGAATTCAAGACCATGGTCAAGAAATTCCACTCGGCAGGGATCGAGGTGATCCTGGATGTGGTCTACAACCATACTGCGGAGGGCGACCATCTGGGGCCGACGATCGCGTTTCGTGGCATCGACAATGCGTGCTATTACCGGCTTGATCCGGACAATCCGCGCCGTTACGTCGATTACACCGGCTGCGGCAATACGCTCAACATGCGGCATCCGCAGGTGCTGAAGCTGATCATGGACAGCCTGCGCTACTGGGTTCTCGAGATGCACGTCGACGGTTTCCGCTTCGATCTCGCCTCGGCGCTGGCGCGCGAGCTGCACGAGGTCGACCGCCTCGGCGCGTTTTTCGACATCATCCACCAGGATCCGGTGATTTCCCAGGTCAAGCTGGTGGCCGAACCGTGGGATCTGGGCGAAGGCGGCTACCAGGTGGGGAATTTTCCGATCGGCTGGGTCGAATGGAACGATAAGTATCGCGACACGATGCGCGCCTACTGGAAAGGCGACGGCGGACTGATCGGCGAGTTTGCCCAGCGCCTCACCGGATCGAGCGACCTCTATGGGCCGAGCGGCCGCAACCCCAATGCCAGCATCAATTTCATCACCGCCCACGACGGCTTCACGCTGCACGATCTGGTGAGCTACAACCACAAGCACAACGAGGCGAACCTCGAAGACAACCGCGACGGCAGCGACCACAACATCAGCTGGAACTGCGGCGTGGAAGGGCCGAGCGACGATGCGGCGATCCGGGCGCTGCGGGCGCGCCAGAAACGCAATTTCCTGGCAACGCTGATGTTTTCCCAGGGCGTGCCGATGCTGCTCGCCGGTGACGAGCTGGGCCGCACCCAGCGCGGCAACAACAATGCCTATTGCCAGGACAACGAGATCAGCTGGCTCGACTGGAATCTCGGTCCCGAGCAACGGGCCCTGCTCGAATTCGTCAGGAAGGTGGTGGGGCTGCGCCGCGATCATCCGCTGTTCCGCCGCCGCCATTTTTTCCAGGGACGGCCGATCCGCGGCAAGGATATCAAGGACATCGTCTGGCTCAATCCCGACGGCCGCGAGATGAGCGACGAGGAATGGAATAATTCCTGCGCCAGAAGCCTCGGCGTCTATCTGGCCGGCGAGGCGCTACAGGACCACGACGAGCATGGCGGCGTGATCACCGACGACAATTTCCTCCTGCTGTTCAACGCCCATCACGAGGGGATCCGCTTCACGATCCCCGATTATGACGGCGCGGCCGAGTGGGAGGTCACGCTCGACACTTCTTTCGACGATGGCGTGCTCGCCATTCCGAAGATACGGTCGGGCGCCGTCTATCCGCTGCAGGGAAGATCGATGGTGCTGCTCGGATCGCCGCGACCCCGTTGATCAGACGCGAGCCCCCATGTCTTCGGCCGCAGTGTCCCCGCTCGAACAGCTATGCGCGCTGTGCGGGATCGCCCTCGATTATCACGACATCTGGGGCGAACAGCGGCGGGTCGCGCCCGCTACCCAGCGCGCCTTGCTGGAGGCGATGGGCGTCGCGGCCGCCACCGATGAAGATGTGCGCCGCTCATTGCAGGAGATACGGGCGCGCGAATGGCGGCGCCTGCTGCCGCCGGTCATGGTGATGCGGCGCGAGCACGGGGCTGCCGCAATTCCGCTAACGCTGCCGCACGACCGGGCGCAGCACCGTTTCGAATGGCTGTTGACACTGGAAGACGGCTCGCAGCGGAGCGGCGAGCTGTGTCCCGCCGAATTGCCTCTGATGGCGGAAACCACGCTGGGTGAGACCCGGTTTCTGCGCTATGGCTTTGTATTGCCGCACTTTCCCGATTGCGGCTATCACGTTTTCGGATTGCGCGATTGCGAAGACGGCGGCCGTGCGGCGCGCATGAGCCTGATCGTGGCGCCACTGCGTTGCTATTCCCCCGCGGCATTGGCGG
The DNA here is from genome assembly GCA_046313915.1 of Burkholderiales bacterium. GTDB lineage: Bacteria > Pseudomonadota > Gammaproteobacteria > Burkholderiales > SG8-41 > CAKKQX01. The sequence continues at coordinate 12,296 of JBKBXX010000062.1, read as the reverse complement.
GCGGGGGGCGGGTGTGGGGGCTCGCGGTACAGCTTTATGCGCTGCGCTCGCGACGCAACTGGGGAATGGGGGATTTCGGCGATCTCGGAACGCTGATCGACCTTGCAGCGCGTAGCGGCGCGGGCATCGTCGGCGTGAATCCCTTGCATGCGCTGTTTCCCCACCACCCGCCGCATGCGAGCCCCTACAATCCGTCGAGCCGGCTTTTCCTCAACGTTCTGTATCTCGACGTCGAGGGCATCGACGACTACGCGGAGTGCGAAGCGGTGCGCGACAGGGTGCGGCAGCCGTCGTTTCAGGCGCAGTTGCGGGCGCTGCGTGACAGCGGGCTGGTCGAGTACGAAAAGGTCGCCGCCGCAAAATTCAGCGTTTTGCGACCGCTGTATCTGAGTTTCCGGCAGCGGCATCTCGCTGGCGGCAGCCCGCGCGCCCGGGCGTTCCGGGATTTCCAGGCGGCGGGTGGCGAGGCGCTGCGGCGCCAGGCGCTGTTCGAAGCGCTGCAACAGCATTTTCATGACGCGGACCCCGCGGTCTGGGGCTGGCCGGCGTGGCCCGAACCTTATCGCGACCCGGCGGGCGCAGCCGTCGCCCGTTTTGCCGCCGAGCGGCTGGAACAAGTGGAATTTTACGAATACCTGCAATGGCAGGCCGAACTGCAACTGGCCGCAGCAGGCCGGCGGTCGTGGGAACGGGGTCTGGGCGTGGGGCTCTACCAGGATCTGGCGCTGGGCGTGGACCGCAGCGGCGGCGAAGCGTGGGCCCATCAGCAGCTTTACGCCCTGGGCGCGAGCACCGGCGCGCCGCCGGACGACTTCAGCCTCAAGGGGCAGGACTGGGGACTGCCGCCCCCGATTCCGCAGCGCCTCGCCGATGCCGCGTACGCGCCTTTCATCGCGACCCTGCATGCCAACATGCGGCACGCCGGCGCGTTGCGCATCGACCACGTCATGGCGCTCAAGCGCCTGTTCTGGATTCCTGCCGGGGGCACGCCCGCCGCAGGCGCTTATGTCGAATATCCGCTCGACGACCTGTTCGGGATCGTGGCGCTCGAAAGCCAGCGCAACCGTTGTCTGGTCATCGGCGAGGATTTGGGGACCGTGCCCGATGCCGTGCGCGAGGCGATGGCGCGCCATGGCGTGCTGTCGTACCGGTTGCTGTACTTCGAGAAGGAGCGCGACGGCAGTTTCAGGCCTCCCGCCGCTTACCCGGCACAGGCGCTCGCTGCCGTCAGCACCCACGATCTGCCGACGCTGCGCGGTTTCTGGCGCGGCCGCGACCTCGAGACGCGCGCCGCGCTGGCGCTTTTTCCTTCGGACGAGGTGCGCGCGCGGCAGATCGCGGTCCGCGCTCAGGACCGCGCGCAGCTGCTGGCCGCCCTTGAGCATGAAAATCTGCTGCCGCCGGGCGTGAGCCTCGATGCCGATGCGAATCCGGAAATGACGGTAGAACTGGCGCGCGCGATCCATGCCTATCTCGCGCGTTCGCCGTGCCGGCTCATGACGGTGCGGCCCGAAGACATCCTGGAACAGCTCGAGCAGGTCAATCTGCCGGGAAGCACGCACGACTATCCGAACTGGCAATACAAGCTGCCGCTCGATCTCGAGGACTGGCTTGCCGATCCGCGATTTGCTGCGCTGATCCAGACTTTGCGCGCTGAGCGCGGCATCTGGCATCGTTGAAAATCGCGATAGCGCCTCCACTTCTCAGGAAAACAGGCGCTAAGATACTGATTCTTTGATGCCTGCAGGAGAGCGCGCGGTTTTTCACCGGGAGTCCGGAACTTTCGCTGTGAATTCGATGCCGAATTGATCTAAAGCAAGACGGTTGCAGCGGGTTCGCTGCACCATGGCTGCAAGCCTGTGAAGCGGAGGATTGCCAATGAAAGTTCTCGCGCTGGTTTTGGCAGGGGGCAACGGCACGCGGCTTTATCCGCTGACGGCGAGACACGCCAAACCGGCGCTGCCGCTCGCGAACGGCTACCGGATCATCGATTTCGTGCTCAGCAATCTGGTCAATTCGGGAATCGGCTCGATTTACGTGCTGGCGCAATACCAGCCGCATTCACTGGTCGAACACCTCGCCGCAGCCTGGGCGCCGCATTTCAATGCGCGAGACCGTTTTTTGAAGGTGATACTGCCCAAGGCGCACGAAGGTGCAGGCTCTTTCCGCGGCACGGCCGACGCGGTATACAAAAATCGCCACCTGATCGAGCGCCATCGGCCCGAGTTGGTCGGGGTTTTCGCCGCGGACCATGTCTACCGCATGGACGTGCGGCAAATGGCTGCGTTCCACGAGGAGCGCGGTGCCGAGGTCAGTGTCGCCGCCATTCCGGTGCCGCTGGAAAAGGCGTCCTCTTTCGGCGTCATGGTGACGGCCGCAGACGGCCGCATCGAGGAATTCCAGGAAAAACCGCAGCAGCCGACGCCGATTGCGACGGCGCCGCATCTCGCGTATGCGTCGATGGGAAACTACCTGTTCGGTCCCGACATTCTGGGGCGCCTGCTCGAGGAAGCCGCGGCGAACGGCTGGACCGACTTCGGGCAGCACATCCTGCCCTCGCTTCCCGGAAGATGCCGTATTTTTGCCTATGATTTTTCGGAAAACCGCATCCCCGGCGTCGCGCCTTACGAAGAGCGCGCCTATTGGCGTGACGTGGGAACACTGGAAGCGCTCGCGGCCGCGCGGCAAGATGTCGCGGGGCTACGGCCGCGCTTCAATCTGTACAACCGCCATTGGCCCATCCTCGGCGGTGGCTACCGCAAGCGACCGGCGGTGGGCGAGGATGACGGCTTGCGCGGGGAAACAGGCAGCGGGGGGGCGGTACCGTTTCCACCGCTTGCTGAGGCCGCGGTTGAGGCGCGCAGCGAGCGGGTGGCGGAAGGCTGAGATTCTGCCGCGCCGGAATACGGCGTCCCTCGTCGTCCATGGTTAAGGGGTGTGTGTGATGACGCTCGTTGCCGACCCGCCTGCTGCATTGGCCGCGGAGGGCGCGCCGCTGCGCCGCGGCACCCTGCTCGACAGCTTCACGCTCGAGCCGCGGATTGCTTATTTCTCGATGGAGATCGCGCTCGCGAGCCGCATTCCCACTTATAGCGGCGGGCTCGGCGCGCTCGCCGGCGACACCATGCGTTCGGCCGCCGATCTCGAACTGCCGTTCGTGGCGGTGAGCCTGGTCAGCCGCGCCGGCTATTTCCGCCAGGAAATCGACGCCGAAGGCCGTCAGATCGAGCACCCCGCGCGCTGGGACCCTGCGGCATGGGCGACGCCGCTGGAAGCCAAGATCGCGGTGGACATCGAAAGCCGTAAAGTGTGGGTCGGCGGCTGGCTTTATCTGCTGAGAAGCCACATGGGCGGCGTGGCGCCGGTCATCCTGCTCGACACCGATCTGAGCGAAAACGGCGCCGAAGACCGCGAAATCACCCATTATCTGTACGGCGGCGACGAAGCCTACCGCCTCAAGCAGGAAATCGTGCTCGGCATCGGCGGCGTGCGGATGCTGTATGCGCTGGGGTTCCGCATTCGTCAATATCACATGAACGAAGGCCATTCCGCGCTGCTCGCGGTGGAACTGCTGCGCCGCTTCGCCTATCCGGAAAACGAGGTGCGCGCCGGGGAATCACGATACGACATTCCGCGGGTGCGGGAATTGTGCAATTTCACCACCCATACGCCGGTCGAAGCGGGGCACGACCAGTTTTCCTACGAGCTGGTGCAGCGCGTGCTGGGAAATCCGGTTGATCTCGCGGAACTCAAGGTGCTGGCGGGAGCCGACCGTCTCAACATGACGCGGCTCGCCCTGAATCTCTCGGAATACGTGAACGGCGTGGCCAAACGCCATGCCGAAATCTCGCGCAGGATGTATCCCGGCTACCGCGTCCATGCCGTGACCAACGGCGTGCATTCGCGCACCTGGACCCACGCGGGTTTCGTCAAGCTCTATGACGCCCATCTGCCGGGCTGGTGTCACGAACCCGAGCAGCTGGTGCGCGCCGACCGCATATCGGATGCCGCGATCTGGGAGGCGCACGCCACGGCCAAGAAAGAGCTGATCGAGAGGGTGCAGGCAGCCACGGGAGTGGGCCTGCACGCCCATGTCCCCATCATCGGTCTCGCTCGCCGCATGACGGCGTACAAGCGGCCGGATCTGATTTTTTCGGATCTGGAGCGGCTGCGGGCAATCGCGCAGCGCCTGCCGTTCCAGATCGTCATCGCCGGCAAGGCGCATCCGCGCGATCACGCCGGCAAGCGTCTGATCGAGACGCTGCACGGCTACATGCGGCAGCTGCGCGACGTCATACCCATCGCCTATCTGCCGGACTACGACATGGACGCCGCGCTGGCGATGGTGTCGGGCAGCGATGTGTGGCTCAACACGCCGCTGCGGCCGCTGGAAGCTTCGGGCACGAGCGGCATGAAAGCCGCGTTCAACGGCGTGCCGCATCTGTCGGTGCTCGACGGCTGGTGGATGGAAGGATGCATCGAAGGCGTCACCGGCTGGGCGGTAGGGGACGACGGCGAAGGCGTCGCCAGGGAGGACGCCGCATCGCTGTACGAGAAGCTGGAACAGGTGGTGCTGCCGCTGTATTACGGCTACAGCGGCGAACGCGCCGCGTGGATCGCGGTGATGAAAGGCGCCATCTGCAAAAGCGCTTCTTTTTTCAACAGCCACCGCATGCTCCGGCGTTATGCCACCGAAGCATATATCCGCTAGCGGCGGGCGGTGCCGTGCACGGCGCGAGGCCCGACTGGTCATTTGCCTTTGACCTAGGTCAACACGCATCGATGCGGAAAAGAGTAAGTTGTTTCGAGGTGGTTCCGATGGAGGCAAATCATGGCCACTGCACAAGCCCGTCCGGGCAAAAAGGCTGAAGCGGCAAGCCGCGCAAAAACGAAAGCGGGAAAAAGCGTTGCCGGGTACGCCGTCGGCAAACAGGAAAATGCGCCGAGAAACGCTGCGGAAACGGCAGCCGCCGAGCGTCACCGGATGATCGCCGAAGCCGCTTACTACCGGGCTTTACGGCGTGGTTTTCACGGCGGCTCGGATCTCGAAGACTGGCTGGAGGCGGAAGCGGAAATCGACAAAATGCTGCTGCGCGGCTGAGGCGAGTCGGCGCGTACGGCGGCAGTGGTCGCGCCTGGTCGCGACCCGACAGGCGCGGTTTCGTGTGCAACTCGCAGATCATGAAGGAGCGTGAACATGGCAAACATCACCCGTTACGATCCGTTCGGCGACATTACTCGTTTCGACCCGTTCCGCAATTTCGACGATCTTTTCAAGGGTTTCCTGGTGCGGCCGGTGCTGCGCGAGATGGAGCCGGAAATCATCAGGATGGATGTGTCGGAAGACGACAAGGCCTACACCGTGCGCGCGGAAATCCCGGGAGTGAAAAAAGAAGACATCAAGGTGTCGGTGGACGGCAATCAGGTTTCCATTAGCGCCGAAGTGAAGAAGGAGAAAGAAGAAAAAGAAGGCAAGAAAATGATCCGCAGCGAACGTTATTACGGCAAGATGTACCGCAGCTTCAGTTTGGACCACGAGGTGGACCAAAGCGCGGCCAAGGCCAAATACAGCGACGGCGTGCTGGAACTGACGCTGCCGAAGGCGCCGGGTGGCAAAAGCAAGGAAATCACCGTCTCCTGAGCAAAAGGCCGGCGCCGCCTGCCGGGTGGGCGGGCATCCGGTTGCCAAAGGGTGGCGCGTGCCGCCCGGCGGGATATCGCATGTCGTTTTTCAGGAGGATCAGCCATGCAATTGCCGCTGCAGATCACTTTCCGCAACCTCGGGCGTTCCGAAGCCATCGAGGCGAAAGTCCGCGAACGCGCGCAGCAACTGGACCGCTTCTACGACCGCATCATGAGCTGCCGCGTGGCGGTCGAGGCGCTACACAAGCATCATCGCCGCGGCAATCGCTACCATGTGCGCATCGACGTCACCGTGCCGGGCGGCGAACTGGTGGCGAACCGCGAGCCCGACGAGCATCACGGTTACACCGACGTCTATGTCGCCATACGCGACGCCTTCGACGCCATCTGCCGCCAGCTCGAGGACTACGCGCGACGCCAGAGCCGCGCGGTCAAGACGCACGAGGTGCCGCCGCACGGCCGGGTCGTCGAGCTTTATCCGGACGAGGATTACGGCAGGATAGAGACGCCGGACGGCAGGCTGATTTATTTTCATCGCAACAGCGTCGTGGACGCGGATTTCGACAAGCTGCAGACCGGCACCGAAGTGCGTTTCAACGAAGAAACGGGTGAACGGGGCCCCCAGGCGAGCACGGTACATGTCGTAGGCAAACACCATATCGTGGGGTAAGCGCCTGCGGCTTTTCCCGGCAGCCGCGGCGCGGCCGTCTGCGGCGGGCAGACTTGTGGCAGAATCCGGGGGTTGATTATCTGTCGGCCTCACGGAAAAAATGAACACTGTTTTCAGGATCGCCTGTCTTCAGGTCAATTCCGGCAGCGATTATCGAGCCAATCTCGCCGCGGTCGGCGCCATGGCCCGCGAAGCGGCCAGCGAAGGCGCGCAGTTCGTCTTGACGCCGGAGTATGCGCTGATGATGGACGGCAGCGGCCGCGTGATGCGCGAGCGCGCGCTCGCGGCCGACGGTGCGCCGGCGCTCGGCGAACTGCAAACGTTGGCGCGCGAGCTCAGGGTGTGGTTTCTGGCCGGTTCGCTGACGCTGCGCACCGCCGACGGCCGCCTCGCCAACCGCTCTTTCCTGCTGTCGGACGCAGGCGAAGTCGTTGCGCACTATGACAAGATCCACATGTTCGACGCCACCTTGCCCGACGGCAGGGTGATCCGCGAATCATCGGCCTACCGGCCCGGCGAACGCGCGGTGCTGGCGGATACGCCGTGGGGCAGGCTGGGCATGACCGTGTGTTACGACCTGCGTTTTCCCGGACTGTTTCGTGCGCTGGCACAGGCGGGCGCGCACTTCATCACCGTGCCTTCGTCGTTTCAACGCCAAACCGGCCAGGCGCACTGGCATGCGCTGCTGCGCGCGCGCGCGATCGAAAACGAATGCTTCGTTTTCGCGCCCGCGATGTGCGGCGACCATGCCGGCAACCGGCAGTCCTACGGCCACACGCTGGTCGTCGATCCGTGGGGCGAGATCATCGCCGAAGGCGGCGAGGCGCCGCAAATCGTTTATGCCGAAATCGACCCGGCGCGGGTGGCGCAGGTGAGGGCCATGATTCCTTCGCTTGAGCACGACCGGCCCTACCGGCTGGCGGGCGATGCTCCCGCGGCCGTTCAGTAAGACTTCGGCAAGCCCAGCACTTTTTCCGCGATAAAACATAGGATCAGCTGCGGGCTCACCGGCGCGATGCGCGGAATCATCGCTTCGCGGAAATAGCGCTCGACGTGGTATTCCCTGGCGTAGCCCATGCCGCCGTGGGTCAGCACCGCGGTCTCACAGGCGCGGAAACCGGCTTCGGCGGCGAGATACTTGGCGGCGTTGGCTTCCGCGCCGCAAGGCCTACCCGAGTCATAGAGGGTGGCGGCTTTCAACATCATCAGATTGGCGGCCTCGAGTTCCATCCAGCGCTCGGCGAGCGGGTGCTGTATCGCCTGGTTTTGCCCGATCGGGCGGTCGAACACGATGCGCTGCTTCGCATAAGCGACGGCGCGCCGCGACGCCGCCCGGCCCAGACCGATGGCTTCGGCCGCGATCAGGATGCGCTCGGGGTTGAGACCGTGCAGGATGTATTCGAAGCCCTTGCCTTCTTCGCCGATGCGGTCGGCGGCAGGAACCCGCAGGCCGTCGATGTATACCTGGTTGGAGTCGACTGCGTTGCGTCCCATTTTTTCGATGGCACGCACTTCGACGCAGCGCCGGTCGAGATCGGTATAGAACAGGCTCAGGCCGGCGGCGGGTTTGGGAGCGCGGCCGGGTGGCGAGGTGCGTGCGAGCAGCAGCATTTTGGTTGCGACCTGCGCCGTGGAAATCCAGATTTTCTGTCCCGTGACGACGTAATGATCGCCGTCGCGCACGGCGCGGGTGGCAAGCCGCGCCGTGTTGAGGCCGGCATCGGGTTCGGTGACGGCGAAACAGGCGCGCTCCTCGCCCGCGATCAGCGGCGGCAGCCAGCGCTGTTTCTGTTCCGCGCTGCCAAACACCACCACTGGATTGAGCCCAAAGATGTTCATGTGCACCGCGGATGCGCCGGAAAAGCCGGCGCCGGACTCGGCGATCGCCTGCATCATGATCGCCGCTTCGGTGATGCCGAGGCCCGCGCCACCGTACTGCTGCGGCATGGCGATGCCGAGCCAGCCGTCGCGCGCGAGCGCGCGATGGAATTCGTGGGGAAACACGCCGTCGCGATCGCGCGCGAGCCAGTAGCCGTCGTCGAAAACGGCGCCGATCTTGCCGATCGCGGCGCGTATCGCTTCGTGCTCGGGCGTAAATGAAAAATCCATTTAAATCAATGTGTTATATTTTAGTCACGCTCGCGGCGCAAAGCGCTGCGATTTCGTCGGGGGTATAGCCGGCCGAGCGCAGCACTTCGTGGCCGTGCTCGCCCAGGCGCGGCGCGGGGCGCTGGGACGGCGGCGGCGAATCCGACCAGCGCGTGGGCACGGCCGTGGTGCGGAGCGTGCCTTCGCTCGGATGTTCGGTGAGGTGTATGTAACCGGTTGCCGCGAAATGCGGGTCGTGCATCAGATCGTCGAGCGAGTTCATGGCGGCGGCCGGAATGTCGGCCTCGGCGAACGCCTGCAGCCATTGCGCGGTGGTGCGTTCGCCGATCTGCTGCGCGACGAAAGCGTAGATCTCGGCGATGTGGCGCGCGCGGTTGCCATGGCTCGCAAAGCGCGGATCGTCGCGGTAGATGTCGTCGCGACCGATCAGGCGAAAGAAGTTGCGCCATTGCTTGTCGTTGTAGATCAGCACGCAAATGTAGCCGTCGCGGGTCGCATAAGGTTTGCGGTGCGCGGCGAGCACGCGCGCATAGCCGGCGGCACCCAGCGGCGGCTCGAAGGTCTCGCCGCCGAAATGGTCGCCGAGGACGAGGTGCGCCATGCTCTCGAACATCGGCACTTCGACGGCCTGGCCGCGTCCGCTGCGCTCGCGGTGGTAGAGCGCCGCAGTGACGGCGTAGGCGGCATGCAGGCCGACGATGCGGTCGCACAGCGTGACGGGAACGAAGCGCGGTTCGGCTGCGCCTGCCTGCTGCGCGAGCCACGGCAGCCCTACCATGCCCTGGATCAGATCGTCGTAGGCGGGTTTCGCCGCGTACGGCCCCTGCTGGCTGAAGCCGTAGGTGCCGACGTAGATGAGGCGCGGATTGGCCGCGGCGACATCGTCGTAACCGAGGCCGAGCCGCGTCATCGCCTGCGGCCGCACGTTGTAGATCAGCACGTCGGCCTGCTGCGCGAGGCGCAGCAGCGCTTCGCGCCCGGCGGGCTGCTTGAGATCGAGCACCACGCTTTTCTTGTTGCGATTCAGGTGCAGGAACAGATGCCCCATGCCGTCGTTGCGCATCGGACCGACGTGGCGTGTGTTGTCGCCGTCGGGGGCTTCGATCTTGATGACTTCGGCGCCGAGCTCGCCCATGACCTGGGTCGCATACGGACCCATGACGACACTCGTGAGGTCGATGATTCTGACGCCGGCTAGCGGGCCGCTCATGCCAATCGGGAAATGCGCGAAACGGAAACGGAGCGGCGGCTAGAAGTCGCAGCCTTTTTGCCGCAGCGCCTGGTCGACCCAGCTGCGGTCGAGCTTGCCCTGGCGTATCGCCTTGAGCATTGCGGCCTCTTTGGCCGCCTGCTCTTTGGCGAGCCTGGCGACGCCCGGCGCGATGTCCGGCGCCAGCACCACCAGACCGTCCTCGTCGCCGACCACGATGTCGCCGGGATTGATCACCAGGCCGCCGATGACGACTGGAACGTTGATTTCGCCAGGGCCGTTTTTATAAGGGCCGCGGTGGGTGACGCCGCGCGCATAGACCGGGAAAGTGGAGGCGCCGAGCGCGCCGACGTCGCGGATCGCGCCATCGATCACCATGCCGGCGACGCCGCGGCTTGCCGCGAGATTGCTCATGATTTCGCCGATGATGGCCTGCGCGGTGATGCCGCCGGCGTCGACCACGATCACGTCGCCGGCGCGCGCGATGTCGATCGCCTTGTGGACCATCAGATTGTCACCGGGAGGCACTTTGACGGTGAGCGCCGGGCCGACCAGCTTGCCGCGTTTGTGATACGGACGGATTTCCGCAGCGACCGCGTGCAGGCGGTTCATGCTGTCGCTCAAATGGGCGGTGACGATTTTGCCGAGTTCCTTGAGGAGGCTTTGCGGCGGACGGGGGGGGAAAGGCAGGATGCGAAAACCGATATTGGCCATGGTTGCAGTGTCTGGACGATTGCAGAAACGGCATATCCTAGCACTACGCCGGCCGCTGCGCTCGCCGTGATACAATCGCCGTGCCCGCCACAGCTTCGATGAACCACGGACCAGGGATACAAAAAGGCTAATCATAGCCTGCGCAGCGCGCTTCCATGCCATTTCTTTTCTCACCGAACCATGCGCATCCTGCTGAGTAACGATGACGGCTATTTTTCTCCCGGCATCACCGTTCTGGCCGAAGCGCTGGCGACGCTGGGCGAGGTTACGGTGGTGGCGCCCGAACGCGACCGCAGCGGCGCCAGCAATTCCCTGACGCTCGACCGGCCGCTGACGGTGAAGCGTGCGCACAACGGTTTCTATTACGTCAACGGCACGCCGACCGACTGCGTGCACCTGGCGGTGACAGGACTGCTCGAACAGCTGCCCGATGTCATCGTTTCCGGAATCAACGACGGCGCCAACATGGGCGACGACACGATTTATTCCGGAACCGTGGCCGCCGCCACCGAAGGTTTTCTGCTGGGCATCCCGTCGATCGCGGTGTCGCTGGTGACCGATGGCGGCGATCATTTTGCCACTGCGGCGCGGGTGACGTGCCGGCTCGCCGACCGTTTCAGGCGCTGGCCGGCGGGGCAACCGATATTGCTCAACGTCAATGTGCCGGACGTGCCGCCCGAGCAGCTGGGCGGCATCGAGGTGACGCGCCTCGGCAGGCGTCACAAGGCCGAACCGGTGGTGAAGACCGTGACGCCGCGCGGCGACGTGGTCTACTGGATCGGTGCCGCCGGCAGCGCGCAGGATGCGGGCGAAGGCACCGATTTCTTCGCCGTGGCGAAAAAATCGGTTTCGGTCACGCCGCTGCAAATGGATCTCACGCGTTTTTCGCAGATGCAGCAGGTGCAGGAATGGCTCGCCGGGAGCGACTAGCATGACGGCCAGGCACAGCGGCATCGGCATGACTTCGCAACGCACCCGCATGCGCATGGTCGAGCGCCTGCGTAGCCAGGGCATACGCGATGAAGTCGTGCTGGCCGTGATGGGCGAAGTGCCACGGCATCTTTTCGTCGACGAGGCGCTGGCGAGCCGCGCCTACGAGGACATTGCGCTGCCGCTCGGTTTCGGCCAGACCATCTCCAGTCCCTATACCGTCGCGCGCATGACGGAGCTCGCGCGCGCCGGCGGCCCGCTGGACAAAGTGCTCGAAATCGGCACCGGCTGCGGCTATCAGACCGCGGTGCTATGCCGGCTGGCGCGGGAAGTTCATTCCGTCGAGCGGCTGGCGCCGCTGCTTGCCCGCGCACGGCGCAATTTGCGCGAAGTTCGCGTCACCAACGCGCGACTGCGCCACGGCGACGGCATGCGGGGCATCCCCGAGGCGGCGCCTTTCGATGCGATCGTCATCGCGGCGGCGGCCACCCACGTGCCGCAAACGCTGCTCGAGCAGCTCGGCGTGGGTGGTAGAATGGTGGTGCCGCTCGCGCAGCGCAACGGTCAGCGGTTGTGCGTGATCGAGCGCGGTGAGCAGGGCTATACGGAAAAAAAGATGGACCAGGTGAAGTTCGTGCCATTGCTTCCGGGGACAGGATGATGAGGCGGGACGCGACGGCTGCAGCGCATCGCCTGCCGCGGCTGGGCGTGCTCGCCGGCGTGGTGTGCCTGCTTGTCGCGGGCTGCGTTGCCAAGCGGCCGGCGCCGGTGATCGAGCGCGCGCCGCAGGCAAAGCCGGCTGTGCCTGCGCAGCCGCCGGCGGCTGTCAAACCGGCGCCGCGACAGGCCGAGACTCCCGCCGAATTCTATACGGTCAGGGCAGGCGACACGCTCTACAACATCGCGCTCGATCACGGTCTCGATTACCGCGAGCTCGCCGCGTGGAACAATATCGACGCGGCCAAAATCCGCATCGGCCAGCGGCTGCGCCTGACGCCGCCGCCCGCCGCCGCCGTCGCC
>JBKBXX010000061.1:0-20344 GCA_046313915.1 Burkholderiales bacterium | reverse complement strand
GCGAGATCGGTCAGCGCGGCAAAAGCATGCGGTGGCGCCATTGCCAGCAGCAACGCGGTCGCGCTCCGGGCGATCGCTGCGCGGAAAAGGCGCCACGGTGTCGAATGAAGATTCATGGCCTATCTCCGGATCGTGATGACGGCGGGGATGAGTTCGTTTCTGGTTTGCATCAGCATCTTCAGTACATGACGGCTTGCACGTAACTGACGGTGTTGCGCGGTCCGCTCACCCGCACGGTGACGCGGTAGTACACCTGCAGTGTTCCGATGAGCGGCAAAAAGCCGTAACTGCCTCCGCCCTTGGGGGTGCCGCTGCCCGCAGATTGCAGGGTCACGCATTGCTGTGCCGGCGCGTTGACCGATTCGCCCGCGTTTTGGCACAGGCGGTGGATGACGTAGGACATCGAATTGCCGGCGGCATCGGTTCCCGCGCTGCGGCCCGCCGCAGCCCAGTTGAAGGTCTGGGGATTGAAAGCAGGCTGCCAGCTTGCGTAGTAGCCGGGAACCTGGTCGTCCCGCAGCGCGACGGCGCTCTGGGTGCTGAGCCAGGCGCGCGCGGCTTCGATGGCGGCGTCGGCGGAATGGGTCGCGCCGCGCTGAAACGCGAGGTTGCCCGCGATCATCACCCCGGTGCCTACCGAGCGCGACAAGGCGATCCCGGCGAGCGTCATCGCCACCAGGACGATGAGCGCGATGAAAAGCACGGCGCCTTCTTGCACGTTTTTGCGCCGACGCCGTGCGCTGGCACTGTTTCCGGGAAGGCGAGTCATGGCGCGGTCCCCCAGATCATGTTGCGCAACGGGATCACGGCCTGATAGACGCGGTAGCGGTAATTGCGCCAGTTGTTCGGCCCGCTGGGATTGGTATCGGCAGTGCCGTCGACGTTTCTCATGGTGAAGGTGTTTACGCCGGCCGTGGTGTTGCCCACCCATGTTGGCGCCGCAGTCGTGACCTGTTCCTTTTCATACTGGCTGCTGCGCGCGAGTAGCGCGATGCGGATGGCGCGCACTTTGGACCAGTCCGCCGGATCCGCCGTGGTCCATTCGCCGTCCGAAATCCTGTTGTCGTTGTTGGCGTCGACGCCGTATTCGGCCTGCAGGTCGATGATGCCGTCGGCGACTTCGCTCCAGTCGTTGACGCCATCGCTGTTGGCGTCGGTGTAGCGCAGACCGTTGCTTACCGTGAGCAGCTTGTTGTTGCGGATCGACCAGACATCGAGACGGGGGTCGCTGCCGAGGTTGTAAAGATTGCCCTGCGTGAAAACGACGAGCGGACCACCCGCCGGATTGAAACGCGCGACCACCGAGGCTCCCGCGGCGTTGGTGTAGCTTCCCGTCGCGTGATCGATCGTGGCACCGTCGGCGTTGGCGTTGCCGGTGATTTCCACCATTGCGCACACCGGTCCGGCGCCGGCGGCGATGACCAGGTCGCCCGGCAGCAGCCCGCCACGGCCCTGGGTGCGCTTGGTCGTCGCGGTCGAGGCCGAGAAGGTCTGGGTGGCGACGAACAGTGCGGAGTTGCCCCACAGCGTGCTGACCGTATCGGGCGTGCCGCCTGCGCCCTGGGTGATGCGCACCGGCGCGAGGAGATAAGTGAAGTTTCCGCCCGGCCGCGCCGCATCGTAGGCGTTGACCGTGCAGCCCATGAACGACGAAGTGCCGAAACCGTAGCCCGCCAGCCGCAGGTCGCGCTCCATCATGAACAGGGCGATGGCGCCGGCGATCTGGGCGTCGCTTCCCGCGGCCGTCGTCCGCTTGCGCTGTTCCGCGGTGGCGAGCACCTGGAAAATGACGACCATGCCGATCAGGCCGATCAACACCCCCACCAGGATTTCGGTGAGACTCATGCCTTTTTGCGAGGCGGGGCCCGCTTTCCGATACCGATACATGGTTTTGCTCAGGAAATGTTCGCCGTCACGACGTGCTTGCGCGATTGCGTGTCCTGCGGCGGACGCCAGCAGACCGTGACCGTGACGAGGTTGTTGGCAGCGGTATCGACCAGCACCTGCTGCATCGCTGCCGTGGCGCCGGGCAGGCGGGTGCCTGCCGCGGTGGTTACGGCGGCGACCCAGTTTGCGAGAACGGTGTTGCCGGCATCGGCCGCGCCGCCCGAGAAATTGCAGTTGCTGCCGCTGGTGTTGTAGCGGAACGTGTTCAACGAGGCTTGCAGCGCGGCCGCGTCGCTCCTGTCGACGCTCACCCAGATCCGGCTGATGATTTCATCGGCGAGGAAAGCCGCCTCGCTGCGGTACTGGGCGTCAGCCGCCATGGAAATCGTCGTCGCCTGCATCGCGACCATTGCCAGTATGCCCATCGAAAAAATCAGGATGCCGATCAAGGCCTCGAGCAGCATGACGCCCGACTGGAATCGTTTGCGCCTGCTGGTGATCGCTTCGCTCAGCATTTTCGCGTGTCTCCCGTATCGGTTACCGCCGGATCGCACATGCGGATCTGCCCGCCGGGCGTGACGACCACGTTCAGACAGCGGACCGGGCCGCCCGCAGCAGCGCAGACGCCGGCCGAGGGACTGGTGAACTGGAAAGTCGCGGCCGCGCCGAGCGTGGTGCTGCCGAAGCCGGTGAAAGTGACGATGGCGTTGCTCGCCGCGACGGCGGTGGTGGTGGTCTGGCTGTCACCGCCGACTTTGCCTTCGATAAACGCGTAAAACATCGTCGCCGGATCATAGGAGCGGACCACCCAGTTGTTGCCTGCGGTGCTCGGTGCAAGGGCATTCACGGTGGTGATTACCGGTTCGTCGTCGGTCAAGACCATTTCCACGGTGCTGTTGCGCTTTACTGCTTCCGCGCGCGCGAGCTGCAGCGCGGCCTGGACCGACTCGGCTCTTGTCCGCAGCCTGGTGTTCTGCAGGAAAGTGTCGAACGCCGGAACCCCCATCGTCAGCAGCAGCGAAAGGATCACCAGGCCGATCGCGATTTCGATCAGCGTGGCGCCGGCGTGCCGCGGCAATGTGCTCAGCACAATCCCCCTTTCTTGGTGACCCAGCAGCTGGTGTTGGACGTATAGCCGGCATTGGCCATCGCCGATCCGGCGGTCACCACGGTGGTCCGGGTGTTGGTCTCGTTTATCGTGAAGGCGATGCCGCCCAAGCCCTCTGCTGCCTGGCCGCTGGCCACGATCTGGTAGGTGGTCGCGGTGGGCTCGCCCGCGGCGCAGGCATAGCTGAAATACTTCTGGTCGGCGGCGCCGGGGGCGCACGGTCCGCCGATGTAAGTGCGGTTGTCTTGGAACCACTGCTCCATTCTGACGCGCAGGCTCGCAAGATTGGCATGGGCTTCGGTCAGCTTGCCGCGGATGACATAATCCCTGTAGGACGGCAACGCCAGCGCGGCGAGGATGGCGACGATGGCCACGGTGATCATGACTTCGATCAGGGTGAAGCCGGCTTTGGATTTCATTATTTGCTCCTCGAGGTGCAAAAAGCATAATCGGCGCGCGGGATCCCGGCCATCGCGCTCCGACGAAAGGCGGGCTGTACGGAACGAACGGTGCCCGGCAGAGGTAGGAATCCGCGAAAAAATCCGATGCGGTGCAAGAAACGTGACAAAGTTCATGAAACCCATCCGGTGGCGGCGCCCAGTGTCGGCGAAACCCGGCTCCTGTGGTTTTGAAAGCTCCCGGCGTTCCAAAGCGGCGCGCTCCCACGGCGCGCGTTCAAGCGGGTGGCGCCGCACAGCTGCGGATACCGCCGGGGCGGCTGCCGCCATTTCCGGTCTACGGCAAGTCCGGCGCCGGTCTTTATGCCCGGCTTCCGGCAGAAAAATTAGACATAGTCCAAATCCTGGATTAATATTGCAGTTATGAGCATGAAATCAGCCCACAAATCAGTCCACTATAGCCGCGAGAAACTGGTCGAAGTGCTGCGCCGGCACGACATCAATCCCACCCACCAGCGCATTGAAATCGCCTATGCGCTGTTTTCGCGCGGCGAGCACCTGTCCGCCGATCAGATCCTGGCGCTCGTCAATGAGCGCAACGCCGAAACCTCCAAGGCCACGGTCTACAACACGCTCAATCTGTTCCTGCAGAAGAAGCTGGTCCGCGAGGTGATCGTCGATCCCAGCAAGGTGTTCTACGATCCCAATACCGAACCGCATCACCATTTCTACAACATCGATACCGGCAATCTGACCGACATCGACGCCGCCGACATCGCGATCACCGGCCTGCCGCCGCTGCCGGAAGGCGTGGTGGCCGAGGGCATCGACGTCATTGTTCGCATCCGCTCGGTCCAGGCGGTATAATCCCGCCTCCAGAAGATCCGTTTCCGGGAATCGCTGTTGTAGCTCAGCTGGTAGAGCAACTGATTCGTAATCAGTAGGTCGGTGGTTCGAATCCACTCAACAGCACCAGACACCAAACAAAAAGGGTTGCCGCACGGCAACCCTTTTTGTTTGCGCCGGCGCGCCGCTCAGTCGAGCTGGATGCCGGCCTGCCTGATCACTTTGGCCCAGCGCGCGAGTTCCTTGCGGATATGTGCGCCGAATTCCTCGGGCGTGCCGCCGATGGCGATGATCGCTTCTTCGTTCAGGCGGCCGGTGATGTCGGGCGCATGGACGATGGTGATGACTTCCCGGCTCAGTTTGTCGATCGCGGGCTTCGGCGTCCCGGCGGGTACGACGATGCCGTACCACGAACCGGTTTCGTAGCCGGGCACACCGGCTTCGGCCACCGTCGGGATGTCGGGGATCGCTGGCGAGCGCCGGGCACCGGTCATCGCGATGGCGCGCAGCCGCCCCGCCTTGACTTGCGGCAGCATGGCGACCGCGCTCGAGAACATCAGCTGCACTTCGCCGCTCAGGAGATCGGTGAGCGCCGGTGCCAGTCCTTTGTACGGGATGTGGACCAGATGGGTGCCGGTCATGGATTTGAAGAGTTCCACCGCCATGTGCGAGGAGCCGCCCGCGCCATTGGAAGCGTAATTGATTTGCCCCGGCCTCGCTTTGGCGAGCGCGACGAGCTCCTTCACCGATTTCACCGGCAGCGACGGATGCACCACCACCAGCAGCGGGGCGGAGGCGATGAGGCTCACCGGGTCGAAATCCTTGATCGGATCATAGTTCAGTTTCTTGCGCAGATTGGGATTGATGCCGTGGGTGGCGACGCCGGCGAGGAACAGGGTATAACCGTCCGCGGGGGACTTCGCCGCAGCTTCCGCGCCTATGGCGCCGCCCGCGCCCGGCCGGTTGTCGATGATCACCTGTTGCCCGGTGGCGGCGGTGAGCTTCTGCCCGATCAGCCGCGCAATGGTGTCGTTGCCGCCGCCCGGCGTAAAGGGAACGATGAACCTTATCGGTTTTGCCGGGTAGGTTTGCGCGAATGCCGATGAACCGAACGCCACCGTCAGGGCAATGAAAAACGCGCCGTGGAACAAGGCTGTAAGGCGTCGCGCCAATCCGGGCGGCAGCGCCCCGTCTCCGCCCCCAAGCTGCGCTCGCCGAGAGCCGGTGCGCCGCCCTCGCGTAAAGGGAACGATGAACCTTATCGGTTTTGCCGGGTAGGTTTGCGCGAATGCCGCGGCGGGCCATAACGCAAATGCCAGTAGCGTGAGCGCGGTTTTACTCATAACACCCCCGAAATGCCTCCATCCAGATTGATGCTGCTTCCCGTCACGTAACTTGCGGCATCCGACACCAGGAAAGCGATGACGTTGGCGACTTCCTCGGCCTCACCGACGCGCCCCAGCGGGATGTCTTTTGCCATTTGCGCGTAATAGTGGTCGGCGCTGACGCCTTCCTGCGTATAGCGCCGTTCGTGTTGTCCGGACTTGATTTTGCCGATGCACACGGTATTCACCAGGATGTTGTCGGGTGCATATTCCTTGGACAACGCCTTGGTGAGCGCGAGCCCCGCGGCACGCGACACCGAAGTCGGCATCGAGCCCGCGCCCGGCTGTTTGGCGCTCGAAATGGTGATGTTGACGATGCGGCCGCCGCCCTGTTTCTGCATGTGGGGTATGGCAAGACGCGCACAGCGGATCGCACCGAACAGCTTCAGTTCGAGGTCGGCGCTCCAGGTGCCGTCGCTGATTTCGAGAAACTTGCCGCGCGCCGAAGTGCCGGCGTTGTTGACGAGGATGTCGAGCCGTCCGAAGCGTTCGATCACCGCTTCGATGAAACGCTCGATGTCCGCGGCCTTGCTCATGTCGGCCGCGAGCGCCAGCACTGCGGCGCCGGTTTGGGCGATTTCCGCCGCGGTTGGATCGAGCAGTGCCTGGCGGCGCGCGCAGATCGCGATGCTGGCGCCTTCCTGCGCGAGTTTGAGCGCCGTCGCTTTGCCGATGCCTTCGGTGCCGCCGGTGATCACGGCGACCTTGCCTGTCAATCCCAGAGCCACGATGTACTCCTCACAGCAAAAACCGGCGGGTGCCGGGTTATGTATAACTGTATGATTATAAACAAATAATTTACCATGCGCAAAGCGGCCCGCAGCGCCGATGCGGTGTCCGGACATCGCATCGGCATTGTAGCGTGAATCGGCGGCGCCGCCGCGGCAGCGGTTCACATCATGGACCAAGGATGGCGATTTCGCGAAACGGTCCGACCACCCTTATCGACTGCGGCGAATCGTCGTAGCATGAGCATATGATGCCCGCGCGTCCGGAATCATCGTGGCGGGCGGAAACGGGGAATGCCGGCCACCAGATGCGGAGAACGGTCATGGATAGCTACTCGATGTCGACGCACGCAAGCGGCACCGCGCGCCTCCTGCGCCCCTTCGCAGCGGCGCTTTCTTGCTGCACCGTTTTTTTGGGGGCGCCGCTTCTTGCCGCGGCGGACGCCGATGCCCCGCCGGCGGCGCGGCCGCAGCAACAGCGCATGACGGTCAACGCGCTTTCCGTCGTGAAAGTGCGCAGCCGGGCGATCGCCGAGGCGCGCAGCGCGAGGACGCTCGGCCAGCAGCGCGAGGGCAGCGGCGTGGTGATCGACGCCCAAGGACTGGTGATGACCATAGGCTATCTGATCATCGAGGCCGAAAACGTCGAATTGTCCACGGCGGACGGCAAGGTGTTTCCGGCGACGGTGGTGGGCTACGACAATGCGACCGGCCTGGGACTGCTCAAAGCGCTTGCGCCGCTGCCCGTCAAGCCGGCCAGCCTCGGCCGCTCCGAAACCGCCAGGGAGCGCGAGCCGGTGCTGATCGTCGGTTTCGACGGCGTGGCGCCGGCGTACATCGTTTCCAAGCGCCCTTTCGTCGGCTACTGGGAATATCTGCTCGACGAAGCGATCTATACCGCGCCGGCGACGGTGAACTGGAGCGGCGCCGCCCTGCTCGATCGTGAAGGCAAACTGCTCGGCATCGGTTCGCTGGTGGTTGGCGATGCGCTGGGCGCGAGCAGCAACATACCCGGCAACATGTTCGTGCCGATCGACGTCATCAAGCCGGTGCTGGGCGATTTCATCGCCAACGGCAGATCGACAGGGCAACCGCGGCCGTGGCTGGGCATCAACTCGCAGGAAGTGCAGGGCAATGTGATCGTGACGCGCGTGTCGCCCGACAGTCCGGCCGAGGAAGCGGGACTCAAGGCCGGTGACGTCATCGTCGGCATCGGCGGTCAGCCGATCAGGGGCCAGGCCGATTTCTACACCAGACTGTGGGCGAGCGGGGACGCGGGAGTCGAGGTTGTGGTCGACGTGCTCAAAGGCAACCGCATCGAAAGCCGCAAGATCAGGTCGATCGACCGCAACCAGTACTTCAGGCCGAAGCCGGTGTATTAGAGTGCAGGGTTGAATCTTTAGTGCTAAGTGTCCGGTTTATCACTACAAGAGCTCGGAAACCCGACACTGAACACTCAGCACTGCCCTAAAACATTCCCATGCCAAGCACGCCGGTGGCGAGATCCATCTGCTCGACCAGCTTCTTGCCGACGAGATTGCGCAGTGTTTCGGTGGTGCCGCCGCCGAGGCTGCCGTAACGCGTGCCGCGGAAAAAACGCGATACCGCGAACTCATCGGTGAAACCATAGCCGCCGTGGATCTGGATCGCTTCGCTCGTGACGCGGATGCTCATCTCGTTGGTGTAGATTTTCGCCATGGCGGCGAGCGCCGGATCGGGAAACGGGTCGCCGCTCACCGCAGCGCGGTAGAGCAGTCCGCGCGCGGCCTCGATCTCGATGTACATGTCGGCGACTTTCCAGCGCAGTCCCTGGAAATCCCCGATCTTGTGACCGAACGCCGAACGCTCGCGCATGTAGCGCACCGCTTCCTCGAGTGCGCCTTCGGCGAGCCCGAGGCAGATCGCGGGATTGAGGCAACGCTGGGTGTTGAAGGCGGAGAGCAGCCGCTTCATGCCGTGGTCGCGGATCACCAGGTTCTCCAGCGGCAGCTCGACATCGTCGAATACCACTTCGGACAGGTATTCGCCGCCCATGGTGTGGAAACTCGCCTTGACCGCCAGTCCCTTGCTGCCCGCCGGCACCAGCACGCAGCCGATTCCGGCGGCGCCGGGCACGCCGTTCACGCGTGTGAACACCACGAACATCTCGGCGATGTCGGCGCGCGAAATCAGCGTTTTCACGCCTTTGAGGACGGCGCGGTCGCCCCTGATCTCGCAGTTGGTGCGGTAGTTGGGCACATCGGTGCCGGCGTCGGGCTCGGTCATGCAGATGGCGAGTATCGCCTCGCCGCGCGCCACGCGCGGCAGAATCTTCTGCTTGATCGCTTCCGGCGCATAGGTGGCGATGACGCGGGTCTGCGTGCCGAGTTCCCCCAGCGCCGCCATTGCCGTGACGTAACACACCTTGCCGATCTCCTCGAGCACCAGCACGGTGTCGAGTATGCCGAGGCCCGAGCCGCCGTATTGCTGCGGCACCGCCATGCCGAGCACGCCGATTTCGGCGAGCCGTTGCATGTTCTCGGCGGGCCAGGTGCCGTCGAGATATTTGATGGCGCGCGGTGCGAATTCCTTCTGGCACACGCGGCGCACGGTGTCGACGAAAGCGCGTTGCTGTTCCGATATCCTGAAATCCATAAAAGCCGTGGCGAATGACGAATTGCGAATCGTGATGGCGGAACACGAAAAACCCGCGACAACACCCATGCCGCAATGCCTGCCGTTCGCGGCGATGAGTCGGACGCCAGTATATAGGCTGCCGGATAAACACGCATCAGGCCGTGAGTCCACGATTTGACGCGTTTTGCCGCTTCCCCTAGACTTTCATTCCTCTTCCGAGAATCTCGTTCATCGTTCGACCCGCTGAGGAATTCCATGGACCAGCAGCAAACCAGCATGAAAATCACCGGCCAGGAACACTGGACCCAAAAAGGAGACGTCAGACTTTTTTTGTGGGAAAAAGCCGCCGTCGGGCGCGAAGCGAAGCAAGGCACGATATTGTTCGTGCACGGTTCGTCGATGGCCTCGCAGCCCACTTTCGATCTGCAAGTAGCGGGGCGGCCGTATTCTTCGGCAATGGATTTTTTCGCGGAACGCGGTTTCGATACGTGGTGTGTCGACATGGAAGGCTACGGACGCTCCGACAAGCACCGCGACATCAATTGCGACATCGCCAACGGCGTCGATGACCTGGCCGCCGCCACCGATTACATCATGAAAACCCGGGGCGTGAAGCAGTTTTGGGTCTACGGCATTTCCTCGGGCGCGCTGCGCGCGGCCGCTTTTGCGCAGCGTCACCCCGAACGCATCCGGCGGCTCGCGCTCGATGCCTTCGTCTGGACCGGCAAAGGTAGCCCCACGCTCGAGGAGCGCCGCAAGAAACTGCCGCAGTGGCAGAGCATGAACCGCCGCCCGATCGACCGCGCTTTCGTGCGCAGCATTTTCAACCGCGATCATCCGGGTTGTGCCGAGGAAAAGGTGGTCGAGGCTTTTGCTGACGCGATTCTCGCGCTCGACGATTCGGTGCCGACCGGCACCTACGTCGACATGTGCGCGAAGCTGCCGGTGGTCGATCCCGCGAAAGTCACCGCGCCGACCCTGATCATGCGCGGTGAATTCGACGGCATCGCCGGCATCGACGATCTGCTCGAATTCTTCAAGCGCCTGCCCAATCCCGACAAACAGTTTGCGGTGATGGCCGGCATCTCGCACGCGAGCTTCCAGCAGATCAATTACATGATGGTGTACCACATCCTGCATTCGTTCTTCACCCAGCCCGAACCCATTTATCGCGGGTGAGCGGCGGGCAGCGGGGGCAGGCCGACGATATAACAACAGGCAAAACGCGAGAGAGGAGAGAAAATGAAACTGCGAAAACTGATGGGCGTGGCGGCTGCGGCCGCCGCCGCATTGTCCTTCACGGCGGCGACACCGGCACAGAATTATCCCGTCAAGGCGGTGCGCGTGATCGTGCCTTTCGGCGCGGGCGGCGGCACCGATATCCAGGGACGCCTGCTCGGAAAGAAATTCTATGAGAGCATGGGTCAGACTTTTGTCATCGACAACCGTCCCGGCGCGGGCGGCCTGATCGGTGCCGAGCTGGCGGCCAAGTCGCCGCCCGACGGCTATACCATCCTGTTTACCACCGCGTCGCTGGCGGTCAATGTGAGTCTTTACAAGAAAATCACTTTCGACCCCCTGAAAGACCTGGCGCCGGTGAGCTGGGTATCGTCGGTGCCGCTGGTGCTGGTCGTGCATCCGAGCGTTCCGGCCAAGACGCCAAAGGAGCTGATCGCGCTGGCGAAAAAACGCGGCGGCAAGATGAATGTCGCCTCCAATGGCAGCGGTACCACCAGTCATCTGTCGGTCGAAATGCTCAAGCAGATGGCGGGGGTCGACGTCACGCACATCCCCTACAAAGGGGGTGGCCCGGCGATGACGGCGATCATCAGCGGCGAAGTCGATTTCACCTTTGCTACGGCGCTGGCGGCGCAGCCTTTCATCAAGTCCGGCAAGGTGCGCGCGCTCGCGGTGACGACGGCGAAAAAGTCGGCCGCTTTCCCCGATTTGCCGACCATGAACTCGCTTTATCCCGGTTTTGAATCCGACAACTGGTACGCGATGTTCGTGCCGGCGGGCACGCCGCAGCCGATCATCGCCAAGATCAATGCGGAAATCGTCAAGGCGCTCAAGGCACCCGAAATCCAGGATTTCATGACCAAGGAAGGCGCCGAACCGGTGGGCAGCACGCCTGAAGAACTGGCGCAATACTTCAGACGCGAGGTGGAAAAATACGCCAAGGTGATCAAGGCCGGCAAGATCGAGGTCGAATGACCCGGAGCGGCCCGCCGGCCGCGCGGTTCCGGTTGCATCGCGGGGCGCATCGCCCCGTTTTTTATGGCGCGCGCGGCTGCGATAAAATGAGGCTCGCACAGGAAAAGGATGTCACCCATGCCGGAATTCGATGCCGCGACGCTCGCGTGGCAGAACCAGTACAAACTCATGATCGGCACGGTCACGCCGCGCCCCATCGCGCTCGTCACCACACTCGGACCGGAAGGCCCCAACGCCGCGCCGTTCAGCTTTTTCAACTGCATCGGCGTGGATCCGGCGATGGTGGCGTTTTCGGTCGGCGATGTCGGTGGCAGGGCCAAGGACACCGTGCGCAACATCCGCGAACTGCCCGAATTCGTGGTGCACATCGTGAGCGACGCGATCAGGGAAAGCATGAACGTGTGCGCCGTCGATTATCCTTACGGGGTCAATGAGCTCGAAAAAGCCGGTTTCACCGCGGCCGCTTCGCGCAAGGTGCGCCCGCCGCGTATTGCCGAAGCGCCGGTCGCGCTCGAATGCCGGCTGATGCAGATGCTGGAACTGGGCGGCCGGCCCTATCATCTGGTGATCGGCGAAGTGGTGTACTTCCATTACCACGACGGCATCGTCAACGAGCGCTTCCACGTCGACGTGGCCAGGGTCAACCCGATCGGGCGTCTCGCGGGCAAAGGCGGCTATACGCGCATCACCGACCGCTTCGAGATGCCGCGCATCACGCCGGACGCAGGCGGGAGCGAGTGAGGCTACATTGCGCAACCGCAAGCGCGCCGGCCAGACCGTGATCCCGCGGCTGAATTCCCTCGGCCAGCCGGTCGGCCCCGAAGTTCCGCACTGGAATCCGCCGCCGGCACCGCCGCGCGGGCCGTTGCAAGGACGCTTGTGCCGCGTCGAGCCGCTGAGCGCTGGCCGCCACGCCGATGCGCTGTTCGATGCCTATGCGCTCGATGCCGAAGGGCGGATGTGGACCTATCTTTTCACCGGCCCGTTCGCGACGCGGCAAAGTTGCCGGGAATGGCTGGAACAGGCAGCCGCCAGCGGCGATCCGCTGTTTTACGCGATAGTCGATACCGCGAGCGGCAAGGCGGCTGGCGTGGCAAGCTACATGCGCATCGACCGCGCCAACGGCTGCATCGAGATCGGCCATCTCGCTTTTTCGCCGTTGCTGCAGCGCACGCCCGCGGCTACCGAAGCCATGTATCTGATGATGAAGCGCGCCTTCGAGCTCGGTTACCGACGCTGCGAATGGAAATGCGATGCGCTCAATGCGCCTTCGCGCGCCGCGGCGCAGCGCCTGGGCTTTGCTTTCGAAGGCATGTTCCGCCAGGCCGTAGTCTACAAAGGGCGCAGCCGCGACACGGCGTGGTATTCGGTCATCGACCGGGAATGGCCGGTCTTGCGCGACGCATTCGAGCGCTGGCTCGCTCCCGGGAATTTCGACGCGCGTGGCGCGCAGAAGACGCGCCTTTCGGCGTTGACCGCGGCCGCGCTCGCGCAGCGCGGTTGAGCGCAAACGGCCGGCCCTGTCGCGTCATTCGAGATAAAATGGCGGCAGGTTCCGGGGAATGCGGGATCGCGCGGAAGCAGGGGAAATCATGTCGTCCGATCCGGAAATCGCCGCCATCGCCCACGTGATCCAGCTCGCGGTGGCGCCGGTGTTTCTGCTCACCGGCGTCGGCGCACTGCTGGCGGTGATGACCAATCGCCTGGCGCGCGTCATCGACCGCGCGCGGGCGCTGGAAGCGCAGTTCGCGAGTCTCGATGAAGTGGCGCGCGCTGCGGCGCGCGTCGAGCTCGGCGTGCTGGCGAAGCGCGCACGGCTGGCGAGCTGGGCGATCAATTTCTGCACTTTCGCGGCGCTGCTGGTGTGCACCGAAATCGCGCTGCTGTTCATCGATGCTTTCATCGGCACCAATCTCAAATGGGCGGTGGGCGCGCTGTTCGTCGTCGCGATGGCGGCGTTGATCGGCGGGCTCGTGTCCTTTTTGCGCGAAGTTTATCTCGCGACTCACACATTGCGCATCGGGCCGCCGCCACACAATTAAAAACTTGTTAAAAAACAATGTAATAGAGTGGAAGCGAATCCCATGCCCGCCGCCAGCAATCTACGCCCGCAGCCGGACAAAATCATCGCCGACATCGCCGCCTATGTCGACGGCTACCGCGTCCCAAGCAGGCTCGCGTGGGAAACCGCGCAGCTTGCCGTAATCGACAGCCTGGGTTGCGGTTTCGCGGCGCTCGCCCATCCCGAGTGCACGCGGCTGCTGGGGCCCGTCGTTCCCGGCACCATCGTCCCCCACGGCGCGAAAGTGCCAGGCACCACCTTCATGCTCGATCCGGTGACGGCGGCGTTCAACCTCGGCACCCTGATCCGCTGGCTCGATTACAACGATGCGTTCTACGGCGCCACCGTGATCCATCCGTCGGACAACATCGGCGCGCTGCTGATGCTCGCCGATCACCTGGCGCGCGTGCGGGTGGCGCAGCGCAGGCAGCCGCCCGTCATGCGCGAAGTGATGGAAGCGATCATCAAGGCCTACGAAATCCAGGGCGGACTCGCGCTCGAGAACGGTTTCACTGCCGCCGGCCTCGACCACACCTTGCTGGTGAAAGTCGCCACCACCGCGGCTGCGGCGAAACTGCTCGGCGGCACGCGCGAAGAAATCGTCAATGCGGTGTCGAACGCATGGGTCGACGGCCACGCGCTCGCCACCTTCCGCCGCCGGCCCAATACCGGCCCGCGCAAATCGTGGGCGGCGGGCGATGCGGCGGCGCGCGGCGTGTGGCTCGCGCTGCTTGCGCGCAAAGGCGAAATGGGCTATCCCTCGGCGCTCACCGCGAAGACCTGGGGTTTCTACGACGCGCTGTTCCAGGGCCAGCCATTCCGGTTTCAGCGGCCGTTCGGCAGCTATGTCATGGAAAACGTGCTGTTCAAGATCGCCTATCCCACCGCGTTTCATGGCCAGAGCGCGGTGGAGGCGGCGATCAGGCTGCATCCGCTGGTGAAGGACCGCCTCGACGAGATCAAGCGCATCGACGTGAGGTGCCACCATTCCTCGATGGTGATCCTCGACAAGAGCGGACCGCTGCACAATTTCGCCGACCGCGACCATTGCATGCAGTACATGATCGCGATCGGCCTGATCTTCGGCAGACTCACTGCCAGGGACTACGAAGACCACGTCGCCGCCGATCCGCGCATCGACCGCCTGCGGGCGAAAATGAGATTGTCCGAATACGCGCCATACGAGCGCGATTATCACGACCCCGCCAAGCGCGCCAATGCCAATTCGATCCGGGTATATTTCAGGGACGGCAGCAGCACACCGCTCTCGGAGGTGCTGTATCCGCTCGGCCACCGCCGCCGGCGCAAGGAGGGCGTGCCGCTGCTGATGGAAAAGTTCGAGAAAAACGTTGCGCAGGTATTTGCCCCGAAGCAGCGCGCCAGGATCCTCGAGGCGTGCCTCGACCGGGGAAGACTCGAAGCGACGGCGGTCCATGAGTTCGTGGACCTGATGGCGGTGTAGCCGCAAATACGGAAAACGGCGCGACCGGCCCGAAACTCATGAGCGCGATCCGCATCGGCATTTCCGGCTGGCGCTACGGCTCATGGCGCGGCGTTTTTTACCCGGAAGGCCTGCCGCAGAGGCGGGAACTGGAATTCGCTTCACGCGCGCTGCCCTCGATAGAGATCAACGCCTCGTTTTACGCGCTGCAGCGCCCGCAGACCTATGCCCGCTGGCACGACGAAACGCCGCGCGGTTTCGTCTTCAGCGTCAAAGGCCCGCGCTACATCACCCACATCCGGCGGCTGCGTGATGTCGAAGGCCCGCTCGCCAATTTCTTCGCCTCCGGCGTGTTCAACCTGCGCGCGAAACTCGGTCCGATCCTGTGGCAACTGCCGCCGGCGCTGGCCTACGATCCCGCGCTGCTCGCGCGCTTTCTTGAGCTGCTGCCGCGCGACACCGCAGAGGCGCTCAAGCTGGCGCGGCGCCGCGAAGCGCGCATGAAAGGGCGATCGAGGCTAGCCATCGACAAAAAACGCAGGCTGCGCCACGCGATCGAAATCCGCCACGAGAGTTTTCTCGATTCCGCGTTCGTCGGGCTGTTGCGCCGCCATCGGGTGGCGCTGGTCGTCGCCGATACCGCCGGCCGCTGGCCGCTGTGCGAGGATGTGACCGCCGATTTCGTCTACCTCCGCCTGCACGGCGAGCAGCAGCTCTACGCCGGCGGTTACAGTGAGGAAGCGCTCGAGCGCTGGGCGCGGCGCATACGCGAATGGCACGCTGGCAGGGAGCCGGTCGACGCGCGCCGCATTTCGCCCGAAGCGCCGCGGCCGCGGCGCTCGCGCGACGTCTACTGCTATTTCGACAACGACGTTGGCGCTGCAGCGCCGCGCGATGCGTTGCGGCTGATCGGAAAGCTGGGGTAGCCCGCCGTCACGAGTGCGAGTACATCTTGCGTCCCGCCGTTGTCAGGCGCGCGGTGTGGATGAAACCGCCTTCGGAATCGACGATATGGAGCGTCTTGCGGTCGGGACCGCCGTAGGCGACGTTGGTCACGACTTCGCTCCGGGGCGAGTTGACGCGGTAGAGCGGCTCGCCGCGGTGGTTGAACACCCACACCGCGCCCATATCGGGGTGCGCCACCGCCAGGCCGTCGTTTTCGTCGATCGCCAGGCCGTCGGGCCCGCGTCCGCCCGAGAGCTGGATGAACACCCCGGTGCGCGACACTGTGCCGTCGGGCAGCAGCGGCAGCCGCCACACGGCGTTGGCGCGCGTGACGGCGAGATAAAGGATGTTCTGCCTGTTGTTGAGCACCAGCCCGTTGGGACTGGGAACGCAATCGATCAGCAGTTCGAGCCTGCCCGCCGCGGTGAGGCGGTAGACGCGGCCGGTGGGGTCCTGCAATCCGGTCTGGCCCTGGTCGGTGAAATAAAGATCGCCGTTGTCGGCGAAATGCAGGTCGTTCAGCCCCTTGAAGCGCTCGCCGTTGTAGCGCGTGACAAGCGGCGTGACCGCACCGCGCTTCGCGTCGAGCAGCATCAGCCCGTTTTTGTAGTCGGTGATGAAAATGCGCCCGTCCTTGTGGATCTTGAGACCGTTGGGTTCGCCATCGTATTCGACGACGAGTTCCCACTCGGCCCGGGGCGAGATGCGGAAAACGCGTCCGAACGGAATGTCGGTGACATAAAGATTGCCTTTGCGGTCGAATGACGGGCCTTCGAGGAAACAGCCGTGCGCCGGCATGCTGCGGCCGGAGGCGGCGCGCTCTGCAGAAGGTTTCCGGTTGCGGAATTTTCGCGGCAGTGCGGCGAAGACTTCGGCGGTGATGGTCCGGGGCGGGGCAAAAAGATTCATGTCGCGGCGCTCTGATCAATGTCGGTGGCAGAATTGTATGTCAAAAACAGCCGTGGTTTGTTCCGCCGGCGCCGCACGGCCGTCGTGGTCTACGCGAGGCTCGCCAGCACCATGCCCCAGCGCGGATCGGGACGCTGCGGCAGCGGCATCGCCACTGCGCGGAGCGCTGCCCAGGTGGTGGAGAGGATGTTGAGCAACACCGGCCGGCCGTATTCGGCCTCGAGCAGCGGTGCGGCATGGATCGCGTACCACAGGCCGCCCGGCAGCAGCAGCGCCTGCGCAGCCGGCGCCTCGCGCAGCGCCTCGCGGCCCAGTTCGAGCGCCAGCAGATGATCGGCGGCCGCGCTCGCCGCCTTGTTCTGCTCGAGCGAGCGCGCGCGCGAACGGCAGGCGATCACTTCGATGCCGGCTTCGGCGAGATAGCCGGTCAGCGCGGCGTTGACAGCTTCGGGCCAGCGGGTCGCCAGCGCGATCCGGGTCGCGCCGAAGTGCTGCAGCGTCGCGATGTGCGCTTCGAGGTCCGTGTCGCACGGCAGGCCGGTGCGTGCCCGGGCTTCGGCAAGGATCTCCAGCATTTTCTTCCGCCCGAGGACCGAGGCGATCGGCACCCCGCTCAGCGAGATCCGGTCCACCTTCTTTTTGGCGAGCAGGTCGAAGCGCTGCCGCAGCACGGGCAGTTCCCGCTCGACGGCTGCGAGGCTGTATTCCTTGAGGTCGAGCCCGGTCGTCACCAGCATCATGCCTTCGGGGGCGACGCGATAGAACTGGTAGGCATCGAGATCGGTATGGAGATGGGGGATGACGTAGCCGAGCTGGTACCACGGGCTGATGATGCTCATCTGAATCCGCCTTTGAGATTCGAGTTGCGCGCAGGCGCGAGGCCATCATTGTCGATGAAACAGGGCTCCCGGTCCATCGCTGTTCACATCACATCTCGAGGGGGCGGGTCCGGTCCGGGCCCGTGGACATGGCCGGAGCCTGCGCATACAATCGGAGCGGTCATTCACGCCGCGTTGCCGCGCAAACTGCACGATGCCGGACAGCATGCCGCATCATCGACTGTCGAGCGGCATGCGGGCAGGCTGATACCCTCGCACCTGTGAGACGATGAAAACGCCGCTCGATGTCTTGCGGCTTTACCGCGAGCACGATTACACCCTGCACGATGCGCTGCAAAGCCGCTTGGCGCGCGATGGCGGGCGGGCGTTCATGCGCTACGTCGGCCGGAACTGGTCGTGGCGCGAATTTGCGGCCGCCGCCGATGCGCTGGCGCGCGCGCTTGCCGCGCGCGGCATCCGCAAGGGCGATCGCATGGCGGTGATGGCGCATAACTGCGACGGCCACGTGCTGCTGCTGTTCGCGCTGGCGCGCATCGGCGCCGTGATGGTGCCGGTCAATCCCGAATTCGGCGTGGCAGAAGCACGCTATGTGCTGCACCATGCCGCGGTGAGCGCGGTTGCCGCCGACGGCGGCGCGCTCGGGGTGGCGCGCGCAGCGTGCCGCGGACTGGCGCAGGCGCCGTGGTTCGTGCGGCTCGACGGCGGCTGCGACGAGACAGCCGATGCGCCGCCGCTCGACAAGCTGCTGGCGCAGGCGCCGGATGCGACATTGCCCGGCGATGTCGCCGCCGACGCCACCTGCCTCATCATCTACACTTCGGGCACCACCGGTTTTCCCAAAGGCGTGATGCACAGCCAGCGCAATTTCGTTACCTGCGGCGAAGCGTTCGTGCAGCGCGTGTGGCTGCAGGACGACGACCGCGTGATGATCGTGCTGCCGCTCTTTCATATCAACGCGCTGTTCTATTCGCTCGCCGGCACGCTCGCGGCGGGATGCAGTGCATTGATAATAAACAAGTTTTCTGCATCGACTTTCTGGCACACGGCGGCCGATCACGGTGTGACGCAAGTCAACATCATCGAGGCGATCGGCACCATCCTCAAAAACCGGCCCCGCAGCGAGTTCCGGCCAGACCACAAGGTGCGCGTAATTTATGGCGTGCGCGAAAGTGTCGCCGAGTGTTTTCGCGACGAATTCGGCATCGCGCACCGCATCGGCGGCTATGGCATGACCGAAATCCCGGGCGTCACCTGCAATCCGTTCGAAGGGCCGCACAAGCCGGGCAGCATGGGGCCGATCGGGCGCCATCCCGATCCGGCGCGGCCGTGGGCGCAGTGCCGCGTGGTCGATGACGAAGGGCGCGACGTCGGCGTCGATGAGGTGGGCGAGCTGATCGTGAAAACGCCGATCATCATGCAGGGTTATTTCCGTGATCCGCAGCAGACCGCAGCAGCATTCCACGACGGCTGGTTTCTGACCGGCGATCTGGTGCGGCGCGATGCCGACGGCTATTTCTACTTCGTCGCGCGCAAGAAGGACATCATTCGCCGCCGCGGCGAGAACATTGCCGGCGCCGAGCTCGACCGCGTGATCGGCGCGCACCCGGCGGTGCACGAAGCGGCGGCGATTGCGGTGCCGGCCGAACTCGGCGAAGACGAAATCCTGGTTGCCGTCGTGCCGAAAACGGGGCACGCGCCGACGGCCGCGGACATCGCGCAATGGTGCCGCGAGCGGCTCGCGCCGATGAAAGTGCCGCGCTATATTGTATTCGTCGACGAGTTGCCGCACACGCCGACGCACAAGGTGGCAAAGGCGGTGCTGCGCGATGATGCCACGCTGTTGCGACGCGCGACCGATCTTGCGGCAGCGGCGCGGGAACGGATCGCGGGTCGCTGATCCGGGCGATCCGGGAAAACGGGGAGGAGGGCAACATGAAAAGAAGTCCGCCATGCGGGATGGCCGCGGCCGCCATCGCCATTGGCATTCTGGCCGGAGCGCAAGCAGGCGCGCAAACCTATCCTGTGAAGCCGGTTCGTCTCGTCCTGCCTTATCCGCCGGGCGGCGGCTCGGACACGATCGCCCGCCCGCTCGCGCAGCGTCTTGGCGAAAAACTCGGGCAGCAGGTCGTGATCGACAACCGCGGCGGCGCCAGCGGGGCGATAGGAATGGAGAACGTCGCCCGCTCGGCGCCTGATGGCTATACGATCGTAATGGCGCTGACCGCGCAGTACGCGGTCAATCCGGCCCTGTTCAGGAAACTGCCGTATGATCCGGTGAAGGATTTCGCTCCAGTCACGCTGCTCGCGAGCGGCTCTTACATCCTGGTGGTGCATCCGTCGCTGCCGGCAAAATCGGTGCAGGAGTTCATCGCGCTCGCGCGCAAGCGTCCGGGCCAGATTGCCTATGCTTCGTCGGGCAACGGCAGCGGCGGCCATCTCGCGGCGGTCCTGCTCGAAAGCATGGCCGGCATCAGGATGCTGCACGTGCCGTACAAAGGCGGCGGGCCGGCGCTCGTCGATCTGCTGGCAGGAAACGTGCAGATGCTGTTTTCGACTTATGCGGTGGGAAAAGGCCACCTCCAGAGCGGCCGGATGCGGGCGCTTGCCGTCAGCACCGCGAAGCGCCCTGCGGCCATTGCTGATCTGCCGACGATCGCGGAAGCCGGCGTGCCGGGTTACGATGCGGGCGTGTGGTACGCGATACTCGCGCCAGCCGGAACGCCGCGCGATATCGTGGACAGGCTCAATCGCGAAATCGGCAGCATTCTGAAACAGCCGGAGTACGCCGAGATGCTTTTCAATGGCGCCATTGATCCGGTAGGCAGCACGCCGCAGGAACTGGAAAGACACATGCGCGCCGAAATCGCGAAATATGCAAAAATCATCAAGGAAGCGGGCGTGCGGGTGGACTGAGTGTCCGCCGCCCTGCCCGTACAATGGCGAAGGAGGTGGATCATCGAACGCAA
>JBKBXX010000060.1:0-20510 GCA_046313915.1 Burkholderiales bacterium | reverse complement strand
ACTGCCGCTGGGTCTACGGTGCCAAAACACGCTACCGCCAGAAGGATGCGCCCTGCACCCTTTCCCACGTCGACGCCGGAAGCTGCACGGTGCAATTCGCCGAACCGCAATGGGCGGTCACGCCCGGACAGTCGGTGGTGATCTACGAAAGCCGCGTCTGCCTGGGTGGCGGCATCATTGCCTGACGGGGCGCCCGCACCGCCTGCGGCCGTCACGACACCGGCGGCTGTGTATCCCTGAAAGAAGCGCGCTGGACGAGCTTTTCAGCGAGCTTGGCAAGATTGGGATAGATCTTGCGCCAGTTGAGCTCGGCCAGGCGCAAGTCGAGATAACCGAGGCAGCAGCCGACGGCGATATCGGACAGGTTGAAGAATTCGCCGCTGCACCAGCTGCGGGCTCCCAGTTCAGCCGCCATCGCCTCGAGCGCGCGGTCGACCTTGCCCTGCTGGCGCGCGATCCACTCGGCCGATTGCAGATTCGCCGGACGCCGCCTTTCCACCGCCATCGCGACAGCGGCGTCGGTGCAGCCGTCGGCGAGCGCCTCCCAGCGCCTGACCAGGATGCGGTGACGCGTGTCTTCGGGAATCAGCTTGGTCACCGGGCTCGCGTGATCGAGATACTCGACGATCACGCGCGAATCGAAAATCGAAGTGTCGTCGTCGAGCACCAGCACCGGCACCTTGCCGAGCGGATTGTAGTCGGGCACCCGTGTCACGCCGTCATACGGACTGTCGATGACGAAATCGTAGTCGATACGCTTTTCGGCCAATACGATGCGCGCTTTTCTGGTGTAGGGACTGGTGGGCGTGCCGATCAACTTCATCGTTGCGAAACCTGTTTCAGTCTGAAAAGGGGCGCCATTATAGCATCGCCGCGAGGGTGACAATGCCCGGCATATCGCGCGCAGCAACTTGACGCCGGCGCCGCGCACGCGGTAGGCTGCAACGGCAGCCATCGCTTCGAAAAACCATCCTCAGCTTCGCGCAATCATGGAACCCGCCGCCGACAAATTCATTCTTTTTACCCAGCCCGGGTGAAGCAGCTGCCTCAGGGCGAAAGAGTTTCTTTCGCGCAAGCACATCGATTTCGTCGCCATCGACGTGCTGAACGACCCGCAGGGCCGTGAACAGCTGCTGCGCCTCGGTGTGCGCAACGTGCCGGTCATCGCCAAGGGCAGGGAATACGTTTTCGGCCAGAACCTCGAGGATGTCGCCGAATTCGTCGGCCTGCACGGCACCGGGCACACGCCGCTGCCGCCCGGGCAGCTCATGAAAAAATGGATCAACGTGCTGCGCGCGGCACAGCGCTATGTCCGGCAGCTGCCGGCCTCGCGCCTCGCCGAGCGCGTCATCGACAACCGCGACCGCTCGATCCGCCTGCTCGGCCACCACGTGTTCCGCATCGGTGAAGCTTTCCTGGAAACGGTGATCGACGGCGTCGAATACAGCGCCGGGCTGGCGACCGTGCCGCCGAAAGACGGCACTTTCACGAGCGGTGATGAAATCGCGGTCTACGGCGACCAGGTCATCGCGCGCCTGGAAAAATGGTGGAACACGCTCGCCGACAAATCCTGCACCCGGAAAGTGCCGACTTTCTTCGGCACGCCGCCGCTGCACATGCTGCTCGAGCGCTCGACGTGGCATTCGGCGCAGCACGCGCGTCAGCTCGCCGCCGTGCTCGAGCGTTTGGGCATCGAGCCCGACGGCAAGCTGACGGCGGAAGACCTGGCGGGGCTGCCGCTGCCGGAACGGCTGTGGGAATGAAATCGCGGTTCAAGGCGCGGGAGATACCGGGGGTCGAAGCGAACCGCTCCGGCACCCCCGGAGCCGGGAGCGGGCGACGCCGTAACCAGGCCAGGGCCGGCCTGCAGGTAACGCATTCGATGCGGGAGGACATATGCGTATCGGAAGGATGATGATCGCGGCAGCGGTTGCAAGTGCGATCCTCGCGATGGCAGTCCCGGACGTGGAAGCGCGCGGCCGGGGAATCTCATCCGGCAGCGGCTACCACTCCTACCGGGGCGCACGGGCCATCGACGGCGATACTTATCGCTACCACGGCAAGCGCTATCGAATCCAGCAATACAATGCCCCGGAAATCGGGCAACCCGGTTCCCGGCAAGCAACGCAATCGCTTCAGCGCAAGCTCGATTCCGGAAGCCACGAGTGGAAGCCCGTCGCCAAAGACGCATACGGCAGAACCATCGTGCGCGAGCGTCCTGCCAGAAACTGACGCGAAGAGGCGTGGCGGGTTTGCGCCACGCCACGGACGGCCGCAGCATTATCGGGACGACGAAGGAAACGTCATAATACAAGACGCGACCCCTTCACCCGTGGCTGCCGAAACGGCAGCGCGGCGCCGTTACGGTGCGTTGCCCTTGGGCGGTCTTTTGTGGAATTTCCTGCCCTGCTTCTTGCCGTGGGGCCGGCCGCCGGGTTTGGGGCCGCCACCGCCGGACGGCGCGCCGTTGCGCCGCACACCCTCGTCGCGCGCGCCCTCCCGGTTCCCGGAAGCGAGCATGATTTCGAGTTCGTTGAGCTCGTCCCACTCGGCGTCGGTGCGCTGTCTGTCGGGGATCGCCAGCAGCTGCTGCAGGCGCGCGCGGGGAGAAATCGGTTGCTGTTCGTCGTTCATGGCGACATTATCGCATTATTCGCCGCGGCGAGCCTAGGGGTCGCCCGCCCGGCGGGAGGCGTTCGTATGTTAGAATCGCTTCTCGTTTTCCCTGCAAAATCATCATGGCGCCCATCCCTCTCACCGCCCTCTCGCCCCTCGACGGCCGCTATCACGGCAAAGTCGCCGCGCTGCGCGACCATTTCAGCGAATTCGCACTGATCCGCCACCGGGTTCGGGTCGAAATCGAATGGCTGAAGGCGCTTTCCCGCGAAACCGCGCTCGCCGAGGTGCCACCGTTCTCAGCGGCGACCGTCGCCGAACTCGACGCGCTGGCTGCCGGTTTTTCTGCGGAAGACGGCGAAGCGGTCAAGGCGATCGAGGCGCGCACCAACCATGACGTCAAGGCGGTCGAATATTTCCTCAAGGACCGGCTCGCCGCCAACCGCGAGATCGTCACAGTCGCGGAATTCATCCATTTCGCCTGCACTTCGGAAGACATCAACAACCTGTGCCATGCGCTGATGTTAAAGCACGCGCGCGACGCAATCATGCTGCCCGCGCTCGACGCGATCATCGCCAGGCTCGTCGCGCTGGCCCACGAGCTCGCCGACGCCGCGATGCTCGCGCACACCCACGGCCAGCCGGCTTCGCCGACCACGCTCGGCAAGGAGATGGCGAACGTCGCCTCGCGCCTCAAGCGCGCCCGCGAGCGCTTCGCCGGCGTCAGGCTGCTCGGCAAGATCAACGGCGCGGTCGGCAATTACAACGCCCACCTCGCGGCCTATCCCGAGCTCGACTGGGAGCGGTTCGCGCGCGCTTTCGTCGAAAGCCTCGGGCTCGAGTTCAATGCCTACACCACCCAGATCGAGCCGCACGACGCCATCGCCGAACTGTTCGACGCCTGCGCCCGCCTCAACACCATCCTCATCGATCTCGATCGCGACGTATGGGGTTATATTTCACTCGGCTATTTCAGGCAGAAGCCCAAGCCCGGCGAAATCGGTTCCTCGACCATGCCGCACAAGGTCAATCCCATCGATTTCGAGAATTCGGAAGGCAATCTCGGCATCGCCAACGCGCTGCTCAGGCACATGAGCGACAAGCTGCCGGTGTCGCGCTGGCAGCGCGATCTCACCGATTCCACGGTGTTGCGCAACATGGGGGTTGCGTTCGGCCACACGCTGCTCGCCTGGGATTCGTGCCTGAAAGGGCTCGGCAAGCTCGAAGCCAACCGCGAACGGCTGGCGGCGGACCTCGACGCCAACTGGGAAGTGCTCGCCGAACCGATCCAGACCGTGATGCGGCGTTACGGCATCGCCGGCGCCTACGAGCGGCTGAAAGACCTCACGCGCGGCAAGTCGGGCATCACGCGCGAGGCACTGCACGCCTTCATCGGGACGCTGGCGATTCCCGAGACGGAAAAAAAACGCCTGCTCGCGCTCACGCCCGCAACCTACCTCGGTAAAGCCGCCGAGCTCGCCCGGAAAATCTGAACGGCGCGGCTGCGGCGCGGGGTTGAAAACCGCGGCCCGCTGCCCCATTTTTTTCTCCGCCAACCGTTTTTACCGGCAGGAGCACGCATGTCCGCATACAGCATCGCCGTCGATTCGTCCAATTTCGGGCAGGTGGTCATCGAAGGCTCGAAGAAGGTTCCGGTACTCGTCGATTTCTGGGCGCCGTGGTGCGCGCCGTGCCGCGCGCTGACGCCGGTGCTGGAAAAGCTCGCCGCCGAATTCCAGGGCAGGTTCGTGCTGGCCAAGGTCAATTCCGACGAAAACCAGGCGCTCGCCGCGCAGTTCGGCGTCCGCGGCATTCCCAACGTCAAGGCCTTTGCCGACGGCAAGATCAGGGACGAATTCACCGGCGCGCTGCCGGAGGCCGCGGTGCGCGAATTCATCGCGCGCGTGGTGCCGTCGCCTGCCGAGGCGCTGCGCCTGCAGGCGATGGCGCTTTACCGCCGCGACAAGGACGCCGCCGCGGCACTCGGGCTGCTGGCACAGGCCGCAGCACTCGACAGCAGCAATGAAGCGGTGCGGATCGACCGCGCGGAGATCCTGCTCGACGCGGGCAATGTCGACGAAGCGCGGCGGCTGCTGGAAACGCTCGCACCGCTCACCCAGATGGATGAGCGCGTCGCGGCGCTCAAGGCCCGCAGCGATTTTGCCGCAGCGGTGGCGGCCGCGCCCGCTGCCGAGGCGTTGCGCGCGCGCATCGCGCGCGACGCCGGCGATCTCGAGGCGCGCCTGCAGCTCGCCCGGCTGCTGGTGGCGCAGCGGCAATACGCGGCGGCGCTCGACGAGCTGCTCGAAATCATCCGCCGCGACCGTGGCTTCGGCGACGACATCGCGCGCAAAACCATGCTTCAGGTATTCAGCATGCTCGGCACCCAGCCCGATCACGGCGAGCTCGTCAGCCGTTACCGCAAGCAGCTCGCGAGCGCCCTCCATTGAGCAGCCGGCGCCGCGTCTCTTTATAAGTCATTGTTTTAATTAAGTTTTTGTAGCAGCGGAGGCGGCAGGAATCATCCCGCGCGACCCGTGCCTACGAGGATCGGACGCGGTGTCTCAGATATTCCACCACGCCCGGCATGACGGAGACGATGACGATGCCGATGATCACGAGCGACAGGTTGTGCTTGACGAGCGGCAGGTTGCCAAAAAAATAGCCGGCGTAGGCGAGTGAGGCCACCCAGCCGATGGCACCGCTCACGTTATAGGCGAGAAAATGGCGGTAAGTCATGCTCGCCATGCCGGCGACGAACGGCGCATAGGTGCGGATGACGGGCACGAAGCGCGCGATGACGATGGTCTTGCCGCCGTGGCGCTCGTAAAAAGCGTGCGCGCGATCGAGGTGCCGGCGGTTGAGCCACGGCGAGTTCTCGTAGTGAAAAACCCGCGGTCCCAGATAGCTGCCGATCCAGTAGTTCACGGTGTCGCCCAGCACTGCGGCAATGATGAGCAGCAGCACCAGCAGGTGCACGTCCATGCCGCCTGCCGCAGCCACGGTGCCGGCCACGAACAGCAGCGAATCGCCGGGCAGGAACGGCGTGACCACCAGCCCGGTCTCGCAGAACACGATCAGGAACAGGATCAGGTAGATCCAGGCGCCGTAACTCGCGACCAGCCCCTGCAGATGGCGCTCGAGGTGCAGCACGATGTCGAAAAAGGCGGCGAGGAGTTCCACGCGGCGCGCCCGCCTACACCATCGCCTCGGAAGCCGGTTTTTTCTCGGGCTTGACCAGGTCTTCGCGCGACACCCCGAGCCACATCACGATCGGGCTCGCCACCAGCACCGACGAATAAATGCCGAACAGGATGCCGATGGTGAGCGCCAGCGCGAAGTAATGCAGGGTTTCACCGCCGAAAATCAGCATCGCGCCCACCATGAGCTGGGTCGAGCCGTGGGTGATGATGGTGCGCGACATGGTGCGGGTGATCGCATTGTCGATGATCTGCGGCACGCTCGCCTTGCGCATCTTGCGGAAATTTTCGCGCACCCGGTCGAACACCACCACCGATTCGTTGACCGAGTAACCGAGTATGGCGAGCACCGCGGCGAGCACCGACAGCGAGAATTCCCACTGGAAAATCGAGAAAAACCCGAGAATGA
Source organism: Burkholderiales bacterium (assembly GCA_046313915.1). Classification (GTDB taxonomy): domain Bacteria; phylum Pseudomonadota; class Gammaproteobacteria; order Burkholderiales; family SG8-41; genus CAKKQX01. The sequence continues at coordinate 14,285 of JBKBXX010000060.1, read as the reverse complement.
TCACCACGTCGTGCAGGTTGGCGACGATGGCGGCAACGCCGAATTTCCATTCGAAACGGAACCACAGATAGACCACGATGCCGATCGACACGAACAGCAGCGCGAGCGCTCCATTCTCCACCAGCTCGCGGCCGACCTGCGGCCCGACGAACTCGACACGCCGCACCTCGAGCTTCTCGCCATCCTTGCGCAGCTCCCGCGTCACGGTTTCCGACAGCTGGGCACTGCTCATCCCCGCCTTGACCGGCAGGCGGATCAGCACATCGCGCGAAGTGCCGAAATTCTGCACCGAAGCATCGGCAAAACCCAGGCTCGCCATGGTTTCGCGGATCTTGTGCAGATCGGCGGGCTGGGAGTACGACACCTCCATCACCGTGCCACCGGTGAAATCGACGCCGAAATTGAGCCCCTTGACCGTCAGCGAAACCACCGCGACCAGGAACGTGATGATCGAAATCACGTTGAAGATCAGCGCATGGCGCATGAACGGGATATCGCGTCTTATCCTGAAGAATTCCATGACGATTCCTAGAAGGCGAAAGCCGTGAGCGGCGAGCGGCGGGCGGTGAAAGCCATTTTCCGAGGTTCCGCCTACCCGGTCTTTTCGGCGCCCGGCCGCCACACCTGGCCGATCGAAATGCCATCCAGCCTGCGGCGCCTGCCGTAGTAGAAATTGACGAGGGCGCGCGAAACCACCACCGCGCTGTAAATCGAAGTCAATATGCCCAGGCACAGCACCACCGCGAACCCCTTGACCGGACCGGAGCCGAAAGCGAACAGCGCGAGCCCCGCGATCAGGGTGGTGATGTTGGAGTCGAGTATCGTGCCCCACGCGCGGTCATAGCCGGCGTGGATCGCTGCCTGCGGCGTGTTGCCGTTGCGCAATTCCTCGCGGATGCGCTCGTTGATCAGCACGTTGGCGTCGATCGCCATGCCGATGGTGAGCGCGATGCCGGCCATGCCGGGCAGCGTCAGCGTCGCCTGCAGCAGCGACAGCAGCGCCACCAGGAACAGCACGTTGGCGCTAAGCGCCAGCACCGAAAACAGGCCGATCATCGCGTAATAGGCGATCATGAACACGGCTATCGCCGCAAAACCGTACCACGTCGAATGGAAACCGATGCGGATGTTCTCGGCGCCGAGCGACGGCCCCACCGTGCGTTCCTCGATGATCTCCATCGGCGCGGCCAGCGCGCCGGCGCGCAGCAGCAGCGCCAGGTCCTTGGTTTCCTCGGTGCTCCTGAAACCGGTGATCTGGAAACGCGCGCCGAGCTCGGACTGGATCACCGGCGCGGTCAGCACCTCGGGCTTGCCGCGGTCGATCAGCAGAATCGCCATGCGGCGCTTGACCGCCTCACGCGTCACCTGCTGGAAAATGCGCGCGCCCTGGCCGTCGAGCGTGACGCTGACGATGGGGCGGTGGTCCTGGGAATCGAAGCCCGGAGAAGCATCGGTCAGGCGATCGCCGGTGATCACGATCTGCCTGGAGAGCAGCAGCGGCTCCTTGCCGCCTTCCCGCTGCAGGTAAAAAAGCTCGGTGCCGAACGGCACCTGGCCGTTGATCGCCTGCTCGATTTTCTGAGGATCGTAATTGCGCGCCGCGGGATCGCCGGCGTGTGCCTCGACCATGCGCACTTCCAGCGTCGCAGTGCGGCCAAGGATGTCTTTCGCCTTGGCGGTGTCCTGCACTCCCGGCAACTGCACCACCACGCGGTCGGCGCCCTGCTGCTGGATGATGGGCTCGGCCACGCCCAGCTCGTTGACGCGGTTCCTGAGCGTGGTGATGTTCTGTTCCAGTGCGAATTTCTCGGCCTGGTTGCGCGCCTCGAGCTTGAGCATGGCGGTGATGCGGTACTCGCTGCCTTCGTCCTGGGCCTTGAGATCGAGATCGGGCATGACCTTGCCGATCTCGGCCATGCCCTTGTCGCGCATTTCGCGATCGCGGAAGCGCACGATGAGGCTCTGGCCTTCGCGGCTCACGCCGCTGTACTGGATGCGCTTGTCACGCAGCGTGCCGCGGATGTCGTTGGCAAAGGTGTCAATTTTCTTGGCAAGCGCCGCTTTCATGTCGACCTGCAGCAGGAAATGCACACCGCCGCGCAGATCGAGCCCCAGATACATCGGTAGCGCCCCGATTGCCGTAAGCCAGTGCGGACTGTTGGACAACAGGTTGAGCGCCACCACGTAATCCTCGCCGAGCCTGGCCTGCAGCAGATCCTTGGCCTTGATCTGGGCGTCGGTGTCGCGGAACCGCGCGCGGACGCTGGTCTGGTCGACGAATATGCCGTCGGGCACGAGATTGTCCTGCTTGAGCAGGTCCGCGACGCGCGTCATCAGCGCGGCGTCGGCCTTCAATCCGTGCTTGAGCGGCGACACCTGCACCGCCGGTGCCTCGCCGTAGAAATTGGGCAGGGTGTAGAGCAGCCCCGCCACCAGCGACACGATGACGAGGATGTTTTTCCAGAGAGGATAGCGGTTCATTGGCTAGCGCGTAATGAGTGATGTGTGATGGAAAAAGGCAATGGGATGCGGTTCTCACCGATGTCCATACCCCATTACCCGTATCCCGTTACCCATTACTCGATGTTCTTGATGGTGCCCTTGGGCAGCAAAACCTGGATCGCCGAGCGCTGCACCTGGATTTCGACGCCGTTTGCGATTTCGAGCGTCACATAGTTTTCGTTCATCTTGCTGATGCGCCCCAGCATGCCGCCCCCCGTGACCACCTCATCGCCTTTCTGCAGTGCGTCTATCATCGCCTTGTGTTCCTTGGCGCGCTTCATCTGCGGCCGGATCATCAGGAAATAGAGCACCACGAACATCAGCACGATCAACAGCATGCTCTCGATGCCGCCGCCCTGGGCGCCGCCCGCGGCCTGCGCCCACGCTGGACTGATCAACATGAAATTTCCTCCGTTGGAATTGATGGGAGCGCTCGCACGAGCCCTGAAAAAGCATTGTATTTTATCACGATTTTTCCCGCATCTGGCGATCGAATTCCGCGACGAAATCGGCGAGCCGGCCGGCCGCGATCGCCTCGCGCAGACCGCGCATGAGCTGCTGGTAGTAGTAGAGGTTGTGCAGCGTATTGAGGCGGGCGCCGAGAATCTCGTTCGCGCGCTGCAGATGGTGCAGATAGGCGCGGCTGAAATTGCGGCAGGCATAGCAGTCGCAGTGCTCGTCGAGCGGCCTCAAATCGTCTCGGTATCGCGCGTTGCGCAGCTTGAGCACGCCGCGACGCGTGTACACCCAGCCGTTGCGCGCGTTGCGCGTCGGCAGCACGCAATCGAACATGTCGATGCCGGCCGCGACTGCCTCGACGATGTCCCGGGGCGTGCCGACACCCATCAGGTAGCGCGGCTGGTCGGCCGGCAGCCGCGGCGCAGTGTGGGCGAGGATGCGCCGCATCTCGTCCTTGGTCTCGCCCACCGACAGGCCGCCGATGGCGTAGCCGTCGAAACCGATTGCCGTCAGCCCCGCCAGTGACTCGTCGCGCAATTGCTCGTACATGCCGCCCTGGACGATGCCGAACAGTGCATTGACATTGCCTTCGTGCGCGCGTTTCGAGCGCTCGGCCCAGCGCAGCGACAGCCGCATCGAATCGCGCGCCTGATCGCAGCTGGCGGGATAGGGCGTGCACTCGTCGAACACCATCACGATGTCGGAATCGAGCACGCGCTGGATGCGCATCGACTCCTCGGGTGAAAGAAAACACGGATCGCCGTTGATCGGCGACTGGAACCTCACGCCTTCCTCGGTGATCTTGCGCAACTCGCCGAGACTGAACACCTGGAAGCCGCCCGAATCGGTGAGCAGCGGACCGCTCCAGCCCATGAAACGGTGCAAGCCGCCATGCGCGGCGATGACCTCGAGCCCCGGCCGCAGCCACAGGTGGAAAGTGTTGCCGAGCACGATCTGGACGCCGATTTCCGTCAGCTCGGCCGGGCTCATGGCTTTCACCGTGCCGTAGGTGCCGACCGGCATGAACGCCGGCGTCTCGATCGTGCCGTGGGCGAGCTCGAGCACGCCGCGGCGCGCCTGTCCGTCTTGGCCGATCAGTCTGAATTCCATACGCCGCTCACGCCGCGGTTGTGGCCGACCCGCCGCACGCCGCGCATCGCGGCCATGGCTGTCGGCCTGCTGGCTGCTCATGAAAAATCCCGCTGATCATTTCGTGGCCCTCTCGATCAGCATTGCGTCACCGTAGCTGAAAAAGCGGTAACGCCGCTCAATCGCATGACGGTAAGCGCGGCGGACATTGTCCATGCCGCCGAACGCCGACACCAGCATCAGCAGCGTCGATTTCGGCAAATGAAAATTGGTGATCAGCCTCTCGACCACCCGGAAGCGGTAGCCCGGAACGATGAACAGTCTCGATTCGCCGTAACCGGCGCCGAGTTCGCCGCCGGCAGCGGCGGTCTCGAGCGCGCGCAGGCTGGTCGTGCCCACCGCGATCACGCGTCCGCCGCGGCGTTTCGCCTGCGCCACCGCATCGACGGTGGCCTGCGGCACGCGATACCATTCGCTGTGCATGACATGCGCGGCGGGATTTTGCACCCGCACCGGCTGGAAAGTGCCGGCGCCGACGTGCAGCGTAAGATAGGCGATCGCCACGCCGCGCTCGCGCAGCGCGTCGAGCAGCAGCCGGTCGAAATGCAGACCGGCGGTCGGCGCGGCCACCGCCCCCGGTTCGCTCGCATAAACCGTCTGGTAGCGCGTTTCGTCGTCGGCTTGCGGCGCGTGCATGATGTAAGGCGGCAGCGGCACGGTGCCGTGGCGCTCGAGCAGCGCGAACACGTCGTCGCAGTCGGCAAAGCGCAGCCTGAAAAAACCCTCCTGCCGTCCAATCACCGTAGCTTCGACGCCATCGGCAAGATCAAGCATGCCGCCTTCGCGCGGCGGATGGCTCGCACGCACCTGCGCCAGCACCTCATCGCTGCCCAGCACGCGCTCGACCAGCACCTCGACCCTGCCGCCGCCCGCCTTGCGGCCGGCAAGGCGCGCCTTGATGACGCGCGTATCGTTGAACACCATCACGTCGCCCGGCGCAATCAGCCGCGCAAGGTCGCGGAACACGAGATCGGCCACCGAGCCGCTCACCCCGTCGAGATGCAGCAGGCGGCTCGCGCTACGCTCGGGCGCAGGCGATTGCGCAATCAGTTCCGCAGGCAGTTCATAGTCGAAATCATCGAGATGCATCGCGCGGATTATACGCGAGGGGCCGGGCGGCGCTGTTGCTGCACTCGCCCGATTGCGGGACAATATCGCGCGCTTCATGCGATATTGCGGTGCAGGCTAACTTGCCTTGGCAAGTTAAGGGCTTCAGCCCGGCCGTAGCCACAATATCGCGCGCTTCATGCGATATTGCGGTGCAGGCTAACTTGCCTTGGCAAGTTAAGGGCTTCAGCCCGGCCGTAGCCACAATATCGCGCGCTTCGTGCGATATTGCGGTGCAGGCTAACTTGCCTTGGCAAGTTAAGGACTTCAGCCCGGCCGTAGCCACAATATCGCGCGCTTCGTGCGATATCGACTATTGACAATACGCGGCACGATATTGCGGCGCGGGCCGGCTTGTCTTGGCAAGCCCGGGGTTTCGGCCCGGCCGCAGCCGAAATCCGTCGCGGTTGAGAAAGCGCAGTGGCACGAAGCCGGGATGGCGGAATTGGTAGACGCAGCGGACTCAAAATCCGCCGGTGGCAACACCATGGGGGTTCGATTCCCCCTCCCGGCACCAGCAGGCCGGAGTCAAAATCCGCGGCAGCAACCCCCTGAGGGTTCGATTGGCTCCGACATGACATTGCGCGCCAGCGCGAAATGTCAGTCTGCGCCGCAACAAGCCACTGCGCCGCGTGTTGTCCCCCTCCCGGCAACCGCGACCGCAGCCCGCTCAACGGCAGATCACAGGAATATCTCGACGTTGTCGATGAGACGGGTGCTACCGAGGCGCGCGGCGGCAAGCACCACCAGCTCACGATCTTCGGGCCGTGGCGGCTGCAGATCGGCCTGGCGGCGCACCGTGACGTAATCGGGCTTCCAGCCGTGGTTCGCCAGCTCCGACATGCCGTGCAGCTCGATGCGCTGGAAGTCGCGCGCGCCGCTCATGATTTCGGCGTGGGCGGTGCGCAGCACCCGGTAGAGCCGCGGCGCCTCGCGCCGTTCCGCAGGCGACAAATAGTTGTTGCGCGAGGACAGCGCCAGTCCGTCGGCAGCGCGCACGGTCTCGGCGGGAATGATCTCGATCGGCAGCGCGAACTGCCGCACCATGTCGCGCAACACGATGTACTGCTGGTAATCCTTCTTGCCGAAAATCGCGGAGTGCGGCGACACCATGTTGAACAGCTTGAGCACCACCGTCGCCACGCCGCGGAAATGGCCGGGCCGCGCGGCGCCGTCGAGAATGTGCTGCAGGTCGGAGGGCTCGACCAGGAAAGTCTGCGGCTCGGGATAGATTTCCTTCTCGTCCGGCGCGAACACCACGTCCACGCCCGCCGCCTTGAGCTTGGCGCAGTCGGCTTCGAGCGTGCGCGGATAGCGGTCGAAATCCTCGCGCGGCCCGAACTGCAGGCGGTTGACGAAAATGCTGACCACGGTGCAGGCCGCGCGCGGCTTGGCGATGTTGATGAGCTGGATGTGGCCGTCGTGCAGATTGCCCATCGTCGGCACGAACACGTTGTTGGGCACGCGCTGCAGACGCTCGCGCAGATCGGCGACGGAATGAATGATGTCCATTTCGCGAAGAGCGCCAGGCGCTCAAAAAATAATCAATAAAAACAATATGTTACTATGAAACCGGCCCTCAGAACGAATGCTCGGGGCCGGGGAAGGTCCTGGCTTTCACTTCCTTCACGTACATTTCGACCGCGCCGTGGATCGAGCCCGCGGCGCGCATGTAGTTCTTCACGAATTTGGCTTTCTTGCCGGGGTAGATGTCGAGCATGTCGTGCAGCACCAGCACCTGGCCGTGGCAGTCGGGTCCCGCGCCTATGCCTATGGTCGGCATGCGGCTGCTCGCGTGGGTGATGTCGCGCGCCAGCGCTGCGGGTATGGCTTCGAGCACGAGCATGCCGGCGCCCGCTTCCTCGAGCAGCCGCGCTTCCTCGAGCAGCCGCTGCGCGTCGCTCTCGCCCCTGCCCTGCACCTTGTAGCCGCCGAACTGGTAGACCGACTGCGGCGTGAGCCCGATGTGGCCGCACACCGGAATGCCGCGCCGGGTGAGGAATTCGATGGTTTCCAGCATCGGCCTGCCGCCTTCGATTTTCACCATCTGCGCGCCCGCCGCCATGATCTCGACGGCGTTGCGGAAAGTCTCCTGCGGCGTGAGCTGGAAGGTGCCGAACGGCATGTCGCCGATGATGAAAGCGCGCTTGGAGCCGCGCGCCACGCACGCAGTATGGTAAACCATGTCGCGCAGCGTCACCGGCAGCGTCGTATCGTGGCCCTGCAGCACCATGCCGAGCGAATCGCCGACCAGCAGCGTTTCGACGCCGGCTTCCTCGAGCAGCGCGGCGAAACTCGCGTCGTAGCAGGTCAGCATCGCGATGCGATTGCCTTCCTGCGCCATTTTTTGCAGTGCATTCAAGGTGATACGCATTTAGCTTCCTAGGCTGAAAAATTCGCGCGGGCCGCGCATCGCGTCGATGCGCTGCAACAATAAATCAAAATCCGCTTCCGAATCAACAAAGTTCAAATTGTCGGAGTTGACGATCAAAAGCGGCGCCGCCGCATACTGGTAAAAATAGCGGCTGTAGGCATCCGCCAGCCGCACCAGATATTCGTCAGCCATGTTCTTCTCGTAATTCACGCCGCGGCGGCGCACCCGCTCGACCAGGGTCGCGGGCGCGGCCTGTAGATAAATCACCAGATCCGGCGCGGGCGCCTGGGGGCTGAGGTGATCGTAAATCTGTCGATAGAGCCGCAACTCGTCGTCGTTGAGCGTCAGCCGCGCGAACAGCGGATCCTTGTCGAGCATGAAATCGGAAACCGTCAGGCGCCGGAACAGGTCGGACTGTCTCAGTTCGCGCACCTGGTCGATGCGCTGGAACAGAAAATAAAGCTGGGTCGGCAGCGCGTAGCGCGCCGCGTTCCGGTAAAAACCCGGCAGAAAGGGGTTGGCAGCGGGATCCTCGAGCAGCAAGGCGCCGCCGCAGCGTTCGCCCAGCAGCCGCGCGAGGCTCGTTTTGCCGGCGCCGATCGGGCCTTCGACCACGACGTAACGGTATTTTTCGGGCAGGCGCGCCGGCGTCATGAGGCGGTTTCCGCGAGTCTCACGACGCTTGCCGCGTCCACGCCGCACAGCAGCTCGCGCGCCGTGCCGCGGCCGGGCACCGGCGCGTCGGGCGCGATTTCGGCGAGCGGCACCACGACAAAAGCGCGCTCGTGCATGCGCGGATGCGGGATCGTCAATCCTTCCTCGTGCAGCACGCGTTCGCCGAAAAGCACGATGTCGAGATCAAGCGTGCGCGGCGCATTGGCGAAATCACGTACCCGCCCGTGGCGCTGCTCGATCGCGAGCAGCGCCGCGAGCAGCTCGCGCGGCTCGAGCCCGGTTTCGATCTGCACCACGGCGTTGACGAAATCGGGCTGGTCGAGATAGCCGACCGGCGCGCTGCGGTAGAGCGAAGACTTGCGCACCAGGCGCGTGCGCGGCAGCGCCGCGAGTTCGCGGATGCCGGCCTCGATCTGGCGCTCGGGATGGTCGAGATTGGCGCCGAGCGCGATGAAAGCGGTTTCCTGTTTCAAGTCATGTCAGCCGCTGGCGGGCTGTTCCGTTTTCGCTTTCGGTCTTCTTTTGCGGCGGCGTTTTTTCGGCTCGCTTTCCGAAACCAGCATCTGGCGGCACTCGTTTTCGTCCGCGTGCTGGAAGCGCGTCCACCATTCGCCTATCGCCGCATCGACTTCGCCGCTTTCACAGCGCAACAGCAGAAAATCGTAGCCGGCGCGAAACCGCGGATGCTCGAGCAGGCGGTAAGGGCGGCGGCCCGAACGTTGCAGCAGGCGTGGCTGCAGCGCCCAGATTTCCTTCATGTCGGTGCCGAAGCGACGCGGAATCGCGAGTTTTTCGGCCTGCACCTGGCTCACCTGCTCCATCGCCTGGTAGAGCGCGGGAATCTCGCGCACTCCCGCGGCTTCGATGTGCTTCCACGCCGCGAGCACCTCGTGCCACAGCAGCGCGGCGAACAGGAAGGCCGGCGACACCGCCTTGCCGGCACGCACGCGCTCATCGGTGCTCTTCAGCGCCAGCATCACGAAACGCTCGCCGAGCGGCTGCCCGAGGATGACGTCAAGCAAGGGCAGCAGACCGTGGTGCAGCCCTTCCTTGCGCAGGCGGGTCACGCATTCGAAAGCGTATCCGGACAGCAGCAGCTTGAGCATTTCGTCGAACAGCCGCGCCGCCGGGACGTTCTGCAGCAGGCTGGCGAGCGCGCGGATCGGTTTGCGCGTTGCCGGATCGATTTCCAGGCCGCAGCTTGCCGCAAAACGCACGGCGCGCAGCATGCGCACCGGATCTTCGCGATAACGCTGTTCGGGATCGCCGATGATGCGCAGACGCTTTTTTTTCAGATCCGCCACGCCGCCGTGATAATCCCAGATTTCCTGCGAAGCGGGATCGTAGAACAGCGCGTTGATGGTGAAGTCGCGCCGCGTCGCATCCTGCTTCTGGTCGCCGAACACGTTATCGCGCAGGATGCGTCCGTGCTCGTCGGCGGCCTGCACCTCGCTGTTGCCGGCCGCATGACTGCCGCGATAGGTCGAAACTTCCACCGTCTCGCTGCCGCACATCACGTGCACTAGCCGGAACCGCCGGCCGATGATGCGCGAGCGGCGGAAAATCTGACGCACCTCTTCCGGCGTGGCCTCGGTGGCGACGTCGAAATCCTTGGGTTCGCGCCCCAGCAGCAGATCACGCACCGCGCCGCCGACGACAAAAGCGGAAAAGCCGTGCCGCTGCAGCGTCTGCGTGACCTTGAGCGCGCACGGACTGATGCGCTCGCGCGCGATGCCGTGCGAACCGAAGGGAATGATTTTCGGCTGAGACGTCCTGAAAATCCGGCCGGAAAGGACCTTGCCGATGAATTTGGTGATCATCTGTTTTCGGGTTGAATGCCCAAACAGGCCGCACGGCACGCGCTGCAGGAATGGCCGCCGCAGTTTGTCGGGCGTGAATTATACATCGGGCAGGAAATACCGGTCCGCGCCGCATCCGAGCTCGAGCAAATCGCAGCCGTAGAGCCGCTCCAGCGTGGCGCGCTCGAACAGCTCGCGCAGCGGGCCGGCGCACGCCGTGCCATCGTCATGCAGCAGCACTGCGTGGGTGCAGAAGCGTGCCGGCCACAGCGTATCGTGCAACACCATCATCACCGCCGCCCCACGCTCCTGCGCCAGCCGCTGGAACAAGCGTAACGTGGCGGCCTGATGCCGCAGATCGAGATGCTGCAGCGGCTCGTCGAGCAGATAAAGACGCGGCGCCTGGGCGAGGATCTGCGCGATGCGCGCGCGTTGCCGCTCGCCGCCGGAAAGTGTCGCGTAGCCGCGCCAGGCAAAATCGGCGAGCCCGGCTTCGGCGAGCGCGGCGCGCGCCGCCTTCTCGTCCGTGGCGCGCGGACCGCACCATCCCCGCGCATGGGGAAAACGGCCGAGCAGCACGTATTCAAAAACCTCGCCCCAGAAACCGGCATCCTCGTGCTGCAGCAGCACGCCGACTTCCCGCGCCCGCTCGCGGCTGTCGATCGACTCGAGCGGCCGGCCGTGCAACAGGATCGTGCCACGCTCGCGGCCGCCCAGGCCGCCCAGCGCGTGTATCAGCGTCGTCTTGCCGCTGCCGTTTCTGCCCAGCACCGCCCACACCTGCCCCGCCGCGACGGCAAATGTCAGATCGCGGCACAGGACTCGGCCCGGCACGGCGAGGTTCAATCCTTCACAACGCAGCATCAGTGCTGTCTCCCGAGCAGCCACAGCATCAGCGGCACGCCCAGCAACGCCGTGAACACTCCCACCGGCAGCTGCTGGGGCGCGAGCAGCGTGCGCGCCAGGGTGTCGGCGAACGTCAGAAAAGCGCCACCGAGCAGCACCGCGAGCGGCAGCAGTTCACGATGGTTCGCCACGCCCAGCAGACGGATGGCGTGCGGCACCAGCAGACCGACAAAACCGATCGCGCCGCCGAGCAGCACCGCGGCCACCGTGGCAAGGGCTGCGCCAAAAAAAACACCGAGCTGCAGCGGCCGCACCGCGACACCCAGCGATTGCGCCTTGAGCTCGCCCAGCCCCAGCAGATCGAGCCGCGTCGCCTGCGCGGCGCCCAGCGCGGCGAGCACCGCCAGCACCAGCCACGCCACCAGCGGATCCGCAGCGTACGACAGATCGCCCATCAGCCAGAACAGCATGCCCTTGACCTGCGCCTGCGGTGCGAGCGTCAGCGTGAGACTGATCAGCGCCGACAAGCCGGCGGACAGCACCACGCCAGTGAGCAGCACGCGATAGACGTTCCAGTCACCGCGGCGAAAGCTCAGGCCGAACACGACGACAATGGCGGCGAGCGCGCCGCCGAGCGCCGCCGCATCGGTCAGCGCTGCGCCGGCGCCCAGCGCCAGCGCGAGCAACATGCCGAGCGAAGCGCCGCTCGAAACACCGAGGAGGTAGGGATCGGCAAGCGCGTTGCGCAGCAACACCTGCAACAGCGCGCCCGCCAGCGCGAGCAGGCCGCCGCAGGCGAAAGCGGCGAGCGCGCGCGGCAGGCGCAGCCGCCAGATCACATCGTGCAACGCGCCCGGCACCGGAAAGAAAACGGCGTCGAGCAGTTGCGCCGCCGATACCCGATAAGCGCCGAAAAGCAGCGCGGTGTAGAGGCTCGCCGCAGCGAGCGTGCCAAGCAGCAGGTACAAGGTGATCGCACGCGGCTGCATGGCCGTTCTTCTCAGCCCAGGCTCACTACCGGCCAGCCGTGCTTTTCGGCGTGCGCGCGCAAAACGGGATCGGGGTCCACTGCCACCGGGTGGGTGACGCGCGAAAGCAGCGGCAGATCGTTGAGCGAATCGCTGTAGAACCACGATTCGCCGAACGAAGCCACGCTCCTGCCCTGCGCGGCGAGCCAGGCTTCGAGACGCTTCACCTTGCCTTCGCGAAAGCACGGCACGCCGGCAACGCCGCCGGTGAACTCGCCGTCGTGCTGCTCGGGCTCGGTGGCGATCAGGTGCTCGATGCCGAACTCGCGCACGATCGGCGCCGTCACGAAGCTGTTGGTGGCCGTGATCACTGCGCGCAGGTCGCCGCGGTGGCGTTCGACCAGCGCCCGCGCGCCGGCGCGGATCAGAGGCCGGATCTTGCGCGCCATGAACTCGCGGTGCCAGGCGTCGAGCACCGCACGCGGATGGCGCGACAGCGGCTTTAACTGAAAATCGAGGAACTCGGCGATGTCGAGCGTGCCGGCCTTGTACTGGTCGTAGAACTCCTGGTTGCGCGCCTCGTAGACCTCGCGGTCGAGCACGCCTTTTTCGATCAGGAACTGCGCCCATTCGAAATCGCTGTCGCCGGCGAGCAGCGTGTTGTCCAGATCAAACAATGCCAGATTCACGAAAACCGTCCGTCACGAAAGCACGAGGTCATCCCGTCACCCGTCTCCTGCCGCGCCTTGCGGTCGCCCGGCCTGCAGCAGCTCGCGCAGCAGCGGCACGGTGACCGGGCGTTTGGTGGCGAGCGAATGGCGGTCGAGCGCATCGAGCAGCGCCAGCAGCGTAGGCATGTCGCGATGCGCCCGATGGAGCAGATAGTCACAGACTTCGGCCGGCAGCCGGAAACCGCGTGCCGCGGCATGGCGCATCAAAGCCTGCGCCTTCTCCTCGTCCGACAAAGCGTGCACCTGATACACGAGGCCCCAGCCGAGTCGCGTCACCAGGTCCCGGCGCAGCTCGAGCTGCGCCGGCGGCGCATCGCCGCTCACCACGAGCAGGCCACGGCTATCTCTTAACTCATTGTAAATATTGAACAATTCTATCTGGGCCGGCGTTGCCAGACGATCGACGTCGTCGATGGCGACGCAATCGAGCTGCGCGACGTCTGCGCCCAGTCGCGTCTCGCCGGCGCAAGCGATATAAACCGCGTTCGCGCCGGCGCTGCGCGCGGCGGCCACCACGCCCTGCAGCAGGTGGCTGCGGCCGCTGCCCGCGCTGCCCCACAGGTAGACGAAGCGTTCACCCCCTTCGCCGGCGGCCATGCGCTTGAAGTTGTGCAGCAGTTCGGCATTGCGCCCCGTCACGAAATTGTCGAGGGTCGGCGACGGCGTGACGGCGATATCGAGTGCGAGCTGTTTCATCGGCAGAAAAACGATGCCGGCGGCAGCCGGCGCGAACCTCCACCCAGCGTGCAAATCGTCAGAACGCGGGGTTCCATTTACGGTAGAATCCAGTTTTGCCCGGAGAGCGCAGGGGCACGAAGCGCCGAAAAATCATGCGGGCGTCTTGCGGTGTGTCAGTATGCCAGTGTGCCAGTGTGCATATCTTAGCTTAATTCGCCGCCATCTCCGCAGTTTTCTGTGCGGTGGGCGCAGCCTCCGTGGCCGGTAAAATTCTTTCTCGGGACGCGCGAATTGAACCAACCCAACGCTTCAGGATCCCTCACCTATCGCGACGCCGGTGTCGATATCGACGCCGGCGATCAGCTGGTCGAGAACATCAAGCCCTTCGCCCGCCGCACCTTGCGCGAAGGCGTGCTGGCGGGCATTGGCGGCTTCGGCGCGCTGTTTGAAATTTCACGCCACTACCGCGAGCCGGTGCTGGTTTCGGGTACCGATGGCGTCGGCACCAAACTCAAGTTCGCCTTCCGTCTCGGCCGCCACGACACCATCGGCATCGATCTGGTGGCGATGAGCGTCAACGACATCCTGGTGCAGGGCGCCGAGCCGCTGTTCTTTCTCGATTACTTCGCCTGCGGCAAGCTCGATGTCGCGACCGCCACCGCGGTCGTCAAAGGCATCGCCGCCGGCTGCGAACAAGCCGGCTGCGCGCTGATCGGCGGCGAAACCGCCGAGATGCCCGGCATGTACGCCGCCGGCGAATACGACCTCGCCGGCTTCGCCGTCGGCATCGTGGAAAAAAGCGGCATCATCGACGGCTCGACGATCGCCGAAGGCGACGTCGTACTGGGGCTGGCGAGCAGCGGCGCGCATTCCAACGGCTATTCCCTGATCCGGAAAATCATCGAAGCCCGTGGCATCGACCTGTCGGCCGAGCTCGACGGCCGCCCTTTGAGCGAATGGCTGCTGGAGCCCACGCGCATTTACGTGAAACCGGTGC
>JBKBXX010000059.1:0-20646 GCA_046313915.1 Burkholderiales bacterium | reverse complement strand
TCATCCCGTTCGTGGGCCTGCAGTTGCTGGCGCTGCTGATCGTGATCGCCTGGCCGGCGCTGGTCACCGGCAGCGGAACGCCGAAGCAAACGCCGGCCGCCACCATGCGGCTGCCTGCCGCCGCGGACAGTCCGCAGCAGGACGGCGCACCACGGGCTGATGCGCCTTCGCAGGAAGACAACGCCGCCGAAATCGAACGCATGCTGCGCGAAAGCAGATGAAGGGGACCGAATCCTGACCGCGGTTACTTTTTCGCGGAACGGGCCGAGGTGGCGGCAGCCATGAAGCTGTCATAGCTGCTCTCGGCGACGCGGAACCACAGCAGCTGGTCATTGCGGAACCGGCGCCACGGCTCGTAGATCTTCTTGAACTGCGGGTGTTTGGCGACGAGCTCGTCGTAGAGCTCGTTCGCCACCTTGAAACACGCTTCCATCACCGGCCGCGGCAAAGCCCGCAGCTGCGCGCCGGCGGCCACCAGCCGGCGCAGCGCTTCGGTATTCTTCGCATCGTATTTGGCAACCATGTGGATATTGGCTTCGGCACACGCGGTCTCGAGTGCCTGCTGATAGTTGCCGGGCAGCGACTGCCACTGCTTGAGGTTGACGTAGACCGAAAGCTGCGCCGAGCCTTCCCACCAGCCGGGATAGTAGTAGTACTTCGCGACCTTGTTGAGACCGAGCTTCTCGTCGTCGTAAGGTCCGACCCATTCCGCCGCGTCTATCGTGCCGCGTTCGAGCGCCTGATAGAGTTCGCCGCCACCGATCTGCTGCGGCACCACGCCGAGCCGCGCCAGAATCTGGCCGGCGAGCCCGGGAATGCGCATCTTGAGCCCCTTGAGATCGGCCACGGATCTGATTTCCTTGCGATACCAGCCGGCCATCTGGGTGCCGGTGTTGCCGCACGGGAAATTGACGATGTTGTGGGATTTGAACAGCTCGCGCATGAGCTCCATGCCGCCGCCGTAATACATCCACGCGTTCTGCTGGCGGCAGTTCATGCCGAACGGCAATGCGGTATCGAAGGCAAACGCCGGGTTCTTGCCGACGTAGTAATAGCTCGCGGTCTGGCCGCATTCGACGGTGCCGTTCTGCACCGCGTCGAGCACCTGCAGCGGCGGCACGATTTCGCCGCCGGCAAAAACGCGGATTTCGAATTTGCCGTCGGTCATCCTGGACACGCGGCCGGCAATGTCCTCGGCGATGCCGTAGAGCGCATCGAGACTTTTGGGGTAACTCGATGCCATGCGCCAGCGGATCTGCGGATGCGACTGGGCGATCGCCGGCGCCGCGACGGCGCCCGCAGCCAGCCCGAGTCCGGTTTTTTTCAGGAAATCGCGTCTTTTCATTTTTTCCTCCATGGCCGGTGAACAAAACCAACGACGGCAATCGCCGGGTTTCTAATCGCCCGCGATCGTCATTTTTTCGACAAGGATGGAGCCGCACTGCCGCGAGCCGCGCCGGATCACGTCGTTGCCGACGGCGACGAAGCCGCGAAACATGTCCTTGAGGTTGCCGGCGATCGTGATCTCCTGCACCGGATGGGCGATCTCGCCGTTCTCGACCCAGAAACCGGCGGCGCCGCGCGAATAGTCGCCGGTCACCGGATTGATGCCCTGTCCCATGAGCTCGGTCACCAGCAGGCCGCTGCCCATTTTCCCGAGCAGCGCGGCAAAATCGTCGCCGGTGTCGTGCAGAATCAGGTTGTGGTTGCCGCCGGCATTGCCGGTGGATTTCATGCCCAGCTTGCGCGCCGAATAGCTGCCAAGAAAATAGCCCTGCACCACGCCGCCCTGCACCACCTCGCGTGCCCGCGTGGCCACCCCCTCGCTGTCGAAAGGGCTGCTCGCCAGCCCTTTTCTGATGTGGGGCAGCTCGCTCACCCTGACGAAAGGCGCGAACACCTGCTGGCCGATGCTGTCGAGCAGGAAAGACGATTTGCGGTAGAGGCTGCCGCCGCTCACCGCGGATACGAAATGGCCGAGCAGGCTGGAAGCGATCGGTGCTTCGAACAGCACCGGCAGCTGCGTGGTCGCGATCTTTTTCGCGCCGAGACGTTTCACGGCCCGCTCGCCGGCGCGCCTGCCGACGGTTTCCGGCGCTGGCAGATCGGTCGGGTCACGCGCGGTTTCGTACCAGTCGTCGCGCTGCATCGCGTCGTTTTTGCCGGCGATCAGCGAACACCACACGCTATGCCGCGAAGCCGGATAGCCAGCCAGAAAGCCGAGCGAGTTGCCGTAAATGAAATGCGATTCCTGGGTCGAGACCGTCGCCCCTTCGGAGTTGCCGATGCGCTGGTCGACCGCGAAACCCGCCGCCTCGCACGCCTTGGCGAGCTCGATCGCGCGCTCGACCGGCAGGTCCCACGGATGCCACAGGTCGAGATCCGGAATCTCGCGCGCCAGCAGATCGGCGTCGGCCAGCCCCGAGCATTCGTCGGCGGCGGTAAAGCGCGCGATCGACAGCGCGGCGTCGACGGCATCGCGCAGCGCCTGCGGCGAAAAATCGGAGCTGCTGGCGTGTCCGCGCTGCTTGCCAAGGTAAGCCGTCACCTCCATGCCCTTGTCGCGGTTGTACTCTATGGTTTCGACTTCGCCGCAGCGCACGGTCACGGTCTGGCCGAAGCCTTCGCTGATTTCGACTTCGGCGGCGCTCGCGCCGCGCTGCCTGGCGTAGTCGAGAGCATCCTGCGCCATCTGTGCGAGTCGGTCGGCGCTGTACGAGAAATGATTGTCCGGCATTTGCGATGGGTCTCCGCGCCGGGCGCGACTCCGGCTCTTGAAAAGAGCGCTATCATAGCAGCTTCACCCCCCGCGATTAACAGCCCGTGAACGACGACACTCCGCCCAGCAAGACCTGGCGCAAAAAACAAATGACCGCATTGCAGGATCTGGGCGCCGAACTGGTCGAACTCTCCGAACAGCGGCTCGCGCAAATCGAGCTGCCCGACAACCTGCGCGATGCGGTGACCGCGGCAAGGCGCCTGTCCAAGTTCGAGGCACGCCGCCGCCAGCTGCAGTACATCGGCAAGCTGATGCGTTGCGTCGATGCCGAACCGATACGCGCGCAGCTCGCGGCCTGGAAAACCAGTTCGCGTGAGCACACGGCGTGGCTGCATCGCATCGAGCGCTGGCGCGAGCGCCTGCTCACCGATGAAAGCGCACTCGACGAGCTGATCGGCGAGTGTCCGCACGCCGACGCCCAGCAACTGCGCGTGCTGATCCGCAACACGCTGCGCGAGCGCGAGCTGAACAAGCCGCCCCGGAACTTCCGCGCGCTGTTCCAGGCGTTGCACCGGATTCTTTCGGAGACGCGCGAGGAACAAAACCGCTGACGGTTCACGCCTCGCCCCTCCCCACCCTCCAGGCAGCAAGTTATACTTGCCCCCCATGACAACGGTGCACAGTGACGGGCTGCTGATCGGTCTGGTTTCGATCAGCGACCGCGCCTCCCAAGGCGTCTATGAAGACCAGGGCATACCGGCACTCCAGCAATGGTTTGGCGGCGCACTCACCACGCCGTGGCGCGTGGTGACGCGCCTCATTCCCGATGAACAGCCGGTGATCGAGGCCACCCTCAAGGAACTGGTCGACCGGGAAGGCTGCCATCTGGTGCTCACCACCGGCGGCACCGGCCCCGCGCCGCGCGACGTGACGCCCGAGGCGACGCTGGCGGTCGCCGACAAGGTGATGCCGGGCTTCGGCGAACAGATGCGGCAGGTGAGTCTCAAGTTCGTGCCGACCGCCATCCTGTCGCGCCAGGTCGCGGTGATCAGAAAAGGCGCGCTGATCATCAACCTGCCGGGCCAGCCCAAGGCGATCCGCGAGACGCTCGAAGGCCTGAAAGACGACAGCGGCAGGACCGTCGTCACCGGCATCTTCGCCGCGGTGCCCTACTGCATCGACCTCATTGGCGGGCCGTATATCGAGACGAACGAGGCGGTGGTCAAGGCCTTCCGTCCGAAGTCGGCGATACGTCCCCGAAGCTGAGAGCGCCGCGGAGCACACCAGAGTCGCGGCAACAAAAACAAAAATCCCGCCTGCGCGGTAATCTCTGCCTCTTCCGTAACCGCTGTGATCCGGAGCTTTGGCTCATGACCGAAAAACTGCTCGAAACCATCGAAATGGAAAGCGGCAGGAACCCGACCGCCAGCGTGATCTGGCTGCACGGGCTGGGCGCCGACGGCAACGACTTCGTGCCGGTGGCGCAGGCCCTCGATCTCGGGCAGGCGCCGCCGATCCGCTTCGTTTTCCCGCACGCGCCGCTGCAGCCGGTGACCATCAACAACGGTTACGTGATGCGCGCGTGGTACGACGTGAGTTACGGCGACCTCGAAGGCAAGTCGCGGCAAGCCGACGAACGCGGCATACGCGCTTCGCAGGCTGCGGTCGGCAGGCTGATCCGGCGCGAAATCGACCGCAAAATCCCGAGCCGCAACATCATCCTCGCCGGATTCTCGCAAGGCGGCGCGATCGCGCTGCAGACCGGCCTGCGTCATCCCGAACCGCTCGCCGGCATCGTGGCGCTGTCCACTTATCTGCCGCTCGCCGCAAGCTTCGCGCAGGAAGCGACCGCCGCCAACGCCGCAACACCGATTTTCATGGCGCACGGCACTTACGATCCGGTGGTGCCGTACACGATGGGCAGGCAGTCGTATGAATTCCTCGAACGTTGCGGCTACCGCGTCGAGTGGTACGAATATCCGATGCAGCACTCGGTGTGTCCGGAGGAAATCCGGGACATCGGCGCGTGGCTCCAGCGGGTGCTGGGGCATTAGCCCGCAATATTTATATAAGTAATTGTTTTAAAATAATTTTCTGTCAAGACGCGCGCCCCGACCCCCTCACGCCGGCGGGCGGGCCTCGAGCGCAGCGCGGCGCCCTCTTGCGACATCCAGGCCGCAGATGATCGCGATGCCGATCACGAAATACACGCCGGTGACGAGGATGGCCAGGCGGTGGTCGCCGTCGGTGAGCCAGGTCACCACTCCGTAGGTGACCGGGCCGACGATGGAGGAGAGCTTGACCGCGAGCCCCCACAGGCCGAAGAACTCGGCGCTGCGCGACACCGGGCTGAGATAGCCGACCAGCGCGCGTCCCGCCGACTGGCTGGAACCCAGGCACCAGCCGGCCAGATTGGCGGCGGCCCAGAACAGCACCGGGCCTCGGGCAAAATAAGCGAGCAGCACGGTCACGATCCAGCCCGTAAGCGTCAGCACGATGGTGCGCACATGGCCCAGGCGGTCCTGCAGCTGGCCGAAAACGAAAGCGCCCGCCGCAGCGGTGACGTTGACCACCAGGACGAGAAAAATCGTGTCGCGCGTGCCAAAGCCCATCGCCTGCTGGGCGTAGACCGCGGCGAGCGCAACCACGGCCTGGATGCCGGCCTGGTAGAACACGATGCAAACCAAGAAGCGCCACAGATCGGCGTAGCGTCGTGCATGGCGCAGCGTGTCGCGCAACCGCGCAAAGGCGGCGCGCGCGATGTCGTGCGCTCCCGCCGTCGGCAGCGTGCGCTCGCGCAGAAACAGGAAAGTCGGCACGCTGGCGGCGGCGAAAATCGCCGCGGTGATCAGCATGGTGACTGGCACGAACTCGCCGGCCGTCATGCCTTGCGCCTGCGCCCAGCTCACATAGGCGAGACAGGCGCCGAGACTCACCAGGCCGCCGAGGTAACCGAGACTCCAGCCCCAGCCAGAGACGCGGCCCAGCGCTTCGCCGTGCGCAATTTCGGGCAGAAAAGCCGCGACCAGGTTCTCGCCGCTGCCGAAGCAGTAATTGGAAAGCACGATGAGCACGATCGCGAGCCCCAGATCGCCGCGGCCGACGGCGGCGAGCGCCGCGGTGAACGCGATGCAGCCGAGCGTGGTGGCGAAAAGCAGCTTTTTCTTCGCCGCATGCGCGTCGGCATAGGCGCCCAGCAGCGGCGCGGTCAGCATGATCAGCGCGTACGACACCGCCAGCGCGCAGGTCCAGGCGAAGGTCGCCCACGGTGCATTGCCCGCGACCTCGGCAACGAAATAGGCGTTGAACACGGCGGTGATGACGACCGTGGTGTAGCCGGAGTTGGCGAAGTCGTACATCGCCCAGGAAAAAACCTCGCCCGGACGCACGCCGGGAGCGAGGTTTTTCGAGGAAGCATTATTCAAAAATATCCTTCCATAGGCTCATCCGTCGGTCCGGCACGTAGCCCGGAAAACGCGCAGCAGATTCCGGGAATTCCCCCGGGCGCATCATCCGGAATCAGCAAGAGAACTTTCTCCACCTTCCGCCTCCCGCTTTTCATCAGATCACGCCTTTTTCCCGGAACGTCTTGATCTCTTCGCTGCCATATCCCAGCACGCCGAGCACCTCGTCGGTGTGCTCGCCGAGCGCCGGCCCCAGCCAGCGGACCTCGCCTGGAGTTTCCGACAGTTTGGGCACGATACCGGGAAGCTTGAGCGGCTTGCCGTCCTTCAGATTGAATTCACGAATCATCTCTCGCGCGCGGTAGTGCGCGTCGTTGACGATGTCGGCGATGTCGTAGATCTTGCCGCTCGGCACCTCGGCCTTTTCCAGCACCTCGAGCACGTGAGCGAGGTCGTGCGCCGCCACCCAGTCGCTGATCGCGCGCTCGATTCTCTCGGTTTGCGCCACGCGCCCGTCGTTGTGCGCGAGCGCCGGATCGTCGGCGAGGTCGGCGCGGCCGATCGCGTGCATCATGCGCCTGAAAATCGAATCGGCATTGGCGCCGATCACCACGTATTTGCGGTCGCGCGTGAGGTAGGTATTGGAAGGCACGATGCCGGGAAGCGAAGCGCCGGTGCGCTCGCGCACCAGCCCAAACATGTCGTATTCCGGCAGCACGCTCTCCATCATGTTGAACACCGCCTCGTAGAGCGCGACATCGACGAATTGTCCGCGCCCGCCGTTCAC
Organism: Burkholderiales bacterium; assembly: GCA_046313915.1. GTDB lineage: Bacteria > Pseudomonadota > Gammaproteobacteria > Burkholderiales > SG8-41 > CAKKQX01. The sequence continues at coordinate 13,736 of JBKBXX010000059.1, read as the reverse complement.
GTTGCGGTGATGCAGCGCCATCAGCGCACCAATCACGCCGTGCAGTGCCGCGATCGAATCGCCGATCGACACGCCGACCCGCGCCGGCGGCCGGTCGGGGAAACCGGTGATGTAGCGCAGACCGCCCATCGCCTCACCGATCGCGCCGAAACCCGGCCGGTCGCGATACGGCCCGGTCTGGCCGAAACCCGACAGCCGCACCATGATGAGCCGCGGATTGATCCGCGACAGCGCCTCCCACCCCAGCCCCCATTTCTCCATCGCGCCGGGACGGAAATTCTCGATCACGATGTCGGCGTCCTGCGCCAGCTTGCGCACGATTTCCTGCGCTTCGGGCCGCTTGAGATTGAGGGTGATCGATTTCTTGTTGCGCGCCTGGGCGTACCACCACAGCGAGGTGCCTTGGTACAGCTTGCGCCATTTGCGCAGCGGGTCGCCGCCTTCGGGCGCCTCGATCTTGATCACTTCGGCGCCGAATTCGGCGAGCATGCGCGCACAGAACGGCCCGGCGATCAGCGTGCCGAGCTCGATGACTTTGATGCCTTGCAGGGGAAGCGGTTTGTTTGCGGACATGATGGAAAGCGGATGGGCAGTTGCGAAATGACGAACCAGTATATTGAAATTCGCCGCGCCCAGACAGCTCTGCTTGACCCGGCACACGCGGCGGGCTATAAACTGCCGCTCTTTCCGCAAATCGCCGCATGGCCAAACGCACTTTATTCTCGATCCTGTCCGAGCAGCCGTGGTGGGTGTCGCTCGCCGTCGCCGCGGGCCTGTTCGCGATCGCCTATCCGTTCCTGCCGCAGCTCGCGATTTTCGTGGCACTGCCGTTCATCGGCGTCGCCGCTTATGCCGCGTGGCAGCAATGGCGCGGCAAGTCGCCGGTCGGCGCCGCCGAACGGCTCGCGGCGCTGCGCGAAATGCCGCGGGAGAAATTCAGCGCGATCATCGGCGAAGCCTACCGGCGGCAGGGTTATACCGTCGAGACGGCGGACGATGACGCGTTCGATTTCGTGCTGCGCAAGAACGGCCGCATCACGCTGGTGCAATGCCGCCGCTGGAAAGGCAATCAGGTCGGCATCGGCGCGGTGCGCGCACTCTGCGAAGCGATGGCGCGGCACGATGCCTTCAACGGCGTGTGCATCAGCGCCGCGCCGTTCTCCGACAGCGCGCGCCGCTTTGCCGCCGGCAAGCCGGTCACGCTGATCTCCGGCGTCGAGCTCGCGCAACTGGTGGGAAAAATCAAAGCGGCGTGATTGCGCGCCACCGTTTGGGCAAGCCGCCACGGTTGATATGCAACATATTGTTTTTATTAAATATTTTTACATAAAAAAAGCGCGCGTCCGGGCTGGACAATGACCATCGCCGCAGGCATCGGGCAAGAAAAATCTCCCTCGCGCCATGAGCAATCCTCCTGTTTCCCGCTTTGCTGCAACGGCGTTGGGAAGCGTTATTTGGGGTCGATCGGCGTCAGTCCCGCGACACCCCAGAGCGCCTCCAGGTACGCGGCGTAGGAAAAGAGCGCCGCCTCGCCGCGCGGCTTGCCGATCACCTGCAGCCCGATCGGCAGGCCGCTCGCAGTGAAGCCGCACGGCAGCGCCATCACCGGACATGCAGTCACGCTCACCGCATAGGTGAGGATCAGCCAACCCATGTAGCCTTCGAAGCGCACGCCGTCGAGTTCTTCCACAAAACGGCGCTTCACGTCGAACGGCGGGCACAGCACCGCCGGGCACAGCAGTAGATCGTAGTTCTCGAAGAACCCGGCGACGCGGCGCACGATTTCGCCCTGGGCGATTTCCGCCGCGACCACGTCGCGCAACTTGAGCCGCATGCCGAATTCGATATTGTCGATGACTTCGGGTTTGAGCAGCTCGCGGTATTTCTGCAGGAGCGGGGCGATGCGCGCGATGTAGACCGCGCCGCGCAAGGTGAGAAAGGTGTTGCCGGCATCGGCGAGATCGGGGTGCGCCTCGTCCACCGCGACGCCGTCCTGCGCCAGTTTGTCGGCCGCGGCCCGGCACACGGCGCGCACTTCGCGGTCCACCGCCCGCGCCACGCCGAGGTCGGCGCTGTATGCGACGCGCAGCGGGCGCTGCGGACGCGCAGCCGCCTGCGCAAACCGCGGCTGCGGACCGGCCTGCGACAGCGGATCGAGGGGATGGAAACCCGCTTCGGCATCGAACATCAGCGCGACATCGGCGACGGTGCGCGCCATCGGTCCTTCGACCGAAAGCGGATTGAAAGGCTGTTTCTGCACGCGCGGCACCATGCCCGGACTGGGCCGCAGCCCGGTGACCGAACAGAAGCTCGCCGGGGTGCGGATGCTGCCGCCGAAATCGTTGCCGGTGGCGAGCCACACTTGACCTGCGGCGAGTGCCGCCGCGCTGCCGCCCGAAGAGCCGCTCGCCGACGTGCGCACGTCCCACGGGTTGCAGGTGGCGCCGAAGACGTCGTTGAAAGTGTTGCCGCCGGCGGCGAACTCCGGCAGATTGGATTTGCCGATCACCACCGCGCCGTTGGCTTCGAGGCGCTGCACCACAAGATCGGAGGCGGGCGCGATGCGCTCGGCATAAATGCGCGAGCCGAAAGTGCAGCGCACGCCTTCGACATCGGTATTGTCCTTGACCGCGATCGGCAACCCGTAAAGAAACTGCGGCGGCCGCTCGCTGCCGCTTTCCTTCATGATGCGCCGGGCGTGTTCGCGCGCGCGCTCCAGGCACAAGGTGACCAGCGCATTGATTGCGGGATTGGTCGCGGCGATGCGCGCTTCGGCTGCGTCGATCAGCTCCAGCGGCGAAACTTCCCGCCGCTTGAGCCGCTCGACGGCTTCGGTCGCGGTGAGCTTGTACCACTCCTGCATGGCGGTATTTCCTCCCTGTTGGCAGTTGTCTGCGGCTACTGTGCCGGAATCGTTCATGATAGGCTAGAATTCCGTTCGGAAACACCCGCAGCGCCATCACCCACCCAAAGAAGCCGAGAAAGTCATGACAGCATCCACCACACCCATCATGCGCTCCGGCGCGCAACCTCCGAGCCCGCCGCAGCAAGAAAACAGCGATAGCGCGTCGGCTGCCTTCGCGCCTACGCGGTCGCATCCCCACGGGGCCCCTGCTCCGCGCTCCGGCGCGCAACCTCCGGGCCCGCCGCAGCAAGAAAACAGCGATAGCGCGTCGGCTGCCTTCGCGCCTACGCGGTCGCATCCCCACGGGGCCCCTGCTCCGCGCTCCGGCGCGCAACTGCTCGTCGACGCGCTCGAGGTCCACGGCGTGGACCTCGCGTTCGGCGTGCCCGGCGAATCCTATCTCGCGGTGCTCGACGCGCTCTACGACGCGCAGGACCGCATCAAATTCGTGATCTGCCGCCAGGAAGGCGGCGCCGCCAACATGGCCGACGCCTACGGCAAGCTCACCGGGCGCCCCGGCATCTGCTTCGTCACGCGCGGCCCCGGCGCGGCCAATGCCGCGGTCGGCGTCCATACCGCGTTCCAGGATTCGACACCGCTGATCCTGTTCATCGGCCAGGTCGGCAGCGAAGTGGCCGAACGCGAGGCGTTCCAGGAAGTCGACTACCGCCGCATGTACGGCCAGCTGGCGAAATGGGTGGCGCAAATCGACCGCGCCGACCGCGTCGCCGAATACGTGAGCCGCGCTTTTCATGTCGCCACTGCGGGCCGGCCCGGTCCGGTGGTGCTGGCGCTGCCCGAAGACATGCAGAAACAGACCGCGCCCGCCTCCGTTGCCGGCCGCTATCAGCGCGTGGCCGCACATCCGGGCGCGGGCGACATGCACCGGCTGCGCGAAATGCTGGCGCAGGCCGAACGCCCATTCGTCATTGTCGGCGGCGGCGGCTGGAGCGAGCAGGCATGCGAGGATTTCCAGGCTTTCGTCCACGCTTTCAAGCTGCCGGTCGGCTGCTCGTTCCGCGCCCAGGATCTGATCGACAACCGCGACCCGCATTACGTCGGCGACGTCGCGGTGGGCCTCAATCCCAGGCTCGCCGAGCGCATCAGCAATTGCGATCTGCTGCTCGCCGTCGGCGCACGGCTCGGCGAATGGACCACCGCCGGCTACACGCTGGTCGAGGTGCCGCGGCCGAAACAGAAATTCGTCCACATCCATCCCGGCGCCGAGGAACTGGGCCGTGTCTATCAGGGCGATCTGCTGATCAATGCGGGCATGCCGGAATTCGCCGCGGCGGCGCGCGCGCTCGCCCCGACGCGGCGCGTATGGGACGAGTGGACCGAAGGCGCGCGCGCCGATCTCGAAGCGTGGCAGCAGCCGGTGGCGGTTCCGGGCAGGCTCAACCTGAGCGAAGTCGTTGCCTTCCTGCGCGAACGCCTGCCGCCTGGCGCCATCGTCACCAACGGCGCGGGCAATTTCTCGATCTGGGTGCACCGCTTCCACCGCTACACCGGTTTCCGCACCCAGCTCGCGCCCACCAACGGCGCAATGGGCTATGGCGTGCCCGCGGCGATCGCGGCCAAGCTGGTGCATCCCGACCGCATCGTGGTGTCGTTCTCGGGCGACGGCGACTTCCTGATGACCGGCCAGGAACTGGCGACCGCGGTGCAGTACGGCACGAAAGTCGTGTTCTGCGTCGTCAACAACGGCATGTACGGCACCATCCGCATGCACCAGGAGCGCGATTTTCCCGGCCGCGTGAGCGGCACCCAGCTCGTCAATCCCGATTTCGCTGCGCTCGCGCGCGCTTACGGCCTGCACGGCGAGATCGTGGAAGCCACCGCCGATTTCGAGGCCGCGTTCGAACGCGCGCTGGGCGCGAAAACCTCGGCGCTGCTCGAGCTGCGCATCGACCCGGAAGCGATCACGCCGCGCACGACGCTGTCCGCGATCCGCGCCGCAGCCTTGAAAGCCCGCGCCAGATAACCACAGAGGGCATCGAGAGCGTTTCTCCGTGCCCTCTGTCTTTCCCTGTGACCGACACGAATCCATGATCCGATACCTCAAGGAAAACGACGTCAGGCAGCTGCTGACGATGCAGGACACGCTGGCGGCGGTCGAACAGGCGCTGAAAGACCGCGCGCTGGGGCTCGCGGTGGACATCCCGCGCGTGCGCACCCACATCCGCGAAGGCACCCAGCACGTGCTGCAGGCGGCAGCACCCCAGCTGGGTTACATCGGTTTCAAATATTATTACTCGCGCCCCGGCGCCGTCAGTTTCTACGTGCATCTCATCAACATCGAATCGGCACGGCTCGAAGCGATCATCGAAGCCCGGTGGATGGGCATGATGCGCACCGGCGCGGCGAGCGGCGTGGCCACACGCCATCTCGCCCGCGACGACGCGAGCATCGTCGGCCAGATCGGCTCCGGCTTCCAGTCGATGGGCCAGCTCGAAGCCGTATGCCGGACGAGGAATATCCGCAGCGCGCGGGTCTTCTCGCGCCACCGCGACAAGCTCGAAGCCTATTGCGAGACCATGGCGCGGAAAATCGGCGTCGAAGTCGTCCCCGCCGCGAGCGCGGAAGCCGCGGTCCGCGGCACGCACATCGTCAACGTCATCACCCGGGCGGCGGAACCGGTGCTCAGAGGCGCGTGGCTCGAACCCGGACAGCACATCAATGCCGCCGGCTCCAACGCGCTCACCCGCCGCGAACTCGACGAGGCCGCGGTCGCCCGCTGCGACGTGGTCACGGTGGATGCGCGCGGCACGGCGCGCAACGAATGCGGCGACCTGCTGCCGGCAGTGGAAAAAGGGTTGCTGCACTGGGAAACCATAACCGAGATCGGTGAGGTCATCGCCGGCCGCACCGCCGGCAGAAGCTCGCCGCAGCAGATCACGCTCTATGAATCGCACGGCATGGGCATCCAGGATCTGTATGTCTGCGCCCGCCTGCTCGCGCTCGCGCGCGAGCGCGGTGTCGGCGTCGATCTGCCGCTGGGCAGCTGAAACCCCCGCCGCAGACGGTTTCAAAAAATATAAATATAAACAATATATTATAAAACATCTTTGCCTCCAACATGCCCTCGCGATCTTGCTTCGCCACCCCGCCCTGCATTCTGGGTGCGCGAGCTTTTCGGGGCTGCCGGTTCTTTTGTTTTCGGAGTAAACCTTGAACGCGACTCGGGAAAAAATCGGTTTTGTCGGCATCGGCGCGATGGGTGCGCCGATGGCGGGCCATCTCGCCAAGGCAAGCCATCGCCTGGTGGTTTTCGACGCCGATGGCAGTCGCGCCCGCTCCTTTGCGGCTGCACACCAGGCCGAAATCGCGCCCGACCTCGCCGCCCTGGGCCGTGCCTGCGAGACGGTCATCACCATGCTTCCCGACGGCAAAATCGTGCGCCGGGTGTTGTGCGGCGAAAACGACGATTTCCGGGATGGCGTCGCGGCCGGGCTCGAGGCCGGTGCGGTCGTGATCGACATGAGCTCGTCCTCGCCCCTCGGCACGCGCGAGCTGGGCGCGCTGCTGGAAAGCCGCGGCGTGAAACTCATCGACGCCCCGGTGTCGGGCGGGGTGAGGCGCGCGCTCACCGCGGAACTGACGATCATGGCCGGCGGCGAGCAGGCGGTTTTCGACCGCTGCCGTCCCCTGCTCGAAAAAATGGGCACGCAGATTTTTCACGCCGGGCCGCTCGGCGCGGGCCATGCCATCAAGGCGCTCAACAATTATGTGTCGGCGGCCGGGCTGGTCGCCGCGTGCGAAGCCGTGATCGCGGGAGAGCGCTTCGGCCTCGACCCCGGAACCGTGGTCGACATCCTCAACGCCTCCACCGGCATGAACAACACCACCAAGGTCAAGGTGAAGCAGTTCATGCTCTCGGGCGCATTCAACGCCGGCTTCAGCATCGGGCTGATGGCGAAAGACGTGCGCACCGCGCTCGAAATCGTGCAGGCGACGCACACCCCGCCGCTGCTCGCCGAACCCTGCGCGAGGATCTGGGACGATGCGGCGGCCAGACTGGGCGCGGCCGCCGATCACACGGCGATGTTCAGCTTCCTGGCAGGCCTGCCGCAAAACGGTGAATGACGCCGCCCGTCGTTCACCGGTCCCGTCTGCGTAAAAGAAAAAGCGGCAAAACCCGCTGACGGGTTTTGCCGCTTTCAGGCTTCCCGGACCCGACTCAGGGCAACAGCACCGTCGAGCCGGTGGTCTTGCGCGCTTCGAGGTCGGCGTGCGCCCGCGCTGCGTCTTTCAGCGCGTAGGTCTGGTTGATCGAGATTTTCACCGCCTTGCTCTTGACCACCGCGAACAGCTCCTTCGCGGCTTTCTCGAGTTCCTCGCGCTCCGCGGTGTAGGTGAAAAGCGTCGGCCGCGTGACGAATAGCGAGCCTTTTTGCGCGAGGATGCCGAGGTTGAGCGGCGGCACCGGGCCCGAGGCGTTGCCGAAGCTCACCATCAGCCCCTTGGGCGAAATGCAGTCGAGCGAATCCATGAAAGTGTCTTTGCCCACGCCGTCGTAGACCACCGGCACGCCCTTGCCTTTCGTGATCTGCTTCACGCGGTCGACGAATTTCTCCTGCGAGGTGACGATCACGTGCCTGCAGCCGGCTTTTTTGGCGATCGCCGCCTTTTCCTCGCTGCCCACGGTGCCGATCACGGTCGCGCCCAGATGTTTCGCCCACTGGCACAGGATCTGGCCGACACCGCCGGCCGCGGCGTGGACCAGGATGGTGTCGCCCTTTTTCACCTTGTAGGTGCGGCGGCACAAATACCACGCGGTCATGCCTTTGAGCATGATCGAAGCGGCGGTCCTGTCGTCGATGCCGGCGGGGATTTTCACCAGCCGCGCCACCGGCCGGTTCAGCACTTCGGCGTAAGCGCCGATGGGATTGGCGTAGGCAACGCGGTCGCCGACCTTGAAACCCTTGACCTTGGGGCCGAGCTTCTCGACCACCCCCGCGCCTTCCATGCCGAGGGTGATCGGCAACTGCATCGGGTACAGGCCGTTGCGGTGATAGACGTCGATGAAATTCAGACCGACGGCGGTATTGCGGACCTGCACTTCGCCGGGCCCGGGCTCACCGACCTCGACTTCCTCCCAGCGCATTTTTTCGGGGCCGCCGGTTTCATGGATGCGAATGGCATATGGCATTGCGTATTCTCCTTGTTGATCGACTCGAGCGCCGTCCGCATCGCGGGCGGCCGAAAATCCGGATCCGTGACTATAGCGCCGCGGACCCGCGCAGGCAATCGGCAGCGCAGGCCACGCGACAGCCGCGGTCATTCATGCGCGATCTGCCGGTCGGTAAACAGATAATCCCTGAGTTCCTTGTCAAAAGCCGGGTCTTTGCGCCTTATCCATTCGAGCACCATCGCCGCGTGTTCCTTTTCCTCGTCGCGGTTATGGGCGAGGATCGCCTTCAGTTCGGGGTCCTTGCAGGCGTCAACCCGCTGGTTGTACCAGTCCACCGCTTCCAGCTCTTCCATCAGGGAGACGATTGCCCGATGCATATCGCGCGTCGTGTCGGCCAGTTCCGCGACCGGCTCATGGTAACCTTCGTTCGCCATCTTGCCTTTCCTCCCCAAAAGACGGCCCCGCCCGCTCGGGCAAAGCCGTTACGCAACGCCGTTCCAGCTTCCAGGCTGACCGCCCGGCGTTCAAAGCGGCCGTTTTTACGGCACCAACTGCCGCATCACCGTGTAGAGCTCGTTCTGCGCTTCGAATCCGATACCCGCTCGCTCCGGCAGCTTGAGATGGCCGTCCTCCACTTTCGCGTCGTCGGCGAAGCCGGCGAACACGCCGAAGACGCCGGGATAGGCTTCACAGCCGCCGAGCCCGAAGCCGCCGACGATGGCAAGCGTCATCTGGTTGCCGCCGTGCGGGAAAACGGCCCCCCGTGCCCAGCCGTTTTTTTCGAGCATGTCGAGGGTGCGCGAGAACTGAGCTATGCCATAGGACTGCGGCACGTCGGTCTGGATGATGTCACGATCGGCGCGCAGGCCGCCGAAACGAATGAGATTCTGCACATCCTGCGTCGAGAACAGATTCTCGCCGGTGCCGATCGGCGCCTCGTAGATGGCCGTCACTTGCGCGAGCAGCGCGTAGTCGAGCGGATCGGTCGGTTCCTCGAACCAGCGCAAGCCGTAGGGCGCGAGCGCCCGGGCGTAGGCGAGCGCGCGCGCGCGGTCGAATCCGGCGTTGGCGTCGACCGCGAGATTGGCGCTCGCAGCGACAACTTTCAGCGCCGCTTCGACGCGTTTGAGGTCTTCGGCCATCGTCGCGCCGCCCACCTTGATTTTCATGGTGGTGTAGCCTTCGTCGAGCCGCCTGCGGATTTCGTCCTGCAGTTCGGCAACGCCCTCGCCCGGCCGATACCAGCCGCCGCCGACGTAGCACGGCACCTTGTCGATCACCTTGCCGCCGTTGTATTTCTCGGCCAGCACGCGGTGCAGCGGCTTGCCGGCGATCTTGGCGACCGCGTCCCAGCAGGCGACTTCGATGGTGCCGATCGCCACCGAACGCTCGGTGTGCCCGCCCGGCTTCTCGCGCTGCATCATGCACGCGAGGATTTTTTGCGGGTCGAGGTTGTCGCCCGCTTCGTTCACCAGCGATTCGGGCGGCGCTTTCAGCAGGCGCGGGATGAAGCGCTCGCGCATCTGTGCGCCGCAGGCGTAGCGGCCGGTGGAATTGAAGGCGAAACCCGCGACCGGCCTGCCGTCGCGGATGACGTCGGTGATCACCGCGACCACCGAGGTCGTCATCTCGCTGAAATCGAACACCGCATTGCGCAGGGCTGACTTGAGCGGCACCGCTGTTTCTCGTATGTCTATGATTTTCATAAATAATATTTCGAGGATGCCGCGTGCCTTTCAAACACCTGCGAGCCGCAGAAAAGCAGCGGCCAGGCGGTCGCCACGGGCTTTCTTGCTGGCGGCGGCTGTCAATCGACCTTGATCCCGGCCTGCCGGATCACTTTGGCCCATTTTTCGGTCTCGGCGCGAATGACGCGGCCATAGTCGGCAGGACCAGCGCCGCTCGGATCGACGCCCTGGTCCACCAGGCGCTGGTGCACCTCGGGCTGCCTCACCGCCGCGGCGATCGCGCCGCTCAACTTGTCGACGATATCGCGCGCCACGCCCGCCGGGGCGAGCACGCCCCAGTAGCCGACCACGGACGCCGCAGCGTAGCCTGCTTCGGCCAGAGTGGGCACTGCCGGCTGCGCCGGCGCGCGCGTCGGGCCGGTGACCGCCAGCGCGCGGATCTTGCCCACGTTCACGTGCGGGCCCGCCGCGCCTATGCTCGAGAACATGATGGACACATGCCCGCCGAGCAGGTCGACGATCGCGATCCCCGCGCCCTTGTACGGGATGTGCACCATGTTGACCCCTGCGACCTGCTTGAACAACTCACCCGCAAGGTGCGTCGCGGTGCCGTTGCCGCCCGACGCGTAGTTGACCTCTCCCGGCCGCGATTTGGCAAGCGCGACGAGTTCCTTCACCGAGCGCACCGGCAACGACGGATGGACAACGATCATCAGCGAGGCCGCGCCCACCAGCGCCACCGGCTGCAGGCTCTTGAGCGTCTCATACGGCAGCTTCGCGTACAGGCTCGGGTTGGTGATCAGCGCCTGGTCGGCGACCAGCAGCGTGTAGCCGTCGGGCGGCGATTTCGCGACGATGTCGGTGCCTATCGTGCTGCCCCCGCCGCCGCGATTGTCGACGATCACCTGCTGGCCCAGCGTTTCGGCGAGCCGCGGCGCGAGGGTGCGCGCAACCCCGTCGGTGAGCCCGCCGGCCGGGTAGCCGACCACGAGCCGTGTCGGGCGCACGGGATACGCCTGCGCGAAAACCGCAGCCGCCGCCGCGAAGCCCGCCACGCCCCACGCGAGCGCCACCGCGAATGCGCCGCCGATTCTGATTTTCACGCCCGTCCTTTCCGGGAGCGGTGTCTGACGGCAATCATCTCATTCCGCCCGCACACCGGTTTTCTGCACGATGTCCGCCCAGCGCGCGGTCTCTTTGCGCAGCCACGCGGCGAGCTCTTCCGGCGTGATCGGCGGCGACTCTTCGGTTCCGAGCGCCGCGAGACGCGTCTTGTATTCGGACGATTTCACGACCCTGCCGATCTCGGCGTAGATGCGTTCCACCGTGTCTTTCGGCGTGGACGCCGGCACCAGCACGCCGAAAGTCACACTCACGTCGTAGCCGTCGAGCTTGAGCGCTTCGGCGACGGTCGGCAGCTCCGGCAGCGAGGCGATGCGGCTCGCGCCCGTCACCGCGAGTGCCCGGATCTTGCCCGCCTTGACGTGAGGCAGGCCGACCGAAACGCCCCCGAAGTGCAGCGGCACTTCGCCGCCCAGCAGCGCTGCCATCGCCGCGCCGCCGCCTTTGTACGGGATATGCACCATTTTGACTTTGGTCATGTAGTTCATGATCTCGGCCGCGAAATGCGACGGGCTGCCGGTGGCAAACGATCCGTACTGCACCTGGCCGGGCCGCGACCGCGCCAGATTCACCACATCCTGCGCGGTTTTCACCGGAAACGAGGGATGAACGTACATGAGCAGCGGCACCCACCCGACCACGGTGACCGGCGCGAGATCGCGCTCGGGGTGATACGGCAGCTTGGGGTAATAGCTGGTGTTGAGGACATGCGAACTCAGCGTGTGCACAATGAAGGTGTAACCATCGCCGGGCGCCTTCGCACCCAGATCCGTCCCTATGATTCCGTTCGCGCCGCCGCGGTTGTCGACGATGAACTGCTGGTTGAGGTTTTCCGACAATCGCGCCGTCAGCGCGCGCGCCACGATGTCGGTGCCGCCGCCCGGTCCCCACGGCACGATCACCCGCACCGGTTTGGCGGCCGGCCAGCCTTGCGCCATGACCACGCTGGCGGCCGCGGCCGCCGCCCACCCCACCAGCCACCTCAACAGCCCGGACATGGGAGCCCCTCCTTTTTTGCCGCACTGCTGCGGACGCAAGCGGAACGAAACGGCCCGCGCAGCGGCCGAAAAAGCGCCTTCAGTTCACCTGTACGCCCGCTTCCCTGATCACCTTGCCCCATTTGGCGACTTCGGCTTTCACCTGCGCCGCGAACTCCTGGGGCGAGCTCGCGACGATGTCGAATCCCAGCCCCTCCACCCGCTCACGCACGTCGGGCAGCGCCATGATTTTCACGATTTCGGCGTGCAGCCTGGCGGTGATCGCCTTGGGCGTGGCGGCCGGTGCCAGCACACCCTGCAGGGTGTCGGCTTCCTGCCCTTTGAAACCGGCTTCCGCCATCGTCGGCACCGCGGGCAGCGCCTGCGAACGCCTGGCGCTGGTGACGGCCAGGGCGCGCAGACGTCCCGCCTGGATATGCGGCGTGGTCGGCGGCAGCGCGGTGCAGCCGAGCGGCACCTGGTTGCCCACCACCGCGGCGACCGCCGGACCGGCGCCGCCGTACGGTATCGCCGGAACGTCGATTTTCGCCGTGAGCGCGAGCAGGCGCGCGGAAAGATCGGGCGTGGTGCCGATGCCCGGCGTCGCGAAGCCGTATTTCTTGGGATCCTTCTTCGCCAGCTCGATCATTTCGCCGACGGATTTCGCCGGCACGCTCGGATGCACGGTGAACACGTTGGGCGAGGCCGCGACATTGGAAATCGGCGCGAAGCTCTTGAAGGGATCGTAGGGAATGTTCTTGTAGAGGCTCGGGTTGACGACGAAGCTCGAGCTCACCACCAGGATCGTGTAGCCGTCGGGGTTCGCGCCCGCAGCAAGCCCCATGCCGATATTGCCGCCGGCGCCGGCGCGGTTGTCGACCACCACCTGCTGGCCGAGCCTTTCGGTGAGCTTCTGCGCAAGGGTGCGCGCAATGGTGTCGGTGGGGCCGCCCGGCGCAAAAGGCACGATCATGCGCACCGGGCGCGACGGATAGCCGTCGGCGGCAAAAGCGGCGGCGGACGCCAGGCAGACGGTTGCGAGCAGTATGAATACGGATTTCTTCAATTCGACCTCCTGTGATCGGGACATTCAGTTCACTTTCACGCCGGCCTGCTTGATGACCTTGGCATAGCGCACGGTTTCGGACTGGATGAACGAGGCAAACTCCTCCGCAGTGCTGGGCCAGGGCTCGATGCCCGCGGTGGCGAGCCGCTCGCGCATGTCGGGCGCAGTCAGCGCCCTGGTGATTTCCTGATTGAGTCTGGCAATGATGTCGCGCGGCGTGCCGGCGGGCGCGAGAATGCCGTACCACACCGACACCTCGAAATCGTTGACACCGGCTTCCCTGGAAGTCGGCACCTGGGGCAGCGTTGCCACCCGTTCGCTCGCCAGCACCGCCAGCGGACGCACCTTGCCGGCCTGGATCTGCGGCACCGCGGGCGGCACCGCGATCACCACCATGTCCACCTGACCGCCGATCAGGCCCAGCATGGCGGCGTTGGAACCCTTATAGGGCACGTGCACCATGTCGATCTTCTGCAGGCTTTTCAACAGCTCGCTCGCCAGATGATTGGTGGTGCCAGCGCCGCCGGAACCGAAATTGAGCCTGCCGGGGTTCGCGCGCGCGAGCTGCACGAGTTCCTTCAGCGATTTCGCGGGCACCGAAGGATGCACGATCAGCACGTTGTGGATGGAAGCCACGCGCGCCACCGGCGCGAGATCCCTGCCCGGATCGTAGTTGAGCTTGGCGTACAGCGACGGGCTGATGGCAACCGAAGGCGAGCTCAGCAGCAGCGTATAACCATCGGCCGGCGATCTGGCGACGATTTCCGCGCCGAGATTGCCGCCGGCGCCGGGACGGTTGTCGGGCACCACGCTCTGCCCGATCTGCTCCGAGAGCTTCTGCGCC
>JBKBXX010000058.1:0-20747 GCA_046313915.1 Burkholderiales bacterium | reverse complement strand
CAGGTTGCTCGAAGCTTCCGCCGGCGCGAGCACGTAATAGACCGGCACCGACAGCGCCATGTTGGGCAGCGTCACCTCGACCACTTCGCAGCCGAGCTTGCGGTAGTGGGCGATCGCCTCGGCAACCGCCTGCGCGACTTCGGGCGCCACGCCTTCCGCGGCAAACTCCTTCGGCAGGCCGATTCTGAGGCCCGCGAGCGGCCGCGCCAGATCCCGCGTGTAGTCTTCGGTCTCGCGTTGCAGGCTCGTCGAATCGCGCGCGTCGAATCCCGCCATCACATTGAGCAGCAGACCGAGATCCTCGGCGGTGCGCGCCATCGGCCCGCCTTGATCGAGGCTGGAAGCGAATGCGATCATGCCGTAGCGCGACACCACGCCGTAGGTCGGCTTGAGGCCCGAGATGCCGGTGAACGCCGCGGGCTGGCGGATCGAGCCGCCGGTATCGGTACCGGTGGCCGCCGGCGCAAGCCGGGCGGCGACCGCGGCCGCCGAGCCGCCGGAACTGCCGCCGGCAACGGCGCCGACATCCCACGGGTTCCTGACCGGTCCGTAGTAGGAAGTCTCGTTCGACGAGCCCATCGCGAACTCGTCCATGTTGGTCTTGCCGAGATTGACCGCGCCCGCGGCGGCGAGCCGTTCGATCACGTGCGCATCGTACGGCGAGACGAAATTCGCCAGCATTTTCGAGCCGCAGGTGGTGAGCCAGCCCTTGGCACAGAAAATGTCCTTTTGGGCGATCGGCACCCCGGTCAGCGGCTGCGCGCGACCGGCGGCGCGCAGCGCGTCCGCCGCGCGCGCCTGGGCCAGGCTCCGTTCCTCGTCGACGGTGATGAAACAATTGTATTTATTTGATAATATACTGATTCTATTAAGAAAATATTTCGTCACCTCGACGCTCGAAAACTTGCCGGCGGCAAGATCGAGAGCCAGGCTTTTGAGGGTGGCGTTGTGCATTCCGGATAAAAAAAGTGAAGGAGCGAAGACGGCGCGGCTCGCCCGCTATTCGATGACCTTGGGCACGAGATAAAGACCGGCTTCGACCTGGGGGGCGACCGCCTGCAGCAGCTCGCGCTGATCGTGCTCGGTTGCGACGTCGTCGCGCAGGCGCAGCACGATGTCCTGCGCGTGGGACATCGGCTCGATGCCGGAAACGTCGACGGTCTGCATCTGTTCGATCAGCCTGAAGATGCCGCTCAGCTGTCCCAGCGCCGTCTGCGCTTCGGCGTCATCCACCGCGATTCGCGCAAGATGGGCGACGCGTTTGACATCGTCGAGCGTGAGCGCCATGAACCCCCCTCAAAAACCTTTAAAAATCGAAGCCGTATAGGGTATCATAACCAGCCTGTGCGCAGCACCATTCCTTTACCTGGAAAGCCTCATGTTCGGTTTCTTAAGCAACTACTTCAACGACGATCTCGCCATCGACCTCGGCACCGCCAACACGCTGATCTATGTCCGCAACAAAGGCATCGTGCTCGACGAGCCGTCGGTGGTTGCGATTCGCCAGGAAGGCGGTCCCAGCGGCAAAAAAGTGATCCAGGAAGTCGGTCTCGCCGCCAAACAGATGCTCGGCCGCACGCCCGGCAACATCACCGCGATCCGCCCGATGAAAGACGGCGTGATCGCCGATTTCACGGTCACCGAGCAGATGCTCAAGCACTTCATCAAGAAAGTGCACGATTCGCGTTTTTTCAAGCCCAGCCCGCGCATCATCATCTGCGTGCCGTGCGGCTCGACCCAGGTCGAGCGCCGCGCGATCCGCGAATCGGCGATCGGCGCGGGGGCTTCGCGCGTCTATCTGATCGAGGAGCCGATGGCGGCGGCGATCGGCGCCGACCTGCCGGTGGGTGAGGCCACCGGCTCGATGGTGGTCGACATCGGCGGCGGCACCACCGAAGTCGGCGTGATCGCGCTGGGCGGGCTGGTCTACAAGGGTTCGGTGCGCGTCGGCGGCGACAAGTTCGACGAAGCCATCATCAACTACATCCGCCGCAACTACGGCATGCTGATCGGCGAGACCACCGCTGAGCAGATCAAGAAGGAAATCGGCTCCGCCTTTCCGGGATCCGAAGTGCGCGAAAAGGAAGTCAAGGGCCGCAATCTCGCGGAAGGCATCCCGCGCAGCTTCACCATTTCCAGCAATGAAATCCTCGAAGCGCTCACCGATCCGCTCAACAGCATCGTGAGCGCCGTCAAGTCCGCGCTCGAGCAAACCCCGCCCGAGCTCGCCGCCGACATCGCCGAAAAGGGCATGGTGCTGACCGGCGGCGGCGCGCTGCTGCGCGACATCGACCGTCTGCTGATGGAAGAGACGGGCTTGCCGGTGATCATCGCCGAGGACCCGCTCACCTGCGTCGTGCGCGGTTCGGGCAAGGCGCTGGAAAAAATCGACCGCCTGGTCGGCATTTTCACCAACGACTGAGCAGGCGGGAAACGTGAAAAGTGAAAGGTGCAAAAAGCGGGGCGCCGCCGCAACGATGAGTCGCAGTGACGGGCAGCCGCGCGGCGCTTCCCGCCGCCGGGCCGGCTGGCTGCCTCGCGTTTCACGTTTCACGCTTCACCGCTGATGGAACATCAACCGCCACCGTTTTTCAAGACCGGCCCCTCTCCTCTTGCCCGCCTGCTGATCTTTTCGCTGTTGTCGCTCGCCATGCTCGTCTCCGACGCGCGCTTCAAGTATCTCGAAGCGTTGCGCCAGGTCGCCGCGGTCATCGTCTATCCGCTACAGCGCATCGCCCATGCTCCGGCCGGCATCGCGCAACGCGCGGCAGAATTTTTCGTCACGCATGCCTCGCTGCGCGCCGACAATGCGCGGCTTGCGCGGCAGAACATCGAAAACGCCGCCCTGCTGCTGCAGCTCAAGTCGCTGGAGGCGGAAAATTCGCATCTGCGGCAACTGTTCGAAGCCCGCGAGCGCATCGCGATCAAATCGACGTTCGCCGAAGTGCTGTACGCCGCGCCCGATCCTTTCACGCGCAAGATCATCATCGACAAGGGCTCGCAGGGCGGCATCCGCAGCGGCCAGCCGGTGATCGACCACATCGGCGTCGTCGGCCAGGTGACGCGCGTCTACCCGTGGCTGTCGGAAGTCACCCTGATCACCGACAAAGGCCAGGTGGTGCCGGTGCAGAATCTGCGCAACGGACTGCGCGCGGTGCTGGCCGGAACCGGCAACGACGGCGCGCTCGAACTCAAATTCATCCCGCTCAATGCCGATTTCCAGAACGGCGACCGGCTGGTCACCTCCGGCATCGACGGCGTCTATCCGCCGGGCCTGCCGGTCGCCGAAGTCGCCAACGTCGAGCGCAACGCGTCCTATCTGTTCGCGCGCATCGTCTGCAAGCCATTGGCCGGCGTCAGCAGCCACACCCAGGTCCTGATCGTCGATCCGCAGCGCGCCGTCCCCGAGCGGCCGGAAGAAGAAGCGAGGCCGGCGGCGCGCAGCAAGAAAGAGAAAAACAGGCGAGGCGGCTGATGCAACCGCGCATTTCCGTTCCGCAGGAAATCCTGCTGCCGGTCAGGACGGGATTCATCGTCGCGACCCTGATTGCCGCGCTGTTCCTGAATTTTCTGCCGTGGCCGGAGTGGTGCGCGTGGCTCAAGCCCGATTTCGTGGCGCTCATGGTGCTCTACTGGTGCATCGAGCAGCCGCGCAAGCTCGGCTTCACCGCCGCCTGGCTGCTGGGGCTGCTGATGGACATCGCCGACGGCAGCCTGTTCGGCCAGCACGCGCTCGCCTACACGATACTCGCCTATGCCGGGATCGTGCTGCACCGGCGGGTGCTGATGTTCTCGCTCGCGCCGCAGGTTCTCCACGTGGTGCTGCTGCTGCTGTTCAACGATCTCGTGGTGCTGGCGATCAGGATGCTCGCCGGCAGCGATTTCCCCGGCTACTCCCATTTCGTCGGCAGCCTGGTGGCAGGCGCGCTGTGGCCGCCGCTTTCCGTGCTGCTCAAGCTGCCGCAACACCCCAAGCCCGATCCCGATCATGTCTGAGCTCGCGATCAACCCGGGCGTCGAGCTGCGCAATTCCCAGCTCGAACTCCATCATTTCCAGTGGCGGCTCACGGTGGCCGCGGGTTTCGTGCTGCTGATGTTCGCACTGCTTTTTGCGAGGTTCTTCTATCTGCAGGTCGTCAGATACGAGCATTACCATACGCTCGCCGAAGCCAACCGCATTTCGATCGTGCCGATCGCCCCCAACCGCGGCATCATCGTCGACCGCAACGGCGTCGTGCTGGCGCACAATTACTCGGCGTATACGCTGGAGATCACGCCCGACAAGGCCGGCAGCCTCGAGGCGCTGATCGACGAGCTGAACACGCTGATCGAGATCACCCCCAAGGACCGCCGGCGCTTCAGCAAGCTGCTGGAAGAAAGCCGCAATTTCGAAAGTCTGCCGATCCGCACCCGTCTCTCGGACGAGGAAATCGCGCGCTTCGCCGCCAACCGCTACCGTTTCCCGGGCGTGGAAATCAACGCCCGTCTTTTCCGCCAGTATCCGCAGGGCGAACTGTTCTCGCATGTCGTCGGCCACATCGGCCGCATCAACCAGCGCGATCTCGAGCAGCTCGAGGCCGATGACCTGCTGCCCAATTACCGCGGCACGGCCTACATCGGCAAGACCGGGCTCGAACACAGCTACGAGCGTTTTCTGCACGGCACCACCGGCGTGGAACAGGTGGAAGTCGACTCGGGAGGGCGCGCGGTGCGCACGCTTTCGCGCACGCCGCCGGTCTCGGGCAACAACCTGGTCCTCAAGCTCGACGCCAAGCTGCAGGAAATCGTCTATCGCGCTTTCGGCGAACGGCGCGGCGCGCTGGTCGCCATCGAACCCGAAACCGGCGGCGTGCTGGCATTCGTCAGCAAACCCGGCTTCGATCCCAATCTCTTCGTCGATGGCATCGATCCCCAGAACTGGGGGGAACTCAACAATTCGCCCGACCGGCCGATGGTCAACCGCGCGCTCGCCGGCACCTATCCGCCGGGATCGACCTTCAAGCCTTTCATGGCGCTGGCAGCACTCACCTACGGCAAGCGCAGGCCGCAGCAGACGATCAGCGATCCGGGTTACTTCAGCTTCGGCGGCCACGTGTTCCGCGACGACAAGGTCGGCGGGCACGGTGCGGTCGACATGTACAAATCCATCGTCGTCTCGTGCGACACTTATTACTACATGCTCGCCAACGACCTGGGCATAGACAACATCTCGAAATTCATGGCGAGTTTCGGTTTCGGCAGCCGCACCGGCATCGACATGGCCGGCGAATCGGCGGGAATATTGCCGTCACAGGAATGGAAAATGCGCCGCTTCAAGCAGAAATGGTACGCGGGCGAAACCATCAGCATCGGCATCGGCCAGGGTTACAATGCCTACACTCCGCTGCAGCTCGCCTCGGCGATCGCCACGCTCGCCAACGACGGCGTGATGTTCCGGCCGCACATCGTCAATTATGTCGAGAACATCACCACCGGCGGGCGCGATTACATCGAGCCCAGGCCGCTGCGCACGCTCGATCTCAATCCCGAGCACGTCGCGTTCATCAAGCAGGCGCTGGTCGGCGTCGCCAGGGAGGGCACCGGCGCGCGCGCTTTCGCCGGAGCGGCCTACGAAAGCGCCGGCAAGACCGGCACCGCCCAGGTCATCGCCATCAAGCAGGGTGAAAAGTACGTCGAGAGCCGCGTTCACGAACGCCTCCGTGATCACGCGCTGTATATCGCCTACGCTCCCGCCGACAAACCGCGGATCGCGATCGCGGTGGTGGTGGAAAACAGCGGTTTCGGCGCGCGCGCCGCCGCGCCGATCGCGCGCCAGGTGTTCGACTACTATCTGCTCGGCAAGGAGCCCGCCAGCCCAGCCAGGGAGGACGAGGGTGACACCCGCAATAATTAGGCGGGCGATCCGCCTTTTCACCGCGCACCTCGACGGGCTGCTGCTCGGCGGCATCGTGCTGCTCATGACCGCCGGGTTGATCGTGCTGTTCAGCGCGTCCAACGGCAGCCTGGCCCGCGTCACCGCGCAACTCATGAACATGCTGGTCGCGCTCGTCGTGATGTGGGCATTTGCCAACATCCCGCCGCATTACCTGATGCGTCTTTCGCTGCCGGTTTATGTGCTGGGACTCGCGCTGCTGATCGCAGTCGCGCTGTTCGGCGACGTCGTCAACGGCGCGCGCCGCTGGCTGCACGTCGGCGTCACCCGCATCCAGCCTTCGGAACTGATGAAAATCGCCGTGCCGCTGATGCTGGCGTGGTATTTCGAACGCTACGAAGCCACCTTGCGCCTCAAGAACTATTTGCTCGCGGCCCTGCTGCTGGTGGTGCCGGTGGGCCTGATCGCGCGCCAGCCCGATCTCGGCACTGCGGTGCTGATCTTCTCGAGCGGCTGCTTCGTGCTGTTCCTGGCCGGCCTGTCGTGGCGCATCATCGCCGGCATCACAGTCGCGGGTCTCGCGAGCCTGCCGTTTCTGTGGTCGGTGCTGCACGACTATCAGCGCCAGCGCATCCTGACGCTGCTCGATCCGACCCAGGATCCGCTGGGCACCGGCTATCACACCATACAATCGACCATCGCCGTCGGCTCCGGCGGGATTTTCGGCAAGGGCTGGATGAACGGCACCCAGACCCATCTCGACTTCATTCCCGAGCGCACCACCGATTTCATTTTCGCCGTCTATTCCGAAGAGTTCGGCCTGTTCGGCAATCTGGTGCTGATGCTGCTGTTGCTGCTGGTGATCGCGCGCGGCCTGGTCATCACCGCCAATGCGCCGACACTGTTCACGCGCCTGCTCGCCGGCGCGATCACGCTCACTTTTTTCACCTACGCCTTCGTCAACATGGGCATGGTGAGCGGCATCCTGCCGGTGGTGGGCGTGCCGCTGCCGCTGATCAGCTACGGCGGAACATCGCTGGTCACGATTTGCCTGGGCTTTGGTATCCTGATGAGCATACAGACGCACAAGAAACTGGTGCAGACGTGAACCGCGAAACGCGAAAAGTGAAACGCAGCTCTCTTTCCACCGCTCCTCTCGCCATCCATCCGTTTCACGTTTCGCGTTTCACGTTTCGCTGTGCAGCGATGCTCCTCGTGACCGCCGCGCTTTCCGGCTGCGGCACCACGCCCAAGCGCGAGCCGCGCATCGAACGCGCCGCCGGCCCTGCGGCAGCAGCGCCCGCCGCCACGGCGCCGCGCGGCGGCGGCTATTATCTTGACGACGGCCCCGGCGGCAATCCTCCCGCCGATATCGACGGCATCCCCGACGCCGTGCCGAAGCTCGAGCCGCTACACCGTGGCGCAAGCCGCCCTTACGTGGTGCTGGGCAGGAGCTACACGCCGATGACCGCGCTCCAGCCTTACAAGGCGCGCGGCATCGCCACCTGGTACGGGCGCCGCTATCACGGCAAGCCGACCTCGTCGGGCGAGATCTACGACATGTACGGCATGACCGCCGCGCACACCATCCTGCCGATTCCGAGTTACGTGCGCGTCACCAATCCCGCCAACGGCAAGTCGGTGGTGGTGCGCATCAACGACCGCGGTCCTTTCGTCGACGGCCGCCTGATCGATCTTTCCTACACCGCCGCGCACAAGCTCGGCATCCTCGCCGGCGGCAGCAGCGTGGTGGAAGTGGAAAGCGTGCTCCCCGGAGAGGCGGCGCCTGCAATCGCAACCGCCCCGGCTGCGCTGCAGGCACCGCCCGCAGTCGCCGCCTCTGCGCCTGCGGCTGCCGAGCCGCCGCCGGTGGCAACCGCAGCCGCGCCAGCGGTGCCCGTGACGCGCGAGGCTTCCGGCGTCTACCTGCAGCTCGGCGCTTTCGGCTCGCGCGAGAACGCGGAGAATTTCCTGTCGCGGCTCAGGCTGCAGATCGATGCGCTGGCGCAAACGCTGCACGTTTTCCCGCGCGACGGCCTCTACCGCGTGCACGCCGGTCCCTACGCCAGCGTGGGCGAGGCGCGCGAGGCAGCCGCGCACATCGCCCGGCTGCTGGGCGTCAAGCCGCTGCCGGTCGTGCGCTGACCCACGGCGCTCAATGCCGGTGCTCGGGTGCAGCTTCGCCCTTGAGGTTGCGCACCTCGACCGCGATCTCCAGCGTCTGGCGGCTTTGGTCCGCCATTTCGAAAGTCAGCCTGAGCGGCACGCGCTCGCCCGCTTTGAGCTGCTGTTTGAGGCCGAGCAGCATGATGTGATGGCCGCCGGGCGCAAGTTTCACCGTTTTGCCGGCAGGCAGCTCGAGCGCCTCGAGCGCAAACATCTTCATCACGCCTTTTTCCATTTTCATGCCGTGGATCTCGGCGTTTTGCGCGACGGGGCTTTCGATGGCGACCAGCCGCGCCGCAACCTTGCTGGTGAGATTCAGGTAGGCGCCGCTCGCCTGCTGCGCCGGCACCGTGCCGCGGATCCACGCCTCTTTCACCTCCACGGTCTGCGCGGCGACACCGAGGGGCAGCAGCGTGCAGACCGCCATGACCATTTTCCTCAAGAACGACATAAAATCTCCAATTAAAACAATGAGTTACTGAAAAGCTGCGATTTGCGCCCGAGGCGCGGCCACGCCCGGCCGCCGCCGGAAATCCGGCACGGTCACGAACGTTGCGGGAATCTCAGACGAGCCGCGGCGGCGCGCGCGGGCAAGTAGGCGAGAAAGCGGTGGCGTCGTGGGGACGAAGGTCGTCGCCGGTGGCAGGCAACAGCCGTTCGGCAACGCGCACAACGACGACAGCAGCGCCGGAAACGGCAGGCGCCTGCCAGTCGCCGCTCGAACAGAACGGACAATGCGCGGGGTGCGCGCCGCCCGGCGATCGCGGTGCCGGCGTTTGCTGCACATCCGCAGCAGCGTCGGCGTTACCGCTGCGGCAGACTTGCGCGTAGGCAAGCGGACCGGACAGATGGCGCGCCGCGGCTGCCGCCGGAAAAGCGGCGGCGAACGAAACCGCAAACAGGGCAATCCAGGCAGCGAAGCGGCGGCAGGATGAACACATGGAGCACGATGGTATGTCGCGCGCGCAAGCCGGGTCAAGCAGCCGTTTCGGGCCGCACCGCCGTCACAACACGTAGCGCGCCAGATCCTCGCTTTGCGCGAGATCCCTCAGGCGTTCATCGACATAAGCGGCGTCGATGACAATGGTTTCGCCGGAGCGCTTGCCGGCGTTGAACGAAATCTCTTCCAGCAGCTTTTCCATCACCGTGTAGAGCCGGCGCGCGCCGATGTTCTCGGTCTTCTCGTTGACCTGCCAGGCGATTTCAGCGAGCCGCCTGATGGCATCGGGCCTGAACTCGAGCCCGACGCCTTCGGTCTCGAGCAACGCCTGGTACTGGCGCGTGAGGCAGGCATCGGTGTTGGTGAGGATCTGCTCGAAATCTTCGACGCTCAGACTTTTCAGCTCGACGCGGATCGGCAGGCGGCCCTGCAGCTCGGGAATCAGGTCGGAAGGCTTGGCGAGATGGAACGCGCCGCTCGCGATGAACAGGATATGGTCGGTCTTGATCATGCCGTATTTGGTCGAAACGGTCGTGCCTTCGACCAGCGGCAACAGGTCGCGCTGCACGCCCTGGCGCGAGACATCGGCGCCCGCCGTCTCCGCGCGGCTCGCGATCTTGTCCATCTCGTCGAGGAACACGATGCCGTTCTGCTCGACATTGTTGAGCGCGCGCAGCTTGAGATCCTCGTCGTTGATGAGTTTGGCCGCTTCCTCCTCGGTCAGCAGCTTCATCGCGTCCCTGATCTTCAACTTGCGCAGCCGCTTGCGGCCGCTGCCGAGATTCTGGAACATGCTCTGGATCTGCGAAGTCAGGTCTTCCATTCCCGGCGGCGCGAAAATCTCCATGTGCGCCTGCAGCGCGGCGACTTCGATCTCGATTTCCCTGTCGTCGAGCTCGCCTTCCCTCAGTTTCTTGCGGAATTTCTGGCGCGTCGCGCTGTCGCCCTCGGCCGCGCCCGGCTGGAACCCCACTTCCCGCGCCGGCGGCAGCAGCGCATCGAGCACGCGTTCTTCCGCGAGATCCGCGGCCTGATGGCGCACCTTGCGCATTTCATGTTCGCGCGCATCCTTGATCGCGGTTTCCACCAGATCGCGGATGATGGTATCGACGTCGCGGCCGACGTAACCCACTTCGGTGAACTTGGTGGCCTCGACCTTGATGAAAGGCGCATCGGCGAGCTTGGCGAGTCGGCGCGCGATTTCCGTTTTGCCGACACCGGTCGGGCCGATCATCAGGATGTTCTTGGGCGTGATTTCCTGGCGCAGCGGCTCGGCCACCTGCTGTCGGCGCCAGCGGTTCCTCAGTGCGATCGCCACCGCGCGCTTGGCTTCGTCCTGGCCGATGATGTGCTTGTCGAGTTCGTGGACGATTTCCTGGGGGGTCATTGAAGTCATTTTCGTGGGCGGTGAGCGGTGAGCGGTGAAACCCGGGCCGGTTTTTTTCCCGCTTGCTGCTTGCCGTTTACTCCAGAATTTCGATTACGTGCTGCTGGTTGGTGTAGATGCACAGGTCGCCGGCGATGGCGAGCGCTTTTCTGACGATGTCTTCCGGCGACAACTCGCTGTTCTCGAGCAGCGCGCGCGCCGCAGCCTGGGCAAAGGCGCCGCCGCTACCGATCGCCATCAAGCCCTGCTCGGGCTCGAGCACGTCGCCGCTGCCGGTGATGATGATCGAAGTGTCACGGTCGGCCACGGCGAGCATCGCTTCGAGCCGGCGCAGGATGCGGTCGGTGCGCCAGTCTTTGGCGAGTTCCACCGCCGAACGCAACAGATTGCCCTGGTGTTTGTCGAGCTTGGCTTCGAAGCGTTCGAACAGCGTGAAGGCGTCGGCAGTGCCGCCGGCAAAACCCGCCAGAATCTGCTCGTGATAAAGACGCCGCACTTTGCGCGCGCTCGCCTTGACCACCACGTTGCCGAGCGTGACCTGGCCATCGCCGCCCAGCGCGACGCGCCTGCCGCGCCGCACCGACAGGATGGTCGTGCCGTGAAAAATTTCGTTGCCCATGAAAAATCCGGTCGAGGATGTCGGAATTTCGCCGCGCAACCCGGTCACGTGCGGCTGCCGTTCCGGTCGAAATGAGGGTCGTTGCGGCGGATTCAAGAGCGAATTATACCCGCTTGCCGTCACGACGCGCCTTCCAGCCGGAAGACGATGGGCACCAGCACCCACGCTTCGACCGGTTGCGCCCCCCGGCGCGCCGGCACGAAACGCCAGGCCCCGACCGCCTCCAGCGCGGCGGCGTCGAGATGGGAAGAGCCGCTGCTTTTCTCGACCGTGACGCTCGCCGGCGTGCCATCGCGCGCGACCAGCACCTTGAGCGTCACGGTGCCCTGCTCGCCGTTGCGGCGCGCGATCAGCGGATAGCGCGGCGGCGGATTGCGCAGGTAGGCGGCGTTGAAACTCGGTGGCGAGATCGCCGCCTCGCGGGCCGCTGCGGGCGGCTCGTTCTTCGACGGTACGGCCGCGGCCACGCCTTCGGACCTGTCGGCTACGGCCGCGGCGACAGGCCGTTCGCGTTCGGGCGCAGCGGGTGTTTCGCCCGCCGCTGCGCCTGGCGGTGCAGGCAAAGCGGCTCGCACCGACTGCGTTTTTTGCGTGTCGCGCACGGCAGGGGGGAGGCGCTTTGTCGCTGCAGAATCATCGCGCGGGGCAGGCTGTGGCAATGCCGCTGGCGCGGGAAGCGGCGGCGGCTCGTCGCGCTGCAGCACGACATCGAGAACGCGCGTCACGGCCCGCAGATCGTCGTGCGCCGGTTCGGGCAATGCGACGAGCAGCGCAAGATGCAACGCCAGACTGAGCGCGAAGCAGACGAGCAGCGGGCGGCGCGATCGCCAGCGCCGTTCCTCCCGGCATTGCTCCGTCATGTCATCGAATCGCAAACCGCTCGCCATGTTCAGCATGAATCCGGCACACGTGTTGCCGTCTACACTATCATGGCGCCGCCGCACCGCGCCGAACGCGACGTGCAGATCACACAAGCCGCCCTGAAACGAAGCGCCGCTGTCCTGCGGTGCCGGCTGCCGCTCGCGCGCGTGCCACGCCGCATGGGTGAGCGCGCTCTGCTGCGCGAACAGCAGCAGCGCCCGTTTCAAATCGGGCCCGGGCCTGGAAACCTATTGCGCCGTCGCGACCGCGTCGGTCAAGCGGTAGTACAGCCCCATTTCGTCGTCCTTCAGCACCGCGAATCTGCCGGAGACGACGATCGGCTCGAAGCCGTATTTGACGGGGGCCCTCGCCTGCACCTCGACCAGCTGATCGGGGCCGGCAGGAAGACAGAACGAACACGAAGGCGGTACGGCGCTCAAGATGAAACGCTGCTGTTTCTCGCCCATGTCGAGCGGCATCATGAAGCCCTGCAGCCTGATTTCCTTTTTGTCGAGCGCCGTGACGCTGCTGGAAAACTGCGGCACGAACCGGTTTTTCTGCCTCGCCACCTGGACCTCGCCCAGCGTTTTCCACGACACCACGCCTTTCAATTCCGGCAGCGGTTTGCCCATGTACGGCGAAGGCGGCAACGGTGCATCCGCGCCCGCCGCGCTCTTGCCCGGCAGCCCCGCGCTACCGCCGGAAGTCTGCGCCATCGCCGCAGAGGCGGCAAAAAAATACAATAAAAACAATGAGTTATATTTCATGTTCTCCCCCGCCGGAACGGCGTTGCGCCCATGGCGCGGATTCTACTCCAGTTGCGAAACCGCGTTGCGATGCCGCTCGTTTGGAACTTCGGGGCTAGCCCTGCGCCAGCGTGCGCGCGAGGTCGGTGCGGTAGGCGCCCCACGCCGGCAGCAGCGCAGCGAGTACGCCCACGGCGAGCGCCAGCGCGATCAACCACGATTCGGCAGGCACCCAGATCCAGCCGGTCACTGCCGCCTGCCGCGCCGCCTGCAGCATGCCGCCCAGCGCTTCGGTGAGCGCGTGGCCGAGCGCGATGCCGAGCACCGCGCCGACGAACGCGAGCAGCACGCCTTCGAACAGCATGAGACGCATCAGCTTGCCGCGGCTCGCGCCCAGCGTGCGCATCACCGCCAGATCGTAGCGGCGTTCGTTCAACGCATTGTAGAGCGCGATGAACACCGACAGTCCCGCCGAGAAAATCAGCACCAGCGCGAAGCCGCGCAGCACGTCGACGCCGACGCCGATGAGGCCAAACAGCCGCGCCGTCTCATAGGCGGGCGAAGCCGCCTGCATTTCACTGTTGCCGTTGATGTAGCGCGGCAGCAGCGCCACCGCGAGCGGCGTCGCATACTGGATCAGCAGCGCCGTGATCTGTCTACCGTCCTCGCCGGTGGGCGCCGGGGCACCCTTGTCCCGGTGCCCGTCGTGCACCGCCCACACGCTTTCCACGCCGGTGAGCACCAGGCGGTCGAGCACGCTGCCGCTCGCGGCGAGCACGCCGACGATGGTGTATGGCGCCTCGTCGTGGCCCGAGCCGGCTTCGGCGATGCCGTGCGCGCCGGTGAAGCTCGCGCCCACCCCGAGCCCGGTGCGTTGCGCGACCTCGGCGCCGATCACCGCTTCCATCGGCTTCTGCCACAGGCGGCCTGCGGCGGGCTTCGCGCCATAATGCGCGAGGTAATCGTGGCTGGTGCCGACGATGCGAAAGCCCTTGTAGCTGTCGCCCAGCGCGAGAGCAATGGCCTTTTTCACCATGCGGTGCCTGGCGATCTCCTGCGCCTGCCCGAGCGGGATGTTGCCGGTGGGCACGTCGAGGTGATAGACCGCCGAGAGGATCACCTGCAGCGGGCTGCCTTTGGCGCCGGCGACGAGATCGATGCCGCGCGCATCGCGCATCATGCGTTCTTCGAGCTGGTGCGTCACCAGCAAAAGCAGCGTGATGGTGGCGATGCCCAGCGCGAGCAGCGTGACGTTGAGTGCGGCATTGAGGCCGCGCGCGCGCAGATAACCGAGGCTGAGGGTGGCGAAGTTCATGCGGCCGCCATCACGTAATGGTTGGCGATGCGCGCCCTGGTGCGCTGGTCGTGGGTCGCGATCACCAGTGTCGCGTTGCAGGCGCGCGCCTGGTTTTCGAGCAGATCGAGCGCCTGCAGGCAGCGCGCGTCGTCGAGATTGGAGGTCGGCTCGTCGGCGAGCAGCAGTTGCGGGCGGTTCACCACCGCGCGCGCCACCGCCACGCGCTGCGCCTGGCCGTGAGAAAGCTCGTGCGGCATGGCGCCTGCCTTGTCTGCAAGATCGAGGCCCGCCAGCACTTCGCGCACCCGCGCGCGGTCCTGCGGCAGGCCGGCGAGATACTGCGCGAGCAGCAGATTGTCGGCGACGCTGAGGCTCGCCACCAGATGCAGACGCTGCAGCACGATGCCGATGTGCTGTCCGCGAAAACGGTCGAGCGCCGCGGGTGCGAGCGCGCCCAGATCCCGGCCGGCGATGCTGACGCTGCCTGCCGTGGGCCTCAGGATGCCGGCGAGGATGTGCAGCAGCGTGGTCTTGCCGCTGCCCGAGGGCCCCAGAACGAGCCAGTGCGCGCCCTGCTCGACCTGCCAGTGCGGCACTTCGAGCCCCCATGGACCGTCATAGGCATGTCTGATGTCTTGCAGCGCGAACACGCGATCTCCTGACCCCGCTGGGCCGATATTGCGCATTCTACCGGTTCCCGCCGATCGCGGCGCCCGGCGTTATACTCGGCACATGAAAACCGTGCTGCTTTGGCTGATCAAAGGCTATCAGCTGCTGCTGTCGCCTTTTTTCGGCACGCAATGCCGCTTCTACCCGACCTGTTCACACTACGCAGCCGAAGCGATCGCGACCCACGGCGCCTTGAAAGGAACGTGGCTCGCGGTACGACGCATCCTCAAATGCCACCCGTGGCACCCGGGCGGGGTCGATCCAGTGCCGCCAAAAGCGGGGTGAATCGTGAATGGTAAATGGTCAGCGCGCTTCGCGCGTCACCACTCCCTATTTCCTATTTGCTATTCCCCAGTTCCGTTGCTACCCGGCAGACCAGGCCTTTCAGATACTCGCTTTCCGGAAAGTTGAGCGCGACCGGATGGTCCGGTGCCGCGTGCAGCCAGTCCTCGATGCGCGCATCGACTGCGGCATCGAGCGCAGCGCCGGCAACGATTTTCTGGAACAGCTCGGCAGACACGCCGCCCGAGCACGAAAAAGTCACCAGCGCGCCGCCCGCCCGCAGCAGCTTGAATGCGAGCAGGTTGATGTCCTTGTAGGCGCGCGCCGCTTTCTCGGCGTGCGCCGCGGTCGGCGCGAACTTCGGCGGATCGAGCACGACGAGATCGAAAGTCCGACCCTGGTCGCGGAAGCGCCGCAGCGCCTGGAACACGTCGGCCTCCAGCCATTCCGCCTGCGGCAGTGGATTGAGCGCGGCGTTGCGCTGCGCCTGCGCCAGCGCATCGGCCGAGCTGTCGATGGCGGTCACCGATTTCGCGCCGCCTTTCAGCATGTTGAGCGCAAAGCCGCCGCTGTAGCAGAAACAGTCGAGCGCATCGCACCCCGCGACGAGCGCGCGCACTTTCAGCCGGTTGGCGCGCTGGTCGAGATAAAAACCGGTCTTGTGCCCGGATGCGAAACCGATTTCGAATGTGAGACCGTGCTCGGTCACGAGGTGCGGCGCCGCGGGCGCTGCGCCGCGCAGCAATCCGGTCTGCGGCGGCAGCCCTTCCAGCTCGCGCACATCGGCATCCGAGCGCTCCCACACGCAGCGCACGCCCGGCAGCGCGGCGAGCGCATCGGCGATCGCACCACGCCAGCGCTCGGCGCCGGCGGACAGCAGTTGCACCACCACCGTGTCACCGTAGCGGTCGGCGATCACGCCCGGCAGGCCATCGGATTCGCCGTGGACCAGCCGCATCGCTTCGGCGGCAGCGGGCAAGGCCCGACGCCGCTCTGCCGCCTGCCGAATGCGTTCGCTGAAGAACGCGTCGTCCACCGCGCGTTCTTTCCAATCCCACACCCGCGCGCGGATCTGTGATTGCGGGCTATACGCCGCCGTCGCCAGAAACACGCCATCGGCGGCGTATACGGTCACCGTGTCGCCCGCCTTGGGCTCGCCTTCGATGCGCGCGACCGCGCCGGAAAACACCCACGGATGGCGGCGCTTGAGCGACTTCTCGCGGCCGGGTTTGAGAAAGAGTTTCTTCATGAGACGCGAAAAATCAGTGAAAAAGCACAGTGGAACGCGGCGCGCGGAAAACGCGACGATGAGAACGACAGATTATACGGGGAAACCGCGGTTGCTTTTCATCGTGCCGCCCCGTCTTCCGCGACCACCTCGATCCCCGCCGGTGCGCCAGCCGCAGCCCAGCCGCAAGGGAAGCCGGGGCCGGATCCACCTCACTTCCCCTTGCGCTTGGCACGGGGGTGTGCCTGATCGTACACCTTTGCGAGATGCTGGAAGTCGAGCCGTGTATAAATCTGCGTCGTCGAAATGCTCGCGTGCCCCAGCATTTCCTGCACCGCGCGCAGGTCGCCCGAGGATTGCAGCACGTGCGAGGCGAACGAGTGGCGCAGCACGTGGGGATGGACGTTGGAACTCAAGCCCAGCCGCGCCGCCCAGTGCTTGAGCCGCAGCTGCACACTGCGCGGCGAGAGCCGTCCGCCGTTCTTGCCGACGAACAGCGCGTGCTCGTCGAGATCCGCGATGGCGCTGCGCTGCCTGAGCCACGCCTCAAGCGCGGCGAGCGCGTGGCTGCCGACCGGCACGATGCGCGTCTTGTTGCCTTTGCCGGTGACGCGCACGGTGGCATCGTCGTAATCGACGTCGGCCGGGGCAAGGCCCGTCAATTCGGACAAGCGCAGGCCGGAGGAATAGAAGAGTTCGAACATCGCCCGGTCGCGCGTCGCGAGCGCGTCGTCGCCTTCGACTTGCATCAGGCGGCCCGCTTCGTCGGGCGAAAGCGCGTGCGGCAGGCTCTTGGCCGATTTCGGCGCGCGGATGCCGAGACAGGGGTTGGCGCCGAAACCGTGGTCGCGCGCGAGATAGTGGTAAAAACCGCGCCACGCCGAGAGCATGCGCGCGATCGATTTGCCGCCCAGCCCGCGCGCGTGGAGCCGGGCGACGAAACGCCGGATGTGATGCACCTGCAGTTTGTCGAGCGCGGTGTCTGCCGCGAGCTCGATCAGCGCCTCGACATCGCGCTCATAATTGACGACGGTATGCGCTGCCAGCCGGCGCTCGTGGGCGAGGTGGGAAAGGTAGGCGTTCAGGTAGCGCTGCGCGATACCGGGTTCCGGATTGCGCGCATGCGCTTCGGTTGTTTTCCCCTCACGCCTCATCAAGATGCCTCAACAGCGCCGCGGCGGCGACGTCTCCCAGCCGCTTGAGATAAATGGTGCCCATCTCGGGGTAGAAGCGCTGCGGGTCTTCGCTCGCCAGCGCGAGCAGGCCGAAAACATCGCCTTCGCGCAGCGGCACATAGGCAAAGGACCGCAGGTGCGAGGCCGCCTCGCCGAACAGGCCGGCGGTATCGGCCATGGCGCGGGGGCTGCAATACGGATTGGCGAGGCTCGCCGCGAACTCGCGCGTGGCCTCGCTCGCCGGCGCGAATTCCGGCAGGTCGGCGCGGCCCTTGCCGTGCCACAACCGTAACGCGACGTGCGGCACCGCGAAATCCTCGCGCAGGTTGAAGCGGA
Source organism: Burkholderiales bacterium (assembly GCA_046313915.1). Lineage (GTDB taxonomy): Bacteria > Pseudomonadota > Gammaproteobacteria > Burkholderiales > SG8-41 > CAKKQX01. Next base: position 3,169 of record JBKBXX010000058.1, on the reverse strand, counting down.
TCGCGTGCAGCGCGGCAGGCAGATCGCGCGCCACCAGCAGCGCCAGCGTGATGCGGTGCATTTTCTCGCCGATCGCGTCGTTTTCCTCGCCGAATTGGATGACCTCGCGCAGTTTGTTTTCGAGCTGCCTGCTTTTTTCACGCAGCGTCAGGATCTGCCGTTCGCTGATCGAAATGGCGCGGCCGCCGTGCGGGTGCGGAATGAAGATTTCCGCGATGGCGTCGGCGTGCTGCTCGAAAAACTCGGGGTGCTGCTGCAGATAGGCCAGGATGTCTTCCGGTTTCATTCTTTTCCTTTGTCGATTTCAATCTCGCCTTCGAAGACCGTCACCGCCGGCCCCGTCATCGTGACCGGCGCGCCTTCGCCCGCCCACGCGATGACGAGGTCGCCGCCGCGCATCGTCACGCGTACCCGCGCATCGAGCAGCCCGCGCTGGATTCCCGCGACCACCGCGGCACACGCGCCGCTGCCGCAGGCGAGCGTCTCGCCCGCGCCGCGCTCGTAGACACGCAGGCGGATGTGGCCGCGATCGACGATCTGCATATAACCGGCATTCACCCGCTGCGGAAACCGCGGATGGGATTCGATCAGCGGCCCCTCGGTCGTCACCGCAGCCCGTTCCACGTCGGAAACGATTTGCACCGCGTGCGGGTTTCCCATAGATAACACACTGATTTCAATGTCTTTTCCGCCTACGCTCAAAATGTAAGTAAGCGCCCGCTGTGACGCTGCGAAAGGGATGCGCGGCGGATCGAATACCGGCACGCCCATGTCCACCGTCACCTGGCCGTCGGCCTCCAGCCGCGGCACGATTACCCCGCCCAGCGTGCCGACGCGGATCGCGGTCTTGGTGGTGAGCCCTTTCTCGTGCACATAGCGCACGAAACAGCGCGCGCCGTTGCCGCATTGTTCGACCTCGCTGCCGTCGGCATTGAAAATGCGGTAGTAGAAGTCGGTGTCGGGCTCGCGCGGCGGCTCGACCTGCAGGATCTGGTCGCAGCCGATCCCGAAGTGGCGGTCGGCGATCAGGCGCAGCTCGCCGGCGCTCAGCGCGAGCGGCCGGGAAGTCGCATCCAGAACCACGAAGTCGTTGCCCAGACCGTGCATTTTAGTGAATTTTAAGCGCATTTAAATACAAAATTCCCGATAATCGCGGTAGATACACCTGTCCATCACGACAAACATCCCGCTTTGCCGAGCCCGCAGCGCGGCCGGCTCGTTGATGATACCCTCCTGAATCCAAAGGGCTTTTATCCCCAGCGCCAGGCACTCCTCGACGATCGCGTCGACGAACTCGGCGCGGCGGAAGACATTGACCAGATCGATTGCCAGCGGCACGTCGGCGAGCCGCGGGTAGGCCCGGACGCCGAGCACTTCCTTCACCGCAGGATGCACCGGAATGATGTTGAAACCATAGCCTTGCATGGCCCGCGCCACGCCGTGGCTCGGGCGCGCCGGATTGGGCGACAGGCCCACCACGGCGATGTTCCTGACGTTTTTCAGCACGGCGCAACACTGCGCACTGTCCGGATTTTCGAACACCCCTATAATTCCCGCACCATGATGTAATCGTCCATGACGAAACCGCCGCCGATGTCTTTTACCACGGCGGCCTCGGTCACGAACCCGTATTTGCCGTAAGCCGCGATCGCATTCCAGTTCTTCTTGTTGACCGCCAGCATGAGCCTGGTGCAGCCCAGATCGCGCGCGAACCCGCACGCGCGCTCGACCAGCATCGCACCGTAGCCCCGCCGCTGGCAATCCCCACGCACATAAAGCTTGTCGAGCTTCATCTCGTCGGGCCGGCCGGTCAGAAAGCCGGAAGAAAAACCGGCGATCTCGCCTCCCACGAGCAGCTTGTCCCACCAGACCCCGTCGCGCCCCAGTTCCTCGCGTATGATGCGCGGGTCATAGCGCTGCGCCAACATGTATTTTATCTGGGCAGCGCTGATGATGCCCGGATAATGCTGCCACCAGATGTCCGCGGCGAGTTCGCAAATGCGCTGCACATCCTCCGGCGCGAGCGGCAGGATCTGCGCAGAGCGGCTTTCCCCTTCACCCTTCACCTTTCCACCCCTTCCCGCTTTAATAAAGGCGCGGCTCCCCCGGCGGCCGGGTTTTGAACCGCTTGTGCAGCCAATAGTACTGCTCGGGCATTTCGCGCACCCGCTCCTCGATGAAAGCGTTCATGCGTCGGGCGTCGGCCACGTCATCGCCGCTCGGGAAATTCTCCCACGCCGGGTAAAACCGCAGTTCGTAGCCCGCGGCGCCCGGCAGCTGCCGCGTCACTGCCGGCACCACCACCGCGCCGGCGAGGCGCGCAATGCGCGACAGGCCGGTGATGGTCGCCGCCGGCACGCCGAAAAATGGTACGAATATCGAATCGCGGCTGCCGAAATCCATGTCCGGCAGGTAATAGAAAGGCAGACCCTCGCGCATCGCCTTGACCAGCGGCCGTATGCCCTGCTGGCGCGAAAACAGTGCGGGCATCACGAAACGCGTGCGACCACGATAGAGAATCGCATCGAACACCGGATTCTTCTGATGGCTGTAGACCGAGGCGACGCGATACTCGGAACCGAGGCGGATGCCGCCCATGTCGAGCCCGACGAAATGCGGCGCGAGCCAGATCACCGGGCGGTCGGCGACCGCGCGCCAGTGTTCCAGCCCTTCGATCCGGACGAGCCGCTGCACCCGCGCCTTCGACGCCCACCACAGGATGCCGTGTTCGAGCAGGCTCCTGCCGAAGGCCTGGAAATGGCGGCGCGCCAGCCGCGCGCGCTCGGTTTCGCTCCAGTGCGGGAAACACAGCGCGAGATTGGTCCGCACCACGATACGGCGCTCGCGCGCGAGCGCATGGAGCAGCATACCGAAAGCGCGGCCCGCAGGCGCGAGCAGCGCGAGCGGCAGGAAATGCAGCAGCCAGATGACGGCGAGTCCCAGGCGGGTCAGCATGAGGGCGTGAGGGGTGAGGGGCGAGGAGCGGGGCGAAACCCCTTCAGCGCAAGATCGACGAACGTGACCGGTGCTGCCCGATCGCTGTGCTCGGCACGATCCCCGCGATCCGACGGAACGAACTCGCGAAACAGGTCGTTGAGATTACCCCTCACACCTTGCTCCTCACGCCTCACCGTGGCGGGGGGGGGGGGGGGGCCGCCCCCGCCGGGGG
>JBKBXX010000057.1:0-20957 GCA_046313915.1 Burkholderiales bacterium | reverse complement strand
ATAGGTGAGCCGCGCGTGGACCGCATCACCGCCGGGTAGAAGCGATAGGACTTGATGTCGCCGCGCGCATCGATCTGCATGTCGCACGCCATGCACAGGCGCTCGACTTCGGGATTGATCGAGCACAGCCCGTTGGACAGGCGTTCGGGAAGCATCGGGATCACGCGGCGCGGGAAATACACCGAATTGCCGCGCCGCAGCGCCTCGCCATCGAGCACGTCGCCGTGGCACACGTAATGACTGACGTCGGCGATCGCCACCACCAGACGGAATCCCCGCCCTTCCATTTCGCAATAGACGGCATCATCGAAGTCCCTCGCGGTCTCGCCGTCTATGGTCACCAGCGGCAGCTGCCGCAAATCGGCGCGTCCGCGCCAGTCATCCGCAGTCACGTCTTCGGGATAGCCCGCGCACAGGCGCTCGACTTCGTCGGGGAAGGCGTGCGGCAGGTCGTGCTTGCGCAAGGCGATCTCGATTTCCATGCCCGGATCGCCGTAGTTACCGAGCACCTCGACCACACGCGCCACCGGCTGGCCGTGCTTAGTCGGCTGCGCGATGAGTTCCACGGTCACCACCTGCCCCGGCTTGGCGCCTCCTGTTTCCGTCGGCGGCACCAGCAGATCCTGGCTGATGCGCTTGTCCTCGGCCACCACGAACAGTACGCCGTGCTCGGCGTACAGCCTGCCGACCAACCGTTTCTGGGCGTGCTCCAGCACCTCCACGATCTTGCCTTCGGGGCGCCCGCGGCGGTCGACCCCCGACTGGCGCGCCACGACGCGGTCGCCGTGCAGCACCTTGTGCATTTCCCGGGGTCCCAGAAACAGGTCCGGCCCGCCATCGTCGCGGATCAGGAAGCCGAAACCGTCGGGGTGGCCCTGGACGCGCCCCGCAATGAGGTCGAGTTTGTCGACGATGCAGATCGCGTCGCGGCGGTTGCGCATGACCTGCGCATCCTGCTCCATCGCCCGCAGGCGGCGCGCAAACGCCTGCCGCTCGTGCTCCTGGATTTCCAGCAGGCGCGCCAGCCGCTCTTCGGAAACCGGCACGCCCTGCTCGGCCAGGATCTGCAGGATGTACTCGCGGCTCGGCAAAGGCTCGGCATAGCGTGCGCGTTCGCGCTCGAGGAAAGGATCGCGTGCCCGCACGCCGCCGGCCGCCGGCACGCTGCCTGCGGCGGGGCTTTGCACGGCCGTCGTCTGTGCGCCGCGGCGGCTGCGGCCCGCGGCGGGGGATCTGCGGGTTTTATGCTGTTTCATTTGATCAAGCTGGGATCATCGGTTAAAATCGCGGCCTCGTGCCCAGATGGCGGAATTGGTAGACGCACCAGTTTCAGGTACTGGCGGGTAACACCGTGGAGGTTCGAGTCCTCTTCTGGGCACCATTTCCCGCGATGCGGAAGCCGGGGTGCCGCGCAGTCCGCTTTCCCCGGCATTCCGCCCCTCGTCTGGCCGCGCAGCATCTTGCCGTCATTGCGCTTCATTTGAACGGATGCCGCCGCACTATGGTCTGCTCGCGATCGGCGCCGGTCGAAACCATGTCGATCGGCACGCCGCACACTTCCTCGATGCGCCTCAGGTAATTCTGCGCCGCTTGCGGCAATTGCTCGAAGCGCGTCAGCCCGACCGTGCTCTGGTTCCAACCGGGCATTTCCTCGTAGACCGGTTCGCATTCGGCCAGCATTTCGGCGCCGAAGGGCAGAATATTGCGCTGGACGCCCTTGATCCTGTAACCGACGCCGAGGCGCACGCGTTCCATGCCGTCGAGCACATCGAGCTTGGTCACGCACAAGCCGGACACGCCGTTGATCTGGATCGAGCGCTTGAGCGCAGCCGCGTCGAACCAGCCGCAACGGCGCGGCCGCCCGGTGGTTGCCCCGAATTCATTGCCGCGGCTCGCGAGCTGTTTGCCGATATCGTCCTCGAGCTCGGTCGGGAACGGACCCGAACCGACGCGTGTGGTATAGGCTTTGGTGATACCCAGCACGTAATGCAGCAGATGCGGCCCTATGCCTGCGCCCGCGGCGGCGGCGCCGGCAACGCAGTTGCTCGAGGTCACGAACGGATAGGTGCCGTGATCGACATCGAGCAAAGTGCCTTGCGCGCCTTCGAACAGCAGATTGTTGCCGGCCTGGCTGGCTTCATAGAGCATGTTCGGCACATCCGCGACCATCGGCTTGATGCGCTCGGCGAGCGCCAGCGTCTGTTCCAGCGTCTTCTGGAAATCGATGACCGCGGCGCGAAAATAGTTTTTGAGCACGAAGTTGTGGAAATCGAGCACCTCGCCCAGCTTGGCGGCGAAACGCTCGCGATGAAACAGATCCTGCAGCCGGATCGCGCGCCGCGCCACCTTGTCCTCGTAGGCGGGCCCGATGCCGCGGCCGGTGGTACCGATCTTGCCCGTGCCCTTGGCGGCTTCGCGCGCCTGGTCGAGCGCGACGTGATGCGGCAGGATCAGCGGGCAGGCTTCGCTGATTTTCAGCCGCGAAGCCACGTCCACACCGACCTGCTCCAGCGTCGCGACTTCTTCGAGCAGCGCCTGCGGCGAAAGCACCACGCCGTTGCCGATGTAGCAGGCGACCTTGTCGCGCAGTATTCCCGAAGGAATCAGATGCAATACCGTTTTCTTGCCGGCGATCACCAGCGTATGGCCGGCGTTGTGCCCGCCCTGGAAACGCACCACGCCCTGGGCATGATCGGTCAGCCAGTCGACGACCTTGCCTTTGCCTTCGTCACCCCACTGGGTGCCGACCACCACCACATTTTTCGGCATAACACTCAAACCCTTCCATGCCGGGATCATCGCCCGGAAAAATAATCAAATAAAACAATTAGTTATATTCAATTTGCGCCCCGCGTCCTCACCGCCACCTTTCGACCACCCATTTGCCGGCACGGCGCACGAGCCTGCGATCACAACCCGTTTCGTCACGCGCGCCGGCGTGCCCGGGCAGGTTCACCACCACTACCGTGCCGCGGCTGCGCAGAGCGGCTATCCTGCGCTGCAGCGCGGCGTCCCGCGGCGCGTAAGGCGCGAGCACGCCGCCGCGAGCCGCGCCGCCGGGGCTCGCCTGCGCGAGCTCGCGCAAATCCATGCTGAATCCCGTCGCCGGACGCGCGCGGCCGAAAGCCTTGCCGACCTCGTCGTAACGACCGCCTTGCGCCAGCGCGTTCGGCCAGCCCTCGGCATAGGCGGCGAACACCACGCCGCTGTGGTAGTGGTAGCCGCGCAATTCCGCGAGATCGAAGCAGCGGATGCGCGCCACGTCGCGCAGCCCCTCCGACAGCCCCTTGAGATCGCGCAACGCGGCCCGGATTTCAGGATAGGCCGGCAGCCTGCGGCGAGCGAGCGCCAGCACTTCGGCTCCACCGTAGAGTTCCGGAAGCGCTGCCAGCGCTTCGCGCGTGCCGCGGTCGAGCTTGCGCACCAGGCTGCGCAGCGTCGGGACGTCCTTCGCCTGCATGGCATGGAACAGCTCCGCTTCCCTGCCGGCATCGATTTGCGCCCTTTTCACCAGGCTGCGGAAAATCGCGACGTGTCCCATGTCGAGATGGACGTGATCGATGTGCGAAACCGCGAGCGCTTTCATCATCAGGCGCTGGATCTCGATATCGCTTTCGATCCCGCGGTGACCGTAGACCTCGGCTCCGATCTGCAATGGCTCGCGGGTGCGGTTCATGCCCGCAGGCAGGGTATGCAGCACGCTGCCCGCGTAACACAGGCGCGTCACGCCGGCGCGGTTCAGCAGATGGGCGTCGATGCGCGCCACCTGCGGCGTGATGTCGGCGCGCACGCCAAGCATGCGTCCGGAAATCTGGTCGACGAGCTTGAACGTCCGCAGATCGAGATCGTGGCCGGTCCCGGTGAGCAGGGATTCGACATATTCCAGCAGCGGCGGCATCACCAGCTGATAGCCGTGCACCGCAAACAGGTCGAGAACATCCCGGCGCAGCCGCTCGATGCGCAAGGCCTCCACGGGCAATATGTCCTCGATATGTTCGGGAAGCAGCCAGGTTCTCATGGGAATTCGGAGTTCGGGTCCAGGAAGCGATTATAGAGGAGAATGCCGGCCGTCTTGGCGCCGCACCCGCGCTTGCGCGTCTCTCAGTGCCGCACGAGGTACAGCAGCAACAGACCGGCGAGCATCGAAGTAAGGCCGATGAAACGCACCTGGCCGTCGCTCATTTCGGTGAGCCGGCGAAACGCCTCTCGCCACAGGGCGGGCACCAGAAACGGCAAAATGCCTTCGATAACCAGCATCAGGGCAAACGCGGTCAGCAGGGTTTTCATGAATCGCCGGTCGAGTCCGCTCGTTCGCTCTCGGGGGAAAGGATGCGTGCCGCGGCAACCGCAGGGGCTGCGCCTATTTGCCGGCCTTGCCGCCCGACTTCAGATACTTGAAGAACTCGGAGCTCGGATCGACCACCATGACGTCGTTTTTGTTCTTGAAGCTCTGCTTGTAGGCTTCCAGGCTGCGGTAAAAGGCATAGAATTCGGGATTCTGTTCATAGGCGCGCGCATAAATCGCCGTCGCCTTGGCATCGCCCTCGCCCTTGATCCGCTGCGCATCACGATAAGCCTGGGCCAGAATCACTTCCTTCTGGCGGTCGGCGTCGGCGCGGATTTTTTCCGATTCGGCGGCACCGGTCGAACGCAATTCGTTGGCCACGCGCTTGCGCTCGGCATCCATGCGACGATAAACCGATTCACTCACTTCCTGCGGCAGGTCGACACGCTTCAACCTCACATCGAGCACTTCGACGCCGATCTTCACCGCATCCTCGTTGGCCTTTTCGCGCATCAGCTCCATGATTTTGTCGCGCTCGCCCGAGACCACGTCGTGCACCGTGCGATTGCCGAACTCGGCGCGCAGGCCGTCGTTGATGGTCTGCAGCAGACGTGTATGGGCACGCAGCTCGTCGCCCCCGACGCTGACGAAATACTGTCGCACATCGGTAATGCGCCACTTGACGAACAGGTCGACCAGCACGTTTTTCTTTTCCGAGGTCAGGAAGCGCTCGGGTTCGGCGGTATCTATGGTCAGGATACGGGTGTCGAAAAAACGCACGTTGTCGAGCAGCGGCACCTTGAAATACAGACCGGGCTGCTTGTAGATATTCACCACTTCGCCCAGGCGAAAAACGATGGCATTCTGGCGCTGATCGACGATGAACATCGAAAGCGACGCCACCACCAAGGCAACGACGACCGCAATCAACACGGTACCAGGATTATTTTTCATCAGCGCGCCTCCCGCTCACGCCCGCGGAAAGCTTCACGCGAACGCGCAGTCGATTCGGGCGCCGGCGCCGCCTCGGCCGGTTTCGCCGCCTCCGCGGCGGGGGCGCTCATCTGCATGAGTTTGTCGAGCGGCAGGTAGAGCAGGTTGCTGCCGCTTTTCTGATCGACGAGCACCTTGGTGCTGTTGGTCATGATCTGCTGCATGGCATCGATATAAAGACGGTCGCGCGTGACCTGGGGCGCCTTGTTGTATTCGGCAACCACCATGCGGAAGCGGCTGGCATCGCCTTCGGCCTGCTCGATCACGCGCTGTTTGTAGCCTTCGGATTCCTCCAGCAGCCGCGCCGCCATGCCGCGCGCCCGAGGAATCACGTCGTTGGCATAGGCCTGGCCTTCGTTCTTCTGGCGTTCCCGGTCCTGGCCGGCCTTGACCGCGTCGTCGAAAGCCGCCTGCACCTGCTCCGGCGGCTGGGCATTCTGCATCGTCACCTTGCTGATGTTGATGCCGGCGCCGTAACGGTCGAGGATCTGCTGCATCAGTTTCTGCGCCTGCGCGGCCACTTCGGCGCGTCCCTCGTAGAGCACGAAATCCATGCTGCTTTTACCCACCACTTCGCGGATCGCGGTTTCCGCCGCCTGCAGCACGGAATCGTCGGGTGAGCGGTTGTTGAACAGATAATCGTTCGGGCTTTTCAGCACGTACTGGACCGCGAACTGCACGTCGACGATGTTCTCGTCGTCGGTCAGCATCAGCGATTCCTTGAGGACTTTGCTCTTGACGTTGTTGCGATAGCCGATTTCGACGGTGCGCACCTGGGCGAGATTGACGTTCTCCACGGTCTCGATCGGATAGGGCAGATGCCAGCGCGGTCCCGGCATCGTCGTTTCCAGGTACTTGCCGAAACGCAGCACCACGCCGCGCTGGCCCTCGTTGACGATATAAAAGCCGCTTGCCAGCCAGATCGCGACGATCAGCCCCAGCAGCAGGCCGGCGCCGCCGCCCATGCGCCTGACACCGGGGCCAGGCGGTCCCTCACCATTGCCGCCGCCGCGGCGGCCGAACAGGCTGTCGAGCCTGCGGTTGAAATTGCGCCACAGCTCGTCGAGGTCGGGAGGCCCCTGGTTGCCGCCGGACGGGCGCCTGCCCCATTGCGGGTCGTTGAGCGACATCAATGCGCCAGCAAACCGCAGCACGCGACCTTTCAGAGAGTCGCGCAAAGCCCTCAAGTATCCGATCATGGAGAAAAATCCGGTGTTATGCCACAGCTGGGTTGGTGCATTCGCGATAACAACGCACCGCGCCCGCGGCAAATTCTTCAAGTGCAAGTCGCACGGACTCGACGCCTTCCCCTGTTCCGGCGCTTATCCAGGCTCTCGCGATTCTACCATATTCATCGCGCTCGGCTCGCGGCGCATACGGCGTGAGGTCGATTTTGTTGAAGACCAGCACCTGCGGCACCGCGCTCGCACCGATCTCCTGCAGCACCTGGTTGACCGCAGCGATCTGTGCATCGCGGTCGGGGCTGCTGGCGTCCACCACGTGCAGCAGCAAATCGGCGTGCGCCGTCTCCTCGAGCGTCGCCCGGAATGCAGCCACCAGCGTATGCGGCAGGCGCCGGATGAAGCCGACGGTATCGGAAAGCACCACCGCGCCGCCGTTTGCGGTATGGACGCGGCGTGTGGTGGTGTCGAGTGTGGCAAACAGCTGGTCGGCGGCATAGGCCCCGGCGCGCGTCATCCGGTTGAACAGCGTCGATTTGCCGGCGTTGGTATAGCCGACCAGAGAGACCGACAGCAGATTGGCGCGGTGGCGCGCGCGGCGCTGCACTTGGCGCTGCCCTTCCAGCCTGGCCAGTTTCTCCTTGAGCAGCTTGACGCGTTTGCCGAGCAGGCGGCGGTCGGTTTCGAGCTGAGTCTCGCCGGGCCCCCGCAGACCGATGCCGCCTTTCTGCCGTTCGAGGTGAGTCCAGCCGCGCACCAGGCGGGTGGCAAGATGTTCGAGCTGGGCAAGCTCGACTTGCAGCTTGCCTTCGTGACTGCGTGCGCGCTGCGCGAAAATGTCGAGGATCAGGCTGGTGCGGTCGATCACCCGGCAGCCCAGCCGTTTTTCGAGATTGCGCTCTTGCACCGGCGACAGCTCGTGGTTAAAAATGGCGAGTGTGGCATGGGTGGCGGCGACGGCATCGGCGATTTCCTGGACCTTGCCCTTGCCGGCAAACAGTGCCGGATCGGGCCGCTGTCGCCGCCCGCTGACCAGCGCGCGCGCGGTCACACCCGCGCCCGCCGTCAGCAGACGCATTTCCTCGAGGCTCTCCGCGTAATCGGCCTCGCCGAAATCGAGTCCGACCAACACCGCCTCGGTGCCGTTGCCGGGGCGGTCAAACATCAGACAGGAAACGGCCGGGCATCAGCTGTCGGCGCCTTCATCGAGCTGGAAATTGACGGCACGCGCCGGCACCACGGTCGAAATCGCATGCTTGTAGACCATCTGCGTGACGGTATTCTTGAGCAGGACGACATACTGGTCGAAAGAGTCGATCTGGCCTTGCAGCTTGATGCCGTTGACCAGATAGATCGATACCGGAATGTGTTCTTTACGCAAAGTGTTCAGGAACGGGTCTTGTAGTAACTGCCCTTTGTTGCTCATGATACCCTCGCCGTTGTCGTTATTCGGAATGTCACTCTACTTTATTTTCTGCCGTTATGCCATAGGGTTAGCGCATTTTTCACGCTATCTCTCCCCGTCTCTCACATAGGGATTGCGCCCGGTTTTGAACTCGACCTTGAGCGGCGTGCCCTGCAGTTTGAAAGCTTCCCGGAAAAAACGTTCCAAATACCGCCGGTAGCTGTCGGGCACGTGCTCGAGCGCGGTGCCATGGACTACGATACGCGGCGGATTGACCCCCCCTTGGTGCGCATAGCGCAGCTTGGGGCGGCTCATGCCGCCGCGCGGCGGCTGCTGCCGGGCGACCGCCGCCATCAGCGTGCGCGTGACCCGCGGCGTGGGCAGGCGGCTCATCGCCGCGGCATAAGCAGCATCGACCGACTTCATCAGCGGTCCGATGCCCGTCGCCCGCAATGCGGAAATGAAATGGATCTTGGCAAAACCGAGGAAATCGAGTTTGCGGGCCAACCCGCGTTTCACCATTTCACGGTCATACTCGGGCAGCTGTTCCCATTTGTTGACCGCCACCACCAGCGCGCGCCCTGCCTCGACGATGAAACCGGCGATGTGCGCATCCTGCTCGGAGATCTCCTGCCGCGCGTCGAGCACCAGGATGACGACATTGGCGTCCTCGATTGCCTGCAGCGTCTTGATCACCGAAAACTTTTCCACTGCCTCGTCCAGCCGGCCGCGCTTGCGCATGCCGGCGGTGTCGATCAGCGTATAGCGCTGCGAGCCGCGCGCAAATTCGATGTGGATCGGGTCGCGGGTGGTGCCCGGCTGGTCGAAAACGATCACGCGCTCCTCGCCGAGCAGGGCATTGACCAGCGTCGATTTGCCGACGTTGGGCCGGCCGACGACGGCGATTTTCGGATGCCGGTCGTCCTGCGGTTGCGGTTCCTCGACCGCGGGAAACTCCGCCAGTACCAGGTCCATCAGGTCGGCGACGTGTTCGCCGTGGGCTGCGGAAATGGCGAGCGGTTCACCCAGTCCGAGAGCGTGGAACTCGGCGGTGACCAGCGCCGGCGCCATGCCTTCGGCCTTGTTGACGACCAGCCAGATCCTGCGCCCGCTCTTGCGCAGCTCGCCGGCGATGATCCGGTCCTGCTCCGTCAGGCCGGCACGCGCGTCCAGCACCAGCAGCACGGCATCGGCCTCGTCCACCGCCTGCCGCGTCTGCCGCGCCATCTCGTAAAAAATGCCTTCCTTGGCCACCGGCTCGAAACCGCCGGTATCGACGACCAGGTACGGCTTGCTGCCGACCCGCCCATGGCCGTAATGACGGTCGCGCGTAATCCCCGGCGCATCGACGACGATGGCATCCCGGCTGCGGGTCAGACGGTTGAACAGCGTCGACTTGCCGACGTTGGGCCGGCCGACGATGACTATGGTCGGTTTCATGGGTTAAAGGGGCGACGAGGAACGACGACCGCAGGCAACCGCAAAGCCGCTGCGCCCAGCGCCAGGAAATGCAAACCACGCAGCCACTGCGCGCTTCGTCCCGGCAGCAAAAAGACTATTGTATGGCAATCGCGAATACCCCGCCATTACGGGTCTGCACCACGAACGCGTCCGCGCCGAGCGCGACCGGCGGTGCGCCGATGGCACTGCCATCGGTGGCAATGCGCGCAACAAACGAACCGTCGCTGCTCGACAGCACGTGGACGTAGCCTTGGTAATCGCCAACGACGACGTAACGGCCGCCCAGCGCAAGCGGCCCGCTCACGCCGCGCCCCGCGAGCTTGTCCTGTTTCCAGAGGCTCGCGCCGCTGGTTTTGTCGAGGGCGATCACGGCATCCTTGTCGTCGGTGACGTAAACATAGCGCGAATCCGCAGCGAGTCCGGCTGCGCTCGACATGTCACGCGCCCACACCGTGGTGCCGGTCAGCAGGTCAAAGCAGGCAATGCGTCCCTGAAACGCGACCGCGCACACTTGACGGGCGTCGACCAGCGGCAGGCTCGTGATATCGGCCACGCGCTCGAGCTCGGTGGTGCCGCGCGGCAAGGCCACCACGCCCTCCCAGCCGACGTTGCCGTTGCCGAGCGCAATCGCCGCCAGTCGGCCGCCCGCGAAACCGGCGAACACCGCACCGCGTTCGACCACCACGCCGGCATGGCTGCGTATCGACAATGCCGGCGTCGTGCGCTGATAGACCCACTTCCGTCTGCCGTCGCCCGCATCGAGCCCGAAAATGCGTCCGTCTCCGGTGCGCACCACGACCATACCGTCCCGCATTACCGGCGGCGCCAGCACTTCTCCGGCGATCCGGACCTTCCACAACGCCTTGCCGCTCGCGTCAAACGCCAGCACCTCGCCCTTGGGCGTGCCGGCGAACACCATCGCTCCACCGCTGCCGACCGCGCCCGACAGGCGCTGCCCGGCATCGATGCGCACCACCTGCCCGCCGCTGGCGATATCGTAGCCGACGATCTGACCGGCGGCGCCTGCGGCATAGACGACGTTGCCGCTCACCGCAGGGAAAAACATGTCTTTTTCCGCGCCGCCGACGTTGCCCTGCCACAGCATTTTTGTCGCAGCCGCCGCCTGGATCGGAACCAGCTCGGCCGCTTTCTGCCCCGGCTGGCCGCGCCCGAACCAGCGGTCGTAGGCGCTGCCGAGCGTCTGACAGCCGCCGAGCGCGACAAGCCCCGCCAGCAGCCACGCGATGCGGCTACGCGACGGGTTCATTTTGCATCACCCAGCGCATCCAGCTTGAGTTCGACCAGCTGGCGATAGGAAGTCTGGGGAGCGCTTTTTTCCAGCGCCTGTTGATAAGCGCTGCGCGCTTCGGCGACTTTGCCCTGCGCCGCCAGAATGTCGCCCTTCATGTCGGCATAAAGACCGGCAAAAGATTCGACCGGCTTGATTTCGACCAGCTTGAGCGCTTCGGCATAGTTCTTCTCGTCGAGCAGGATGCCTGCCAGCCGCAACCGCGCCACGTCACGCATTTCGTCCTCTTTCGCATGCTCGATGACCCACTGCAGCCGGGTTTTCGCTGTCGCAAGGTCGCCATCGGCAAAAGCGGCGCGGGCGGCGGCAAGCGCGGCGAGCGCCGCATATGGCGTCGCCGCGTATTTGTCGGTGATCTGCGCTGCGATATTGCGCACTTTCTTCGAGTCGTTCGCGCGCTCGGCCTGCTCCAGCTGCCCGTAGAGCGTAACCGCAGCGAGCGCCTGCTGATGGCGGTAGTAGCGCCAGCCGTAGACCGCGGTCACCGTCAGGGAACAGGCGAGCACCACCAGCACCACGAGATTGCCGTACTGTTTCCACCACGCTTTGACGGCGTCCAGCTTTTCCTGCTCTTCTAGATCATAAGCCATTGATATTCCTAGTTTTCTCTTATCAAATCGAGCGCTTCCGCGAGCCCCACGCGGACTTGGTTGGCGGCGATCCGCAAAGGCTTAACGGTGACCTGCTGTGCCTGCGCTTCCTCGTCGCCGATGATCACGGCATAGCGGGCGCCGCTCGCGTCGGCCTTTTTCATTTGCGACTTGAAACTGCCCCCGCCGCAATGCAGAACCACGCTCAAGCCGCCATCGCGCAAACGTTCGGCGGTCTGGACCGCGAAACGCTCCGCCGCTTCGCCCTGATGCGCGAGATAGACGTCGGGCGCGACGCGCACGGATCGCAGCGCGCTGTCCCGGATCAGCGCGAGCAGCCGCTCCACTCCCATGGCATAACCGCAGGCCGGCGCCGGCTTGCCGCCGATCTGCTCGATCAGGCCATCGTAGCGCCCGCCCGCGCACACCGTTGCCTGTGCGCCCAGGCGCCCGGTGGTCCACTCGAATACCGTCGCATTGTAGTAATCGAGCCCGCGCACCAGGCGCGGATTGAGCGTAAACGTCACGCCCGCCGCGCGCAGCCTTTGCTGCAAATCGTCGAAATGCCTGAAAGATGCCTCGTCCAGGTCGTCGGCCAGCTTGGGCGCGCCGGCGATCACGGCCTGCAACGCCGGGTTTTTGCTATCGAGCACGCGCAGCGGGTTGGTGTACATCCGGCGTTGCGAGTCCGCGTCGAGCGCCTGGCAGTGATGCTCGAGGTATTTGATCAGCCGCGCCCGGTAACGCGAACGCGATTCGCTGCTGCCGAGGGTGTTGAGCTCGAGCTCGACGTCGTCAATGCCCAGCCGGCGCCACAGCCTCGCACACATCGCGATATGTTCGGCATCGATGTCAGGGCCGGCAAACCCCAGCGCCTCGACGCCGATTTGGTGAAACTGGCGGTAACGCCCTTTCTGCGGACGTTCGTGGCGAAACATCGGTCCGCCATACCACAGACGCTGCGGGCCGGAATACAGCAGATTGTGCTCGATCGCCGCGCGCACGCACGAGGCCGTGCCTTCGGGGCGCAGCGCCAGGCTCTCGCCGCTCAACTCGTCGACGAAAGTGTACATCTCCTTTTCGACGATGTCGGTCACGGCGCCGATGGAGCGCACGAACAGGTCGGTTTTTTCAAGGATCGGCGTGCGGATGCCGCGATAGCCATAAGCATGCAGCCAGTCGCGTACGGTATCCTCGAAAAACTCCCACAGCGGGGACTCTTCCGGCAGGATGTCGTTCATCCCGCGGACGGCCTGGATTTTCTCAGTCATGTAGTGGTTTGGAAACGCGACACTTCAACCGGCGGCCTGCGTCGCGGTTTTTTCCGTTTGCGTATAGGTTTCGATCACGTAACGTTCGATGATGTCCTGGAATTCGGCGGCGATGCGGTCGCCTTTCAGGGTCACGGTCTTCACGCCGTTGATATAAACCGGCGCCACCGGGTTCTCACCCGATCCGGGCAGACTGATGCCGATATCGGCGTGCTTGCTTTCTCCCGGGCCGTTGACCACGCAACCCATGACTGCCACACGCATGGTTTCGACGCCGGGATGGCGGCTGCGCCATTGCGGCATCTGTGCCCGCAGATAGCTCTGGATACGGTCAGCGAGCTCCTGGAAGAAGGTGCTGGTGGTGCGACCGCAGCCCGGACACGCGATCACCATCGGCGCAAACGAACGCAGTCCCATGGTCTGCAGGATTTCCTGGGCGACGATCACTTCCCTGGCACGGTCGCCACCGGGCTCCGGCGTCAGCGATACGCGGATGGTGTCGCCCACGCCTTCCTGCAGCAGCACCGCCAGCGCAGCGGTCGAAGCAACGATGCCCTTGGAACCCATACCGGCTTCGGTCAGCCCCAAATGCAGCGCATAATCGCAACGCGCAGCGAGATCACGGTAAACCGTGATCAGATCCTGCACCCCGCTCACCTTGCACGAAAGTACGATCCTGTCGTGCGCGAGCCCCAGTTCTTCCGCCCGGCGCGCGCTGTCGAGCGCCGAAGCAACCAGGGCTTTACGCATCACCACGGCCGCTTCTGCGGGCTGCGGCAGCCGCGCATTGGCATCCATCATCCGCGCCAGCAACTCGGCATCGAGACTGCCCCAGTTCACGCCGATGCGCACCGGTTTGTCGTACTTGCACGCAAATTCGATCATGGTCGCGAACTGATCG
This sequence comes from Burkholderiales bacterium, assembly GCA_046313915.1. Classification (GTDB taxonomy): domain Bacteria; phylum Pseudomonadota; class Gammaproteobacteria; order Burkholderiales; family SG8-41; genus CAKKQX01. The sequence goes on along the minus strand of JBKBXX010000057.1, from coordinate 7,561 downwards.
TCGCGCCGGGCGCCGCGGCCGACGTTGCCGGGATTGATCCTGAGCTTGGCCAGGGCGACGGCGCAGGCGGGATGCTGGGTGAGCAGGCGATGCCCATTGAAATGGAAATCGCCGATCAAGGGCACATTGATGCCCATTTTGTCGAGTTTGTCCCTGATATGCGGCACCTGGGCCGCGGCCTCGGCATTGTTGACCGTGATGCGCACCAGTTCGGAACCGGCGCGCGCCAGCTCCGCGAGCTGTCGCACCGTGGCCGCCGCATCGGCGGTATCGGTATTGGTCATCGACTGCACGACGATGGGCGCATCGCCGCCGATCGCGACATGACCGACGGCGACCTTGCGGCTATGACGGCGCGGCGCGGTGCCGCAGGAAGCGAGGCAGCTCATTCGAGGGTGAAACGCGCGACGTCGACCTTGGTATGGCGTTCGAGGTCGACCGGTTGGCCATCATAGGTGAGCCGCACGCCGTGCGCATTGCCGACGACCACCGACAAGGGCGGGCTGCCGTGCACGCGCCGCCTGCTGCCCGACTGATTGAGCTGCGAGAATATGATTTTCCCGGAGCCGTCGCGGATCTCGACCCATGAATCCTCGTTGAACACGAAGTGCAGCGTACGCTCGCCGGCCTTGGGCAGCCTTTCCGGCTCGGCTGCCGCAGCGGGAGCCAGCGGCGGCACGTCGGCTGCCGCGATTTTGTTGCTACCGGCGATCGCGCCGGTTTGAAGCCCCCGAGCCGCGTCGACGGCAGCGCCTTGAGACCAGGCGCGCGCTTCGTCTCCGGAGACAGGCGGCAGGGCAGGACTCGCCTGCGGCCCGGCTTCGGTAGCGGCGCCGGACGGTGCCGCTACGATCGGCGCCGCCGGTACGGGCATCGCCGCTTGCGGCGCGGGAACCGGTTTCAATCTCGTGAACTCCGGTTCGTTCAAATAAAATTCGTAAACAGCCAAGCCCCCCATCAACAGCAGCAGGCCCGCGGCATACCATGGCCAGCGCCGGGTTTGCGCCGGCGGGAAAGGGATGTCCTGCGATGGCGGCGCGGTCTCGCCGCCGGCGGGTTGCGGAAGAACGGGCTCTACCGAGCGCAGCATCGCTTCGGCATCGATGTTGAGCAGGCGCGCATAATTGCGGATGAAGCCGCGCACGAAAACCGGGCCCGGCAGCCTGTCGAAAGCCCCGGCTTCCAGCGCCTCGATCTGGCTCACCGACAGCTTGAGCTGGCGCGCGGCATCCGCCACGCTCAGATTCTGGGCCGTGCGCGCCGCTGCCAGCGCCGCGCCCGGTGCAGGCGCCGTCTCCGTCACCACCTGATTCCCGGTTTCGCTCATTCGTAGCGGCCCGCGGCCAGCGCCCGGGCTTCCCTAGAATCGGGAAAGTTCTTGCGCAACTGTAACGCGTAGCTCGCTTCTGCATCGCGATCGCCGAGTCCGCGCGCGGCGCGCACGCCGAGCCACAACGCTTCGGGGCCGATCGCTGCCTGGGGCAGACGATGCAGATAGCCCTTGGCTTCGGCAAAATTGCCGCGCTGATATTCGATGTCGGCGAGCTGGTACAAGGCCTGCGGCTGGTTGGGACGCAGCTCGAGAGCCTTCTGCAAATAGTCCCGCGCCGCCGCAATATCCCCGCGGCGGCGGGAACAAACGGCGGCATTGACGTAGGAACGGTCGGGGTTCCGGTACAGCGGATTGCGCAGCGCGGCGAGAAAATATTTGATCGCTTCTTCCTCGCGCTGTCTGCGGCAGAGGAACAGGCCGTAGTTGTTGTTGGCGTCCGAATCCAGCGGATTGATGCGCAAAGCACGCTCGAAACTCTGCTGTGCCAGCCGGTCTTCCTTGAGATCGGCGTACACCAGAGCAGCAACGTTGTAGGCCGGCCCGTAATCGGGATCGGCGCGCAAGGCTTCCCTCACCTCTTCCAGCGCGACCCCCATATTGCCCAGTTCGTAATACCCCGAAGCGAGCTCGGTATGGATGCGAGCCCGCAGCTGCTGGTCGGTTTCCGCACCCGTGGTCGAAGTCGCCGGCTTGATTTCGGGCGAAACGGGCGGGGTGGCACAGGCCGCGAGCGTCATCGTCGTGAACAAAGCCGCAGCGCGCAACGATTTCACTGCATCGCCTCCGTCAGGCTGCGGGCAGCGTCCGCCGCCGCGTCACGGCGCTGTTTGCGCCTGGTTTTGTCCTGTACCCGCCCTGCGAGCTGGCCACAGGCGGCGTCGATGTCGTCACCGCGCGTCTTGCGGGTGGTCGCAACCAGCCCCGCCTGCAGCAACACGTCGCGAAACCTCGCCACCGCTTCGGCACCAGAACGGCCATAGCCCGAACCGGGGAAAGGATTAAAAGGAATCAGATTGATTTTGCACGGCACGGGTTTCACCGTTTTGACCAGTTCGCGCGCCTGCTCCACGCTGTCGTTGACGCCGGCAAGCATCACATATTCGAAGGTCACGAAATCGCGCGGCGCTTTTTCGATATAGCGCAGACACGCCGCCAGCAGTTCCCTGATCGGGTATTTGCGGTTGATCGGCACCAGCACGTCGCGCAGCGCGTCATTGGGCGCATGCAGCGAAACCGCGAGCGCCACCGCGCACTCTTCGCGCAGGCGGTCGATCGCGGGCACCAGTCCCGCCGTGCTGAGCGTCACGCGGCGCCGCGACAAACCATAGGCATTGTCGTCCAGCATCAGCTGCATCGCAGTCACGACATTGTCGAAGTTGGCGAGCGGCTCGCCCATGCCCATCATCACGACGTTGCTGATCGGCCGCTCTTCGGTCACACCGCGACCCAGGCAACGGTTGGCCCACCACAATTGGCCGATGATTTCTTCGACCGTCAGATTGCGGTTGAAACCCTGGCGCGCGGTCGAACAAAACGAGCACTCGAGTGCGCAACCCGCCTGCGACGACACGCACAACGTGCCACGGTCGCTCTCGGGAATGAACACCGTCTCGATCGCGTTACCGGTGCCGACGTCGAGCAGCCATTTGCGCGTCCCGTCGGCCGCGCGCGTGTCGCGCAGCACGCGCGGCGCAGCGATCGTCGCGCACCGGGCAAGGCGCTCGCGCAGCGACCTCGCGATGTCGGTCATGCTGCCGAAATCGTCAACTCCGGCATGATGGATCCAGCGCAGCAGTTGTTTTGCGCGATAGGGCTTCTCGCCCATCCCGGCGCAGAATGCCTTGAGTTGCTGGCTGCCCAGCCCGAGCAGGTTGACGGTCATTGCACCAATTCAGCGGCTGTAAATTTCCAGTGCCGGGAAAAAATAGGCGATCTCGACTGCTGCCGTCTGCGGCGAATCCGAGCCGTGCACCGCGTTGGCATCTATGCTTTGAGCGAAGTCGGCACGAATAGTGCCCTTGGCCGCTTTCTTCGGATCGGTCGCGCCCATCAGATCACGGTTTTTCTGGATCGCATCGTCGCCTTCGAGCACCTGGACCATCACCGGTCCCGAAATCATGAAATCGACCAAGTCTTTGAAAAAAGGCCTTTCCCTGTGCACCGCATAAAAGCCTTCGGCTTCGGCGCGCGACAGATGCATCATGCGCGCGGCAACGATTTTCAACCCGGCCTGTTCGAATCGTGAATAAATCTGGCCGATCACGTTCTTGGCCACCGCATCCGGTTTGATGATAGACAACGTGCGTTCTGACGCCATGGAATGTCCCTTGCTCCCGAAGTAAAAATAACCGAAGAGCATAGCACGATAAGGCTTTGAAAAAAAGAGGATTCACGCCATTGGCGGCAATCTGCAACCTCGTCCCGGTGAATTTTCCTTGGCGGGAAGCCGGGGATCAAGCAAGCGCTCTGCGGTGGCGCAAACGCTGCCACAGGTAGATCGGCAGGCCCAGGCCCAGCCCGACCAGATCGCTGGCCCCGCCCGGATGAAGCAGGCTGAGCGCCGCGATAAACAGGACGACGCGCAGCGGCATCGCCAGCTTCCCGCCGAACCAGCCTTCGGTGGACCCCGCCAGGAACCATACGCCGATCGAGGCGGAAACCGTGGCCTGAATGATGTCCGGCCACGATCCCTGCATCAGTAGCACCGGCGAAAAGAAAAACATGAAAGGCACAATGAAAGTAGCAAGCCCCATCTTGAGCGCCACCCATGAGGTTTTCCAGGGATCGGCCTGCGCCATTCCCGCTGCGGCGAACGAGGCGAGCGCCACCGGCGGCGTGATTGCCGAGACCACCGCAAAATAGAACACGAACATGTGCGCAACCAGAGCTGGTATGCCGATCTTGGTCAGGCCGGGAGCAATGACCGCCGCCGCAATGGCGTAGGCAGCAGTGGTCGGCATACCCATGCCCAGCACCAGCGCGACCAGCGCCGCAAACAGCATCGCGGCAAACTGGCTCGCCCCGGCGATGCCGAGGATCAGCTCGGAAAAGCGTCCGCCGATGCCGGTGAGCGCGATCACCCCGACGATGATCCCGGCGCAGGCACACACCGCGACCAGTTGGATGGTGTCGCGTGCCGCCAGATTCAGGGCTTCGAGCGTGCGCCGCCAACCGAACAGGATAACGGGAACGATCACCATCAGCGTGATCACCCCCCAGACCGCCGCGTCGCCGAAACCGGCCACTGCCGGAATGCCGTATTGGGCAACAGCCACCAGAGCCGCGCCGCCCAGGGCGAGGGCGGCAAAACGCGATAGCAGTGCCGCAATGACCGCAGCAACGGTGCGCACGTCCTCGGCGCCGTCGGCGCCACCGATATCGTTGAACACACGCGACAGCCAGCTCGCGATGAGCGCCGCGACGATGCCCAGGCCACCCGCGCGAAACGGCGAATAGCCTTCGACCAAGGCCCAGACGAAAACGATGAGCGGGGAGAACAGATAGATCCGTGTCATCATCAGCTTGATCGGCGGCAGCTCGCTCCTCGCCACACCCTTGAGGCCGAGACGGATTGCGTGCAGGTCGACATGTATCCAGCACGCGATGTAGAACAGCAGTGCCGGTATCACGGCGGCGAGCGCGATTGTGGTATACGGGATGCCGGTGATCTCGGCCATCAGGAAAGCGCCCGCGCCGAGCACGGGCGGCGTGATCTGGCCGCCAGTGGACGAGGTCGCCTCGATCGCCGCCGCGGTGGCGCGATCGTAGCCGACCTTGCGCATCATCGGAATCGTCACCATGCCCGAAGCGACGACGTTGGCCACTGCGGAGCCTGAAATCGAGCCGAACATGACGCCGGAGGCGACCGCCGCCTTGGCCGGGCCGCCGCGGGCCCAGCCGAACAGGGCGTTGCACAAGTCATTGATGTAATCGCCTACCTTGGAAACCTGCAAAAAGGCGGCGAAGGTGACGAACAGGATGATGTATGACGACGATACCTGGGTGGTGACGCCGAACACCCCGTACTCGCTGTAGATGTAGGTAAAAAAACGGTCGGGCGCAAAACCATTGTGCCGCAGCACGCCGGGCATCCACTGGCCAACGAACGCATAAAGGATGAACAGGCCGGCAATGACAGGCAGCGCGAGACCCGAAGTGCGCCGTGAAAATTCAAGGATGAGCAGCGTGCCGATGACGCCAGTGATGACGTCACCCGGCGTAAACTGCGCGCCTGCGCGAAACAGCAGTCCGTCGAGCTCGATGATAATATAGATCGCGCAACCGATCGAGGCCAGCACCAGCACCCAGTCGTACCACGGCACGCCGGCTTTGTCGACGCGCGCCGTGGCTGAATAAATGACAAAACCGATCGCACCACCCCAGCCGACATGGATCGCGCGAAACAGCAGCGGTTCCAGCGAATAGACATTGAGCACAAAAAGGTGAAACAGGGTGAAGCCGATGCACAGGCCGGCAAGCAGCAGCATTTCCCAGCGCTTGAGAAGCCGCTTGTTGCCGCTGAATTCCTCGTCGGAATCGGGCGGAGCGATGATTTCTTCAACCGGGATATTATTGTTGGAAACGATCACCTGCAGCCTCCTTCGCTATCGGCCTGTTGCGCATTTCGATCCCGGTATAAAAAAACGCGCTGCGGCTTGCGGCGCAGCGCGCTTGTTGCCGGAGCGGACATCAACCTTTGTATTCTGGCGGGATCAGCTTGGCCGGAACCGTGATGCCCTTTTCCTTGAAATAGCGGATGGCGCCGGGGTGAAACGGCAGGAAACCGTTGCGGTTCCAGTTCTCGAGCAAGGTTTCCTTGGCCGCCGCATGCCCTTTGACCATCTGCGCATTGTTTTCCAGCACCGCCTTGACCACCGCATAGACCAGGTCCGCGGGCACGTCCTTGTTGACGATGGCGAAATTATACAGGCCTACCGTCTTGTGGTCCTCGGTCAGCTGTTTGTAGGTGCCTTTGGGAATCAGCGAATCCGACAGCTCGGGCAGCGCCGCCTTGAGCTTCTTGATTTCATCATCCGTGAAAGTGAAAAAGCGCACTTTGTTGGTGGTTTCCAGCTCCGAATAGGCCGCGATCGGAATGCCCGCACAAAACGGGAAAGCGTCGATCAGCCCGTCCTGCAGATTGGAGGCCATGTCCGAAGCCTGACCGTTGCGGATCGTCAGGTTGATGCCCAGCGCCTTGAAGAACAGCGGAAAATACGTGCCGCAGGTGCCGGCGCGCGGCCCTACACCGGCGCGCTTGCCCTCGAGATCCTTCACCGACTTGATCCCCGACTTTTCCAGCGCAATGAAGTGAAACGGCGTGTCATACATCGGGAACATGGCGCGGATGTTGCTGAATTTCTTGCCTTTGGTCCAGTCGCCCTTGCCTTCCCATGCCTGCAGCGCGATCCCCATGGTGGCCATGCCGAAATCGACCTGCCGGGAATCCGTGAGGATGATGTTCTGATTGGGACCCTGCGTCTGCTGGGTGCTGATGTTGGTGCCGAGTTTCTCGTTTACGAGACTCGCCCATACCTGACCGTAAACGAAATAGGTGCCGCCGACCGACGCCGTACCGAGCGTCAGCGTCTTGGGCCAGTTGGGATCGGGTTTGCCCTGCGCCAGCGCGCCACCGGCCAGCGTCAGGCCAGCCAGCGCGGCAATCGCCAACTTCAGCATGTTTGTAAGCTTCATCGCTATATTCCTCCAGATGATATTTTATGGATGCCAGGTCGGGAAACTGGATTTCGCTTCCGGGTCGGCCGCAGTGCCTCTTTTTACGGTTCAGGATATGGACACGGCGTTCGGAGAAGATTAACAAAGCCGGGGTACCTTGGCAATCTCCTTGCCCTGATATGGAGAACGCAACGGGCCGTGCGGCCCTGTGGATCCGTGCAGTTTCATTCGGCACTGCGGGGAAGTGGCGAGATGAGCAGAACTGTCACAGGATATCCGATCGCATCCCTGCTGATTCAAGGCACACGGCAGCCGAACCGCCACCGTGTTTCGCATTCTCGCCAGTGCGGCCTTGGTCCACATACGCCAATGTCACACTCTGATCGGTAAGGTTCCGTATCGCCTGCGCCAGTTCTTCCACCTGCGCCCGGTCTGGCTCATCCATCGGGGAAGGCCGACGACGCCCCAGGCGTCGACCGTCGCATGAACCATGGCCTCGAAGCAGCCTGCCCGCAGCCAGCGCAGCGCATCGCGCACGGCTCGCAGGTAGTG
>JBKBXX010000056.1:0-21290 GCA_046313915.1 Burkholderiales bacterium | reverse complement strand
TCGCGGCAACCGTATTCGACAACAGCGTAGAAGGCATTTTCATCACCGACGCCGCGCAGCGCATCCTGCTTGCCAACCGCGCGCTCGCCACGCTCACCGGCTTTAGCCGCGAGGAACTGATCGGACAGAATCCGCGCGTTTTCAATTCCGGGCGCCACGACGCTGCGTTTTTCAATAGCATGTACGCGCAGCTCGCCGCTACCGGCCGCTGGCAGGGCGAGATCTGGAACCGGCGCAAATCGGGTGAAGCGTTTCCGTCGTGGATGACCATCACTGCCGTGCGTGGCGCCGACGGCGCGCTCACCCATTATGTCGGCGTGCTGCTCGACGTGAGCGAGCGCAAGGTACAGGCCGAGCGCATCGAGCGCCTCGCTTTCTACGATTCGCTTACCGAACTGCCCAACCGCGCGCTGTTTTTCGACCGCCTCGAGCAGGCGATCGCCGCGGCGCGGCGTCACCGCCAGCCGCTCGCGCTGTTCTTTCTCGATCTCGACCGTTTCAAGGAAGTCAACGATACCCACGGCCACGCGGCCGGCGATGCGCTACTCGTCGAAGTGGCGCGGCGGCTGCAGACGACGCTGCGCCACGAGGAGACGCTGGCGCGTTTCGGCGGCGACGAGTTTTTCGCGTTTTCCCCCGGCGCCGACCAGGCGGGCGCGATGCTGATCGCCGAGCGTATCGTGCAGGCGTTCGCGCGCCCGTTCACGGTCCACAATGCCGAGGTGTACTGTAACGCGAGCCTCGGCGTGGCCCTGTATCCGGGAGATGGCGCGAGCGCCGAGGCGTTGCTCAAGGCCGCCGACATCGCGCTCTATCGCGCCAAGGAAGCGGGCGGCTACCAGTTCTATGCGCACGAAATGGGCGTTGCGGTGGCGCGGCGCACCGAACTCGCCACGCGCCTGCGGCGGGCGCTCGAAGCGCGGCAGCTGCAGCTCTACTACCAGCCGCAGATCGCCGTGAAAAGCGGCGCGCTCGCCGGCGCCGAAGCGCTCGCGCGCTGGCACGATGCCGAAAGCGGCTGGGTGAGCGCCAGCGAGTTCATCGCCATCGCCGAGGAGCGCGGGCTGATCGGCGACCTCGGCGAATGGGCGCTCACCGAAGCGTGCCGCCAGCTTCGCGCCTGGCGCGAAGCGGGGCACGCGCCGCCCGGCCGCATTGCGGTCAATGTTTCAGGACGTCAGTTCCGCGAGAAAGGGTTCGCGCGGAAAATGCGGGCGCTGGTGCGCGAGGCGGCGCTGTCGCCAGCGCAGATCGAACTGGAAATCACCGAGACCAGCCTGCTCGAGAACGTCGAGGAGGCGGCGCGCACGATCAATGCGCTGCGCGCGGCGGGTTTTACCTTCGCCATCGACGATTTTGGCACCGGTTATTCGTCGCTGCGCTACCTGCGACAGTTTCGCGCCGAGACGCTCAAGATCGACATGTCGTTCGTGCACGGCGTCACGAAAAACGCGAACGACCGCGCGATCATCGCGGCGGTGATCGCCATGGCGCGCGAGGTGGGCATGAAGACGCTTGCCGAAGGCGTGGAAAACGCAGCGCAAGCCGATGCGCTCGCCGCGATGGACTGCGATCTCGCCCAAGGTTATTATTTCGGCCATCCCGAACCGGCGCCGGCGTTCGCCGCGCGCTGGCTGCGCGCCTGAAACCTCGCAGGCGCGCTTCGCGGGCGGGGTCGTTGCGGCCGCCTGCGGCTCAAAGACCCGCGCGATTCCTGCCCCTGACCGCCTTGTTGACCACGTTGACCGGCCATTGTCCGGTCAGCACGCGATGCACTTCGGTGGGCGCCCCGGTCTGCAGGCCGACCATCGCCTGTTCGCTGTACCACGCCGCGTGCGGGTTGATGATGACGTTGTCGCGACCGCGCAGCGGATGCGGATCGGGCAGCGGTTCGGGGTCGGTGGTGTCGAGCGCACAACCGGCGATCTTCTTTGCGTCGAGCGCGCGCACCAGCGCGTCGGTATCGACCAGCGGGCCGCGCCCGCAGTTGACGAGCACGGCGCCGGGTTTCATCAGGCCGAAAGTCTCGTCGTTCACCATCTTGCGCGTCTGCGGCGTGAGCGGCGGATGCAGCGACACGAAATCCGACTGGCCGAGCAACGCGCCGAGCTCCGCTTTTTTGGCCGGCACGTCGAACTGGCCATCCTTGACGTAGGGGTCGGCATAGAGCACGTTCATGCCGAAAGCGGCGGCACGCACTGCTACCGCGCGCGCGATGTTGCCGAAGCCGATGAGCCCCAGCGTGCTGCCGGCGATGCGGCGGATCGGCTTGCCTGGCGGCACTGCCCAGGTTCCGGCGCGCACCAGGCGGTCGTAGAAGGTGACTTTGCGCGCAGCCGAAAGCAGCAGCGCCATGGTGTGCTCGGCGACTTCCTCGATGCAGTAAGTCGGGTTGTTGGTGACGATGATGCCGGCCGCAGTCGCGGCTTCGAGATCGATGGTGTCCACGCCGATGCCGTAGCGCGCGATGATCTTGCATTTGGGCATTTTCGCCATGACTTCGGCGGTGATGGGGCCGGCATAGGTGTTGAGCAGCGCCTCGCAATCGGCAGCTTCGGCGATGAATTCCTCGGGTTTCTTGGTCTGCAGCGCCACCAGTTCGACGCCGTCGCCGAGAATGTTGCGCTCCACGTCCACCGATTCCCACACGTAATCGGTGAGCACTACCTTGGTTTTTGCCGCCATGATTTCACGCTCCTTGCAGGTGAAGCAAAAAATAAACAAATAAAAACAATAAGTTATCTGGAATCATAAATTTCCGCGTTCCAGCAATGGGGAGGCCGCCGGCCTTCGATGATCGCAACGATATTGTCGACCACGACATTGGCCATGGCTGCGCGCAATTCGCGGATCGCGCTGCCGGTGTGCGGCGTGAACACCACGTTGGGCAGGGCGAGCAGCGCCGGATCGGGCCGCGGCTCGTTTTCATAGACGTCGAGCCCGGCGCCGGCGAGGCGTCCGGCCTGGAGCGCCCGCACCAGCGCCTGCTCGTCGACGATGGGGCCGCGCGCGGTGTTGACGAGATAGGCGGTGGGTTTCATCAGGCCGAACTCGCGGTCACCGAACAGATGGCGCGTGGCGGGCGTGAGCCGGGCGTGGATGGAAACGAAGTCGGAAGCGGCGAGCACTTCGTCGAAAGGCCGCCACGCGACGCCGAGCTTTTGTTCCTCGTCCGGCGGCAGACGCTGCGGATCGTAATACAGCACCTCGAGCTTAAAGCCGCGCGCGCGCGCGGCGGCAGCGCGCCCCACGCCGCCCATGCCGATGATGCCCAGCGTCTTGCCGGTCAGGCCGCCGCCTTCCAGGTAGCACGATTGCGAACCGGGAAAGACACCGGCGCGCATCAGCCGGTCGCCTTCGGCCACGCGCCGCACCACCGCGAGCAGCAGCGCCCACGCCAGATCGGCGGTGGCGTCGTCGAGCAGCAGCGCGGGGATCACCGTCACCGGGATCCTGCGCGCGGTGGCGGCAGCGATGTCGATGTCGGCGGGCGTGATGGTCATGGAGGCGACCGCCAGCAGGCGCGGGTTGGCGGCGATGACGTCGCGGTCGACGTGGTCGTGCAACAGACAGAACAGGATGTCGTTGTTCCGCACGGCGGCGACCAGCTCGTCCTTGGTCATGATGTGCAGGGGATCGGGGTTGTATGCAACTTCGGCGACCTGTTGCAGGCGTCCGATCGCGCTTGGCGCGATGGGCTGGGTGATGTAGACGCGGGGACGCATCGTTGCTCCGCTTATGAAAAAGGATGCTTGCCGCCGGCGCAGACACGGCACGCGTATTCTTCGAGCGCCTTCGCCGTGACGCCCACGGCGCGATGCTGGCGGCGGTTGTATTCCTCGGGCTCGAGCTCGGTGCGGAACGAATCGTTGAGGCGGTTGATCATGTTGAACAGCGCGCACGCCATGGAGATCTCGACGATCTCGGCGTCGCTGAAAAGGCCGCGCAGCCGCTCCCACGCCGCGGTATCGCGCCCGGCGGTATTGAGCGTCATCGCCTCCGACCAGGCAAGCACCGCCTTTTCGCGCTCATCGAACAAGGAGCTCGCGCGATAGTCGCCTTGCAGCGCCGCGAATTCCTCGTCTTTCAGTCCCAGTGCTTGACCAAGCACCCGATTGTGTTCCGTTCAATAGTTGCAGCCGTTGAGGGTCGAGGTCTTCAGTACCGCCAGATTGCGCAGCCGCGCATCGGATAGCGCGCCGGCGTGGGGCTGGCGCACGGCGGCGACCAGCGGCACGAACCAGCGCGCGAGGTACGGACTGTGCGCCAGGATGCGCACCAGGCCGGCGGTGCGGCCGAGCAGCAGGTTGGAGGCATCGAAAATCTGTCTGACGATGCCGTCCGCGTCTTCGTCGCCGATGCCGGGCAGGCGTTGGGTCATGAAAGCTCCTCGTCGGCTTGCCGGCATGACGCCGCCGGCTGCGGCATCCAGCGCACCACGCCGGCAACGCCGTCGACCGCGATGTGCGCGCCGTCGGGAATGCGCTGGGTGGCTTCGTGCACGCCCAGCACCATGGGGATGCCGCGTTCACGCGCGAGCGAGGCGAGGTGCGAAGTGCTGCCGCCGCGCTCGGCGACCACGCCGGCAACGCGCGTCAGCATCTGGGCGAGCGCCGGCCCGGCCACCTTGGTGACCAGGATGTCGCCGGGGCCCACGCGCGACAGCTCGCATTCGCAGTTGACCACACGCGCCGGCCCTTCGCCCCAGCCGATGCCCGCGGGATGGCCGTTGAGTCGCGGATGGTGCAGCCACACCTGGTCGGGTTCGCGCGCCTGCTCCATGTGCAGCGGACGCGCCTGCACCAGCTTGAATCCGGCATCGTCCATCGCCCACTCGATTTCCACCGGCATCGCCATCAGGTCCTCGGTGCGCTGCAGCAGGGCGGCGAGCTCGAGGATCTGCTGCTGGCCGAGGCAGGGCTTGTTCATCATCGCTTTGGACATCGGGCGGGTGGCGGGTTCGGCGCGGTGCTCGCAGCCGACGGCGTGGTCCTTGCGGCCGGCGACGATTTCGAGAATCCTGCCTGCGCGGCTCACCACGTAGCGGTCGGGCGTGACTTCGCCCTGGGCGATCGCGGAACCCAGCCCCCAGGTGGCGGAAAGCAGCATGTCGCCTTCGGCCGTCCTGCTCAGGCCGCCGCCGGAGGCGCGCGCCGCCACCAGCGGCTGCACCAGCACGCCCATCGCAGTTTCCGCGGGGTCGACGCCGTGGGTGGCCATGTAGCGCAGCGCGCGCGTCATCCACAACGCCGCCCAGCACGAGCGCACCGCGGTCAGGAAATCGGCTTCGCTTTCCAGACCAATGAAGCTTTCGAACTGGCCGGCGAAGCTCGAGCCGTAGCGGTCTTCGACCAGCGCCGAGGAGCGCACGCAGGTGAGCGCGCCGCCGTTGCGCGCCACCAGCTCGCGCCACGTGGTGAGCAGCGGCTCGCGGATTTCCGCGATGATGGGTTTGTCGAGCAGTCCGAGTTTCATGTCGAGCGCGTAGCGGCGCGCCTTCGCGCTGTCTTCGGTGTGGAATACGCGGCGCGCGGTTTCTTCCAGGCCGAGCGCGGCGACCTGTCGGCGATAGGCCGCGGCGTCGAGGCAGAAGCCATCGGGAATCGGCAGGCCGGCGCGTCCCAGTTTCGCCTGGTTGGCGGCTTTCGGTCCGAAGCGCGCGGCGTCACAGGCCGCGCCTGAATCGAGCAAAGCGAGGTAGGCGGTCATGACAACGGTTCCTTAATCGGTGGCGGAGGAAATGACGATGCGCAGCACGCGCCCCGGATGGCGTTCGTATTCGGCGAACGCTTCGGGGGTGCGATTCAGCGGGTAAGTCGCGGAGACGAAGCCCGCGACATCGATCTGGCCGGAGGCGACCAGTGCCACACAGGGCGCCACGTCGGCGGTGGTGAGCGCGCGCGAGCCTATGATGCTGACTTCCTTGTAATACAGCGGAAAAGTGGTGAAGCGGGCGCAGCATTCGTGGCTCACCGCGTAAGGCAGCAGCCGCCCGCCGGGCCGCAGCATGTCGAGCGCGGCCATCAGTGTTGCCGCCGAGCCTGCGGTGTCGATCGCCAGGTCGGCGCCCGAGCCGCCGGTCAGCCGCAGCACCTCCGGCACTGCGTTTTCGGCGGGGGCGTCGATGACGTGGTGCGCGCCCATGCGCGCGGCCATGTCGAGCTTCCATTGGCTGCGCGAGACGACGATGACGGGATCGGCGCCGGCGAGCACCGCGAGCCGCGTGTGCAGCAAGCCGGTCGCGCCCTGGCCCAGCACCACCACTGCCTCGCCCGCCTTGAGCGCGGCGCGCACCTGGGCGTGACGCACGGTGGCGAGGGTTTCGATCAGTGTCGCGTCGGCGAGCGGCAGCCGCGGCGGCAACGGGTGGAGGTAGCGTGCCGCGAGCTTCACGTACTGGCTGAGCGAGCCTTCGACCTCACGGCCGAAAAGACCGGCGTTGCGGCACAGGTTTTCTTCGCCGCGCAGGCAGCAGTCGCAGTGGCCGCAGGAAATGATGGGGTTGATGAGCACGGGCTGGCCCGGCGCGAGTCCGCTCACGCCGGGGCCCACCGCCTGCACCGTGCCGGTGGACTCGTGTCCCATCACTACCGGATAGCGCACTCCCGGATGCTCGCCGGTGTAGATCGAAAGATCGGTATGACAGACGGCGGTGGCGGCGACGTGCACCACCACCTCGCCGGCACCGGCGACCGGCAGCGGCCGCTCGGCGAGCTCGAAACGCCGCGGCGCTTCGAGCACCGCCGTCAGCATGCCGTCTGGCATACGGCGCAGGCTCAGCGGCCTTCGAGCTTGCCGTAGCTCGAATAGCCGGGCATGGGATCGACGACGGTGATCTGCTCGACCGGGAAGTTGGAAACGATTTCCACGCTGTCCTTGTGCACGATCAGCATCTCTTCGATGCGCACGCCCCACTGGTGCGACTTACCGTGCTGGGTTTCGAGCGCGAACACCATGCCTTCCTTGATCTCGATCGGGTGGTCGAGCGACCAGATGCGCGAGATCACCGGCTGGTCATACTGCGCAAGCCCCAGACCATGACCCCACAGATTGGCCGCGGCCTGGTCTTCCTCTTCGTAGCCCCAGGTTTCCTTGGCGGAAGGCCACTTGGATGCGATGTCGCGGGTGGTGGCGCCGACTTTCACCGCCTTGATCGAATCGTAGAGCCACTTGAGCGCGATGGCGTAGTAATCCTTCTGCTCCTGCGTCGGCTCCTTGCCTACGCAGTAGGTGCGGTAATAGCACGACTTGTAGCCGTTCCAGGTGAGCGCCGCCAGATCCATGAACACGATGTCGCCGGGCTTGATAATGCGATCGGAGAAGTTGCGCCAGTTGGGCCAGGTGTTGAGCCCCGAAGACACGATCACGTCCTCGACGTCCTCCATGCCGGGGATGTTGTAGAGGAATTCCATGATGTGCGCGGTGAGCTGGTTCTCGGTCAGCCCGGGCTTGAGGAATTTCATGAATTCCCAGTGGGCGGCATCCCCGATGGCGCCGACCTGGCGCATGCATTCCTGCTCGTCCTGGTTCTTGACCGCGCGCGCTTCCATCATCGGCGTCATGCCATCGGTCCAGTCGATCTTGGCGTCCTTGAAAGCCTGGATCATGTTGATATCGATGAAATCGACGCCGAGCTTGCCGCCGCTGACGTTGGCTTTCTTCATTTCCTGGACCACGGCGTTGGTGAACTTCTTGACCTGCTGCGACGAAGCGGGGCCGGCCGCGCCCTTGATCCAGGCGTAGGAATAGCGGATGTGGTCCTTGGGTATCCACGGCGAATGCTTCTCGATATGCATGCCGATGTCGCCCTGCTCGAACAGCACCGGCGCATCGTCGCCGCACAGCATCGCGTAACGCAGACCGGGCTTGAGGCGGTTCCAGCCGGGAGTGAGCGTGCTGGTGACGTAGCGGACGTTCTCGTCATACATCAGCAGCAATGCGCTCAGGCCGTGCGCCTTCATGCGCTCGCGCGCGCGTTCCAGGCGGTATTTGCGCAGACGGTCCCAGTTGATGCGTTCCTGCCAGTCCAGTCCCACCATGCCTACATTTGCCATTTGAGTTCTCCAGATGTGCCAGTTGTATCAAGAATAATGGAACGTTTTGTTCCGTCTGCCCGCCGTGCCCGGCCGTTACGCCGGGCCGGTCGCGTGTGTGGCTTCCGCCGCCGGCCGCAGCCCGGCCCCGTTTCCGCGGAGGAAAGAAAAAAATCGTGCATAGGATTCCTTGTTCGAGAAACGGGGAAACCGGAAGCGGATTTGATGGAAATACAGCCCGGGAAATCTAGCATGCGACCGTCCGAAACTCAAGCCGGATCCCTTTCTTTTTGACCCGCGTCAACAATGTGAACGATCGTCATGCAGCCTGGACGCTCAATCGACCGTGATGCCCGTTGCCTTGACCACTTTCGCCCAGCGTTCGGTATCCCTTTTCATGAAATCGTGAAAGTCCTGGGGCGATTTGCTGGTCACCACTGCGACCCCCGCGGCGGCGAGCCTGTCCTTGACTTCGGGCAAAGCCATGACCTTGATGATCGCCGCATACAGTTTGTCGATGACGGGCTTGGGCGTGCCGGCCGGAGCGAGCAGCCCCTGCCACGAACCCACGCTCATGGTGGGAAAACCCTGTTCGGCCATGGTCGGGATCTCCTTGACGGCATCCACGCGTTGCGGCGCCACCACGCCCAGCCCGCGCAGCTTGCCGTCCTTGATGAAATTGATCGCCGAAGACAGCGTGACGAACATCAACTGGGTTTCACCGCTGATCAGGCCGATCGCGGCGGGGCCGGCGCCACCTTTGTACGGGATGTGCACCATCTTGATTCCGGTTTCCTGGATGAAGCTCTCCATTTCCAGACGGTTGGCGCTGCCGGCGCCGGGCGAGCCGAAATTGAGCTCGCCCGGACGCTTTTTCGCCAGCGCGATCAGTTCCTTGACGCTTTTCACCGGCAGGGAAGGGTGGACGACCAGCGCGCCGGGAACGTCCACGACTTGCGTGATGGGCGCGAAATCCTGCAGCGGCTTGACTTGCAGCGCCTTGTAGATATTGGGATTGATGGTGAGCGTGCCGACGTTGCCCTGATACAGCGTATAGCCATCGGGCGCCGAGCGCGCAGCGAACTCCATGCCGATGTTGCCGGCCGCGCCCGGCCGGTTGTCCGAAATGATCTGCTGGCCGAGCAGCTTGCCCAGCGGAACCGCAATGATGCGGCCCGCGAAATCCGACGCGCCGCCGGGAGCGAACGGGATCACTTGGCGTATCGGTTTGCTCGGGTAGTCTGTCGTGCCTTGCGCTGCGGCGTTGGCCGCGGCGAGACACGCCGTGGCGCACAACAAGGCCCTGAGTCGAGATGATGTTCTCATGTTTCCTCCTCGTGTTGGTCGGATGCGATGGAATCCACGCGCGCGGGCGGCTTTCATTTGGCAGGGATGACGGGTAGCAGCAGGTAGGACGCATACTTGCCGCCGGTGTGTATGGTGTTGCGGCCGCCCGCATTGTAATCGCCGTGGTAATGGGTGTAGGGCGCGCTGCCGACGCCGTCGCGCGGCTGGATGTCGAGCCGGATGCGATGCCCTTTTTTGAATACCATGCAGGTGGGCCAGATTTCGACCTGCACCTGCACGATTTCGCCGGGTTTGAGCCACTGTCTTTCGTCGTGCGTGTGATAGGGGCGGTAAGGCGTGGACAATTGCGGATCGAGCTTGCGGTGCGAAGCGCGCAGCCAGCCCTTGGCCACCGGCACCGGCTGCTGCTGCTGGCCGACTTCCCACACGTCGTTGCCGTCGGCATCGATGTTGCGGATGGTCGCGTAGATGTCCATGTCCTCGGTGGTACTGGACACCCACAGCACCAGGTTGACGGGGCCGGTCACTTCGGTGTCCTGCGCGAGCGGCGCGGTCTCGAAAGACACGCCGAGCCTGCCGAGATCACCCACGGCAGTGGAAGTCCACGAAGCCGAGGCGACGCCGGCTTTGGTGACGGCGGAAGTCGGGTAGGAGAGCCGGGCCGGGGTCGCAGGCGCGGCGGTTTTCAGCGCGCCTTCCACGCCGCTGGCCGCCGACTTGGCCGGTTGCAGATAGAAGCGGGTCCAGCGCGTGCGCTTGAGCGGCCATTCGTTTTCATGGCGCCAGGTGGTGTAGGGACCGCCACCGCCGGTGCGGATCAGCAGCTTGACCGGCGGCTCCGCCATGATGCCGGTGTCCTTGCCCTTGAGCCAGTAGTCGAAAAAACGCAGCTGGTCGAGGCGTGCCTCCTCGGCGTAGAAAGGGTGGTAATGGGTGCCGGCGTGGATGCGCAGTTTCTTGTGGCGGGAGGCGGCGCGCACGAAGCCTTCGGTGTTGCCGCGCAGATGCAGGCCCATGCCGCTCCAGTTGCCGGCGCTGTAGAAAGGGATCCTGATCCTGTCCCATTGCGGCTGGCGGCCATGCCACCAGCCGGTGTCGAGGCTGTTGCGCATGAATTGCCACAGCCAGTTCTTGGAAAACGCGTCGGGACTGGGCTGTTCGCGCCTGCCGAGCAGATGGTGCGCCATGTGATTGTTATACCAGTTGGTGACGAAACCGAAGCAGAAGAGCCCGCCGTGGTAGGCGAGATCGCGGTACATGTCGGCCGCGCCTTCCCACGGAATCATCGCCTTGAGCGAAGGCGGCTGCAGGCTGGCGACCAGCCACTGCGTCATCGCGAAATAGGAAATGCCGCTCGCGCCGACGTTGCCGCTGCACCAGCGCTGTTTCGCGGTCCATTCGATGGCGTCGTAGAAATCCACCGCTTCCTGCAGCGAGAAAGGGTCGGTTTCGCCAGGCGACTTGCCCGAGCCGCGGGTGTCGACGCGCACGCAGCAATAGCCGCGTGGCACCCACCACAGCGGATTCACCGTCTCCCAGTTCATGTACTGGTTGGGTTTTTCCTCCAGATCGGCGGGAGGAATCCACAGCTTGTCCTTCTGGTAGGGCCCGATGTTGATGATGGCGGGAAACTTCCCGTTGCCTGCGGGCCGGAAGACATCGGCCTTGAGACGCACGCCGTCGCGCAGCGGAATCTCGACGTCCTTCTCGACCACCATCCGGTACTGCGGCCGGGAAACCTTTTTCGTCGCCCGCTGCTCGCCAGCGCCCATCACTCCACCGTCACGTTGTTGTCGATGACGATCTTGCCCCATTTCGCGACTTCGGCGCGCACGAATTCGTTGAATTCGGCAGGGGATTTGTTGACCACCACGCTCATGAAGCGCTTGGACAGCGATTCCTTCATTTCCGGCGACTCCATGACCTTCAGCACGTCGGCGTGGATGCGATTGAGCAGGGTCTTGGGGACTTTGGCCGGCGCGAACAGGCCGTTCCAGGCGTTGGTGCCCATGCCCGGATAACCCATTTCCGCCGTCGTCGGCACGTTGGGTAGCTCGGGATGCCGCTCGGCAGTGGTCACGGCGAGCGCCTTGATGCGCCCGGCCCTGATGTTGGAAAGCGAGGAGGCCATGTTGATCAGCATGAACTGCACTTCATTGCCCATGATGGCGGGGATCATCTGTCCGGCACCGCCTTTGTACGGCACGTGCACGCCCTGGACGCCGGCGGTCTTGAGGAAGACCAGCGCGTCGAGATGGGGATAGGAGCCGATGCCGGCGGAACCGTAGTTGATGCGGCTGCCCGCAGTTTTCGCCCACTGCACGAATTCCTTGAGATTGTTCGCCGGCACCGCGGTGCTGGCGACCCACAGATGGGGCAGCTCGATCAGATTGGTGACGCCGGTGAGGTCGCGCGAAGGCTTGATCTTGAGCACCTTCGCGAAAGTTGTCTCGTTGATGGCGTTGGTCGAGACGTTGCCGACGAACAGCGTGTAGCCGTCGGGCGTGGCGCGCGCCGCGAGCTCGAGCGCGATGTTGCCCGAGGCGCCGGGACGGTTGTCGACGATCACCTGCTGTCCCCACGCCCTGGTCAGGCCGTCTGCCAGCTGGCGCGCGGTGATGTCGGTCGCTCCACCCGGCGCGTACGGCACCATCAGGCGCACGGGCTTGGACGGGAACGGCTCCGCGGCGCGAACGCCGGCGCCGATCAACCCCAGCGCCAGCACACAGCCGCACAAAACGCTTCTACCCACCATGCCTGTGATCATCGCATCCTCCTTTGGGTTGAGAAATAGTATATTTTTATTATTTTAAATCAATGAGTTACCGTCTCATCCTCGGGTGAGATCGGAAGTTTTACCGGGCGCTTGAGGCGCGCCGACAAATCGATGGCCTTGGTCAGCATCAGGCGATTGTGGCCTTCGGCGGCGGTCGCGTGCTGGGTGGGCACGCCCAGCGAAACGCGGTTCAACCACGAATTGGTTTCCTCGCGCATCGGGCCGCGCAGCTCGCCCAGCGCCATGTCGCCGACCGGGTAGCTCGTCAGGAAATCGACGTGGCGGCGCTTGTCCGGCGCATAGCCTTCGCTCTGGACGAGGTTGGTGGCGAGCACGATGTCGCGGTGGGTGTCGTCTATGGTCAGCACGCCTTCGGTACCGACCGCGCCCACTTCGAGGCTGTAGACCGCGCCCGGCCAGATTTCGGGCAGCGCCCACGAGATCACGCCGTGGTAGATCGCGCCGTCGTCGAAAGTGATGGTAAAGCCGGTGCCGTCCACGCCCTGCCAGCTCGGGCCCAGCGCCTTGTTGACCGAGCGCGCGTAGACTTCGACCGGCTGCTTCGCTTCCATCAGCCACATCACGATGTCGAGTGCGTGCGTACCCGAAATCACCATCGGCGTCACTTCGGCACGGTTGTCGCTGCGCCGGTAGTTGTCGATCGCGACCAGCCGGTTCATGAAGGCGCGCGAAGTCACCATCGTCACCTCGCCCAGCGCGCCGGTGCGCACTTTTTCCTTGGCCACCAGCCAGCGGCGGCGGAAACGCTGGGTATAGCCGATCACGGCGTCGACGCCGGCTTTTTCGATGGCGGCGAGCGTCTGCGCCGATTCGGCGAGATCGGTGGCGAGCGGCTTTTCGATCAGCATCGGCAGCTTGCGCTCGGCGGCGAACAGCACCGGTTCGACGTGCAGGTGTTCGTCGGTGCACACGGCGACCGCGTTCACTTCGGGACGCGACAGCAGTTCGCGAAAATCGGTGGTCACGAAGTCGGCGCCGCATTTCTCGCGCACGATTTCACCGCGCTCGGGATTTTTTTCGGCAAGCCCGATCCACGCGACTTCGGGGTGGCGCGCCGCGAGTTCACCGCGGATCAGGCCGACCCGGCCGGCGCCGACGATGGCCAGGCCGATTTTTTTCGGGTTTTTCTTCATCGCGCCCCTCCGGCGGCCGCCAGCGGCCGCGTCTCGGGCAGCGGCAGCGACACCGGCTCGCCGCGCTCGGCCGAAATGTCGGCGGCGATATAGACTTCCATCACGGCGCGCGCCTGTTCGGCGGTGACCAGCACCGGCCGGTCGAGCGCGGCGGCTTCCAGGAAATGGATGGTTTCGGCTTTCATCGGGCCGGCGTAAGCGTGCTCGACAAACTCGCCCGGCATCGACGACATCGGCAGCTGCATGCCGTTTTTCATGGTGTTGAGGATGACGTCGCGGTGGCTGTCATCGACCAGCAGCGCGCCTTCGGTGCCGATCATTTCGATCCACGTGGTGGAGAAATTCGGGTAACCCGGCGGCAGGCTCCAGCCGGCGCCGACGACGAATGAGACGCCGTTGTCCATGACCACGGTGATGTACTGGGTGTCAGGAATGTCGGCGCCGGTCGCGGCTTTCATGGCGCCGTAGTTGACGGTCGAGAACACCTGCACCGGCCTGGCCGGCTCGAAGCACCACATGACGAAATCGAGATCGTGGGTCGCCTCCATTGCCGCGGGCGAGAGCTTGGTGCGTCCGGTGATTTTCGTGCCGAGGCCGCGGGTGATGTGGCGGCTCACCAGCGCGCTCACCGGCTTGCCGATGGTGCCGTCGTTGAGCGACTTCTTGACATAGGCGAACTTGGGATTGAAGCGCTGTGAATAGCCGATCGAGAACTTGAGGTTGTTGCTGCGGGCGATGGCAATCAGCTCGTCGGCTTCGTGCAGTTCCATCGCGATCGGCTTCTCGAGAAAGACGTGCTTGCCGGCGAGCAGGCATTCGCGGGCCAGCGGATAGTGCAGGGTCTCGGGAGTGGCCGAGATGTAATAGGCGTCGATTTCGTCGATCTTGAGCAGTTCGCGATAATCGGTGGTGGCCGTCTTGGCGCCGGTGAGTCTCGCGATCTCGGCGAGGCGCTCGGGGCGCGTTTCCGCGATGTGCAGGTTTTTGACCAGCGGGTTCGCGGCGCAGGTCTCGGCACGTATGCCGCCGCACCAGCCGGTGCCGATGATGCCGACATTGATCTGTCTCATGAATTTCCTCGAAGAATGCCGTCGCGCAGACGACGGGATGGGAATGGTGGATATCGTCGCTGAAAATGGCATGTTAGTCACTGTCCCCCCTCGCTGACAAATATCATTTCCGGATTCATGCCATGCCAAACCGGCATGGGATATACTTGTCCGACGTACTGTGCACGGTTGCCCGACCGCCACGTTTGCAAGGAAGAGCGAAATGTATTGCAGGCGGGGCGGCAGGCGCCGCAAATGATTCATGCCGGTTCGTTATCAGTAAAATAGCCGTTTCCAACATCGGGTTATGTCGCCGCGGCACGCCATGGACTTGCGCAGCATCCGCTATTTCGTTCAGATCGCCGAACTGGGCAGCATCACACGCGCCGCCGCGCATCTGAGCATCGCCCAGCCGGCGCTGAGCCGCCACGTGCACGCCATAGAGGAAGAGCTGGGCGTGCAGTTGCTGGTGCGATTGCCGCGTGGCGTGCGCCTGACCGGCGCCGGCCGCCAGTTCCTCGATCATTGCCGCAGGATATTGCGCGAGCTGGACCGCGCACGCGACGAGCTGCGCAGCAGCTCCGAAGTGCCGAGCGGGCGGGTGATCCTGGGCCTGTCGCCCACCGTCGGGCCGCTGCTGCTGCCGGGCGTGATCGAGCGCGTGCGCCGGCAATGTCCGCAGATCACGCTCAAGATCGTGGAGTGGTTCAGCACCCAGCTCTATGACGCCTTGCTCACGGGCAGGGTGGATGTCGCAGTGCTCACCAACGCGCCGCCGTCGCGCGCGCTGAAGTTCACGCCGCTGATTTCGGAGCCCATCGTCGTGCTGGCGCCGCCGCAGCCGCGCGGCACGCGGCAGTTCTATACGCTGCCCGAGCTTTCCAAAACCCCGGTCGTGACTTCGGAGGCGATACGCCATATCGTGGAGGAGCAGATCGGCCGCTATGGCTGGCGGCTCAATGTCGAAGCCGAGATCGACGCCATCGAGGCGATCCGGCGTCTTCTGTTAAGAGGCGGCAGCGCCTCGATTCTGCCGGTATCGGCTTTTCACGACGACGTCGCCGCAGGCAGGATCGCCGCTTTCCCGATCGCGGACGCCAATGTCCACCGCATCCTAGTGCTGGCGCAGCAGGCCGAACGCACCTTGCCGGCGGCGGTCGAGGAAGTGTCCCAGATCGTCGCCGGCGAGATGAACGCGCTGTTCGACGCCGGCGTGTTCAGCGTGCCGTCGGCGGTGCCCGTGCCCGCAACGGCGCGCGATACCGGCGGTGTCGATGCAAAGAGCCCGCCCGCCGCGAAATCCATTTCTTCCATTCCATCCGCGAGGAGCAACACGCAATGAAACGCATCGACGTGCACAGCCATGTCATTCCCCAAACCATCATCGAGGCGATGCGCGCCAACCGCGAGCTCTACCAGACCGAGATCAAAGGGCAGGGCAGGCAGCTGAAATTCGTGCGCGGCAAGGTCGAATTCGATCTGGTGCCCGAGTTCTACGATGCCGACGCCAAGGTCGAAGCCATGGACCGCAAGGGTCTCGACATCTCGGTCGTCTCCCCCGGCCCCCAGGCTTTTTTCTACGGTCTGGGTAACGCCGACGAGGCGCTCAGGACCGCGGCCATCGTCAACGAAGGCGTGGCGAAAATGGTCGCCGCGCGCCCGGACCGGCTGCGCGGCATGGCGACCCTGCCGATGCAGCACCCCGACGCGGCCATCGCCGAGCTCGAGCGCGTGGCCAGGGAATACGGTTTCAGGGCGGTCGAACTGGGTACCGCGATCGGCGACGAGGAACTCGCCGATCCCAGATTTCGTCCGGTGTTGCGCCGCATCCAGGAACTCAAGATGGTGATTTTCGCCCACCCCAACACCCAGGGCTCGTCCGGCAGGCTCGACTGCTACTATCTCACCAATCTCATCGGCAATCCGCTCGACACCACCATCATGGTCGGCAAGCTCATGTTCAGCGGCGTGCTCGACGAGCTGCCCGAACTCAAGATCCTGCTTGCGCACGGCGGCGGCTTCCTGCCGTACCAGATCGGACGCTTCCAGCACGGCCACGCCGTGCGGCCCGATACCGCGGCGGTCACGGCTTCCAGGCCGCTCGACATGTTCAGGCGTTTCTATTTCGACGCGCTCACGCACAGCCCGCAGGCGATTCGTTACCTGATCGACACCGTGGGATCGGAACGCGTGATGATCGGCACCGATTCGCCTTTCGACATGGGCGAAGAACATCCGCTTGCAAGCCTGGAGGCGGTTCCCGGTCTGACCCGGGAGGAGCGCGAAAACGTGTGCTGTCGCAGCGCACTGCGCCTGTTCGACGGCAAACTCTGAGCACAACGAAGACCGCGTATGAACGAAACCAGGGTTTTCCGTCCGGCGCACCGCGCGCCCGCGGCGCTCGAGGCTCCCGCATGGTGCTGCATTTTTCGCGACGGGCAACTGCTCGCGCAGCGCAGCGCAACGGCGCTGCAGCTGCCGCGCCTGCTTCCGTCACTGGCAGGTGTCGCGGCGAATCATCATTATCTCGGCACCCTCGACGGCGAGCCGTGCATTGCCGGCGCGCTGCCGGCAGGGCAGCCATTGCCCGAAGGCACGTCATTGGTGAGCCTGCGCAGTTTCATTTTGCAGGCCGACGATGTGCTCGCTGCGGTGGCGGGGCTCGCTTTCCAGGTAGTGGAATGGGACCGCACGCACCGCTATTGCAGCAGTTGCGGAAAACCGCTGCAGGCACACGCCTGCGATCGCGCGCGCGAATGCCCGGCGTGCCGCCTCACTTTCTATCCGCGCATCTCGCCGGTGGTGATGGCGCTCGTCACCCGCGGCCGGCAACTGCTGCTCACGCGCAAGCCCGGCTACGCTGCCGGCCGCTATACGGTGGTCGCCGGCTTCGTCGAAGCGGGCGAGACCCTCGAACACGCGCTCGCGCGCGAAGTGCTCGAGGAAACCGGCGTCACGGCCGGCAAGCCGCTTTATTTCGGCAGCCAGCCGTGGCCGTTTCCGAACTCGCTGGTCATGGCGTTCGCCATGGAATACGCGGGAGGAGAGGTGCGCGCCGACGGCGTGGAGCTCGAGGATGCGCGCTGGTTCGATATCGACGCACTGCCGCAGCTTCCCGAACCGGTGCACATCTCGCGCCGGCTGATCGACGCCACCATCGCCAGACTCAGGTCCGTATCGTGAATCGTGGTGGAGCAAAATTGTCCGTCGGGCAGACGCGTGCTAGCATTACGCGGGATCGCCGTCATCGCGCCAGCGGCGAAAAACCGTGTCCGTGGCCGCGTCGCAGTCACCTACCGTTGTGTCGAGGAGCCAGCGTGCCGTTTTACCGTTTCGAGGATTTCGAAAGCAATTACCTGACGCCGCACCTTTCCACCGGCAAGGCGCCGGTGATCGAAGGCAGATACCTGTATTTCTGCCTGCTGCACAAGAACGCGGGCACCGGTTCCGATCTGCACTATCATCCCAACGAGCTGCTGATTTTCCCGCTGCGCGGCAGGATCAATGCCATCGTCGGCAAGGACCGGCGCATCATTGGCCCCGGCACCTTCGTGCACGCGCCGGCCTACGCGCGTCACTCGATGCGGGCGACCGAAGACGGCAACTGCCAGTACCTCTACATCAAGGACAAGACCTGGACCGTCGTCGGCCTGGCCGAGGACGAAGCCGTTCCCGAAAAAGCGATGACGGTGGACGAAGTCAACAGAAAATACGACGTCGGCGAGCGCGACAAGCACCAGAAGGCGCAGGGCAGATCGCAGGCGATCGTCGAAGGGCTCGACGTATGCTATTACCCGATCGTGGAATCGCTCGACGCGCCGCGCTGCTCGGCGCGGCGCGTCAGCTGGATCGAAGGCGAACGCCTGGCGTTCGGCTATTTCGAAGCGCCGGCGGGCCGCAGCGAGCCGCAGATGCGCGCCGACCACGAAACTTTCATCTACGTGCTGAGCGGCGCGCTCAAGGCGCTCGCCGGCAACGAGAGCAAGACCGTCGGCTGCGGTGACATCGTCCACGTGCCGCGCGGCGAGCCGTTCAAGCTCGAAGTGCAGTCGCCATTCGCGCGCTACGTGCTGGTATGCTCGACGCCGTGGCTGGAAAACAAAATCGATACGCTGACTCCGGAAGAAGCGGAACGGGCGCGCATCGAGGTGAAGCCGAACTAGATTGCTGCCCGCGCGGTTTTCAGCCAGCGTCGGGCAGGCGCGAAGCATGATAAAAAAACTATTTAAAATCAACAACTTATATCCATTTCCGGGATTCGCCGGATAGCGACGGCGGCATCGCGGAGGCGCGGACAACACTCATGGGGAGAAACGACATAGACCAGCCTACACACATCGGCCAGATCGGCCTTGGCATCATGGGCGGCGCTTTTGCCAAACACCTGCTCGACGCCGGTTTCGAAGTCACCGGCTTCGACATCGACCGCCGGCGGCGCGACGAGCTCAGGCGCAAAGGGGGGCACGCCGCGGCATCGTGCGCCGCGGTGGCGGCAAAATGCGGCGTGCTGATCACTTCACTGCCGAGCGTCAAGGCGTGCGAAGCGGCGTTCTTCGGCAACGACGGCATCGCCACCGCAGCGAAGCGCGGCACCATCGTGATCGAGACCAGCACCATGCCGCTCGAATTCAAGCTCGACCTCAGGCAGCGCTGCGCCGAGCGCGGCATCGTCGTGCTCGACTGCACCATCAGCGGCACCGGCGCGCAAGCCGCGGCCAAGGACACTTCGGTGTATGCGAGCGGCGATGCGGCGGCGTTCAAGCGCTGCCGCGAAGTGTTCGCCGGCTTCGCGCGCAGCACGCATTACTGCGGCGCCTTCGGCAACGGCACCAAGCTCAAGTTCGTCGCCAACCTGCTGGTGACCATCCATAACCTGTCGGCGGCGGAGGCCATCGTGCTCGGGCTCAAGGCCGGGCTCGACCTCGAGCTGCTCTACAAGGTGATCAAGGACGGCGCCGGCACTTCGCGCATGTTCGAAGTGCGTGCGCCGCTGATGATCGCCGACGATTACACCGAGGCGACGATGAAAGTCGAAGTCTATCAGAAGGACATCGACATCATCGGCGACTACGCGGCCCAGGTGCACTGCCCGACGCCGCTGTTCGACGCGAGCCGCCAGTTTTACGCCGCGGCGCTGTCGCAGGGCCATGCCCAGCACGACACCGCCGCGATCTGCTCGGTGCTCGAGCAGATGGCGGGCAATCCGCGCCGCAGCCGGACTCCCACCAGACGCAAAGCGAAAAAAACCAGATGAACACGACCTCCCTTTCTCCCCAGGCCCAGGCGGCGCAGACGCTCTCCTGGAACATGAAACTCGTCTCCCACAACGAACTCGCCGGTTTCGGCGGCATCGGCGAAGGCATCGGCCTGCAGCTCGCGCCCGATGGCCGCCGCATCCTGTGGCTCGCCCACGAATCGGCGCCCAAGAATTTCACCGCAGTCGATGTGTCCGACATCAAAAACCCCAAGGTCATCGTCCAGACCGAGCTGCCGCACGCCGGCGTGCGTTCCAACTCGCTAGACGTCTGCGGCAATCTGATGGCGGTCGCCTACCAGACCAGGAAAACCGGCGACAAGCCGGCGGGTTTCGACCTGTTCGACATCAGCAAGCCCGAAAGCCCGCGGCTCATTTCGCATTTCGACGCTTCGGGGCCGCATTCGCGCGGCGCGCACTGCGTGTGGTTCGTCGACGGCGAATATGTGCACCTGTCCGCAGGCGCGCCGGATTTCGAGCCGCACAATCCGAAGGACGACCAGTTCTACCGCATCATCGACGTGCGCAATCCCGCGAAGCCGGCCGAAGCCGGGCGCTGGTGGCTGCCGGGCGTGCGCAAAGGCGACAAAGAACCGCCGCCCAGGCGTCTGCCGCCGCAGTTCGATGCCGGTTTCCGCACCCACAACACCAATGTCTACCCGCAGCGGCCGGACCGTGCCTATCTCGGCTACATCGATGGCGGTGCCATCATTCTCGACATTTCCGACAAGTCGAGCCCGAAGATGGTGTCGCGCTGGCAGTACTCGCCGCCCTACAACGGCTTCACCCACACGCTGATGCCGCTGTTCGAGCGCAAGCTGTTCATCGTCACCGACGAGTGCGTGCAGGACGACGGCAAGGACTGGCCCAAGCTCACCTGGGTGGTCGACGGCCGCGACGAAACCAATCTGGTGCCGGTCGCGACCCTGCCGCTGCCGCCGGCCGAGAGCTTCGCCAAGCGCGGCGGGCGTTTCGGCTCGCACAACCTGCACGAAAACTATCCCGGTCCGGTGTCGTTCCGCTCGGAGACCATCGTGTTCGCGACCTTTTTCAACGGCGGCGTGCGCGCCTACGACATCTCCAATCCCTACCAGCCGCGGGAAATCGCCTACTTCGTGCCGGGCGCGCCGCGGCTTTCGCCCGCCGGCGCGATCCAGCTGAACGACGTCTGGGTCGACGAGCGCGGCATCATCTATACCGTGGACCGCTTCGCCGGCGGCCTCTACATCCTGGAGATGAACGCCTGACATGGAAGCGCTGGCAGAACCGGTCGCCGCAGGACGCGACCCGCTGGCGGGGCGCATCCCGGTGAGCGTGGTGACCGGTTTTCTCGGCAGCGGCAAGACCACGCTCATCAACCGCCTGCTCAAGCGCCCGGAAATGAACCGGGTGGCGGTGATCGTCAACGAGTTCGGCGAGCAGGGCATAGATCACGATCTGGTCGAAGTGTCGTCGGAGCAGATGATGCTGCTCAACAACGGCTGCCTGTGCTGCGTGCTGCGCGGTGATCTGCAGGAGACGTTGCGCGAGCTGTTCATCAAGCGCCGCAACGGCGAAATCATCGATTTCGAGCGCGTGGTGATCGAGACCACCGGCCTCGCCGATCCGGCGCCGGTGATGCAGACGCTGATGACCGATACCCTGCTGCAGGCGCAGTACCGTCTCGACTGCGTGGTGACGCTGGTCGACGCCGTCAACGCCCTCGGTCAGCTCGAA
>JBKBXX010000055.1:0-21301 GCA_046313915.1 Burkholderiales bacterium | reverse complement strand
AAGGTAATCAATCCCATGTGCTCGATCGAAGAATAGCTGAACATGCGTTTGACGTCATGCTGACGGTGCAGAAACAGACCCGCGACTGTAAACGAGAGCAAGCCAAAGCCCATCATCAGGTGACCGGCAAGGTTGGTGTGCAGGGAGGCATCCACCAGCATCTTGACCCGCACCAAGGCATACAGTGCAACATTGAGCAATAAACCGGAGAGCACGGCAGACATCGGCGTCGGACCTTCGGAGTGCGCGTCCGGCAGCCAGTTGTGCAAAGGCACCAGCCCGACCTTGGTGCCGTAGCCGACCAGCAGGAAAACGAAGGCGAGCGTAATCACCGTCGGATCCAGGCTGCCGCCAGCGACATCATGCAGCACGGTCCACAGCAGCGTGTCATCACGACTGCCACCGAGTTTGGCTTCTGCGGCGAAGTAAATGAGCACCGTCCCGAACAGTGCCTGGGCGATGCCGACACCGCAGAGTATGAAATATTTCCAGGCGGCCTCAATCGACTCCGGCGTGCGGTACAGTGAAACCAGTAGCACGGTGGTGAGGGTGGCCGCTTCCATTGCCACCCACAGAACGCCGAGGTTGTTGGTCGAGAGCGCGAGCAGCATGGAGAACAGAAAATGCTGATACATCGAGTGGTACAGGCGCAGGCGCCGGCTTGTGACACGCCCGCGTTCCACCTCGTGGCGCATATAAGGGCGCGAAAAGATCGATGTCGTCAAACCAACGAAGGAGGTCAAGGCCACGAGATAAACGTTGAAGGCGTCGATATAAAACATGCGGCCGCTGGAGAGCTGCGGTCCGTGCGCGAAGACTTCCAGAGCCATGGCGAGTGAGGCGCCAAAGGTCATCGTGCTGACTGCAACGTTGATCCACCCGCCAATCGGACGATGGCCGATGATTGCCAGCAGCACGCCGCCGGCGAGCGGTGTCAGCAGCGTGATATCGAGCAGTGTCACGTGTGCTCCTCCGGGGCAGGCGTGCTGGCCGTTTCCGGAAGCGGCATCGGCTGATTCGCTTCCGATAGGCGATTGAACTCGCCCACATTAAGCGAGCCGAACGAATCGCGCAGATGAAAGAAGAATACGCCGAACAGAATGGCGGCGACGAGGACATCGAAAGCAACGCCCAATTCGACGATCAGCGGCATGCCGTAAGTCGACACCACCGCCGAAAAAAAGATCCCGCTCTCCATTGACATGAAACCAATCACCTGCGCCACGGCCGATTTGCGCGCACACATCAGCAGCATGCCAAGCAGTTCGATGGCGATGCTGACCGCGATTGTATTGCGGGTCGCCAGTCCCGACAGATGTACGATGGATCGCGAAACGTAGTAACTGAAGATTACGATGGCCACGCCGGAGAGCAGCAGCAGCGTCGGGTGCTCGATCGCTTCTGCATCGTACTGCATGTTGAGTTGCGCGCTCAGCCGGTAGAGCAACCATGGAATGACCACCATTTTCAAGATGATCGTGAGCGCTGCCGAGGTATAGAGATGAGGATGTCCGGAGACGATGGCAACCAGCACTGTCACCACTGCAAGTAACAGACCCTGCCAGGCGAAGGCGTAAATAAGCGGCATCATGCGTGCCTGGGCAAGCATGATGAAAGAAGTGAACAGGGCCAAGGCTGCAAACAGAATGATGGCCTGGCTGTAGAGGCTGAGGCTGGCGATTTCCATCTAATTCCCGGTTTCCAGCACCACTCGCGTGAGCATGGCAAGCAACGAAAGCATAAAAGCAAAACCGAGAAACCGCGGTACGCGAAACAGGCGCATCTTTGCGAGCACCGTCTCCCAGATGACCAGAATAATGGCGAGCAGCATCAGCTTTGCCGCTACTGCAATGACGCCTACCGCCAGCGCTGCGGCGCTGAAGCGGGTCGCGATGCCCCACGGAAAGAAAAAGTCGACGATGAGCACCGAATAGATCATCAGTTTGATTTGCGAAGCCCATTCGATTAGCGCCAGATGACGCCCGCTGTATTCGAGGATCATGGCTTCGTGCAGCATGGTGAGCTCAAGATGGGTGGCGGGATTGTCTACGGGGATACGGCTGCTTTCCGCCACCGCCACCATGCCCAGCGCCAACAGGGCGAACAGGAACGATGGACGCAGCACCAGGCCCGCTTCCAGTATGTGCCTCGTCGCCACCGACAGATTGGTCGTGCTCGCCGTCATGGAAAGCGTGAATACCGCCATGAGCATGGCTGGTTCGGCCAGCGCGGCGACCATCATTTCGCGCGAGGCGCCCATGCCGCCGAAGGCGGTGCCGATGTCAAGCCCGGCCAGCGCAGTGAAAAAGCGCGCCAGGGCAAAAAATCCGACCAGTACGATCATGTCGGCAATCGCCGCTGATGGCAAATGCACCGCCACTAACGGGACTACTGCCGCTGCGAGCAACATGGCGCCGAAGACGATGTAGGGAACTGCACGGAACAGCCAAGAAGCGTTTTCGGCCAGCAGCATGTTTTTCTGCAGCAGCTTTGCCAGATCACGGTACGGCTGCCATGGCGCCGGTGCAGCGCGGTTCTGCGTATGACATTTCACGTACTGCACCCAGCCGCTGAGTAGTGGCGCAGCGGCGATGAACAGCAGCGTCTGCGCGGCCGCAAGCGCCCAGGCAATCAGCTCACTATCCATAGGAATGCAAGCAGCGTCACAAAGGAGAATTTCAGGTACGTATGGATGTTGCCGGTCTGGATGAAGCCGATGCGATTGGCCGCAGCCTGCACCAGGCGCCCGATCGGCACATAGCACCAGAGCCACGACCAATCATGGGCATGCAGGCTGTAGTGCAGGCTGATCGTGCGCGGGATGGGGCCGGTGCTGGTAAGAGCGTCGATACGCTCCTCGATTTTCCAAATTCCCGTGAAAACGCGTCGAATCGGCTGACTGAAGGCGGTCGAGGTATACTGCATGCGCTGCGTGAGCTGCCCAAAACCGCAGTCCCATGCGTAAGCTCTGCGCGCCGGAACGGCGCCGCGCTTAAGGAACAGGTAGCCTAGAGCGAACACCACGATGATGGCAACGACAACGAAGGGCGCCGAGTACGAGGCAATCTGAGGTGAAATTGGCGTCAGCCATAACCAGCCTTGGGCAGTCGCCGAAGGCAGCGTCTCGTGCACCAGCAATTGCGTGATGGGCGCAATCGCTTCGATCGTGATGGTCGGGAATACGCCGAGCAGCAGGCATAGCACCGCCAGCAGCCCCATCCCGCCCAGCATGCCGACCGGTGCCTCGCGGGCGCGGGCGACGCGGTATGTGCGCGGTTTTCCAAGGAATGCGATACCGAAGGCCTTGACGAAGCAGGCCGCTGCCAGAGCTCCAGTGAGCGCAAGCAGTGCGGCCGCGATTGGAATTATCGTGCGCATCAGGCCATTCTGCAGGACGGTGGCCTGCAATGCCGTTTGGAAGGTCAGCCATTCCGAAACGAAGCCGTTGAGAGGCGGCAGTGCCGAGATTGCGGCGCTGCCGACCAGAAACAGGAACGCCGTGAGCGGCATGCGATGGATGAGCCCGCCCATGTGATCGAGATCGCGCGCATGCGTGCGGTAGAGCACCGAGCCTGCGCCGAGAAACAGCAGGCTCTTGAACAGGGCATGATTGAGCGTGTGATAGAGTGCCGCCACCAACCCGAGCGTGCCCAGTATTTGGTGTCCACTGCCAAGAAAAATCATTGACAGTCCGAGACCGATCAGGATGATGCCGATATTCTCGATCGAATGATACGCGAGCAGGCGTTTGAGGTCGTGCTGCATCAGCGCATATAGCACGCCGAGCAAGGATGAGGCAGTGCCGATGATGAGCACTGCCATGCCCCATTCCCAGCGTACGTTCCCGATCAGGTCATAGCTTGCGCGCACGATACCGTAGATGCCCATCTTGATCATGGCTCCGCTCATCATGGCGGAGACATGCGATGGCGCAACGGGATGCGCATCGGGCAGCCAGACGTGCAGTGGCACCATGCCCGACTTTATGCCGAAACCAAGAAAGGCGCAGCCAAACGCGATTGTCGCCCACAGTGGTGTCAGTTTGGCCTCGCGCATTTGGTCGAAAGCGAGACCACCGCCAAAGGCAACGAGCACGCCGAAGGAAAGCAGAATGACCAGGGCGCCGATATGCGCGAGCAGAAGATAAAGGAAGGCGGCGTGACGGTTGGCGGCGTGCTGGTGCTGATAGGCAACCAGAAAATACCCTGAAAGCGACATCATTTCCCATGCGGTCATGAACACCAGGGCATCATCGGCGAGCAGCAGCATCTGCATGCCGAGAATGAAGAATGCGGTGAACACGCCGAGCGGAACCAGAGGCTGTGCCGCCGGGCCGCGTGCAAATTCGCGCGTGTAGCTGGGGCCATAGAACGAAACCGCGACCACCAGTGTGCCGAGCAGCACCAGAAAAAACCCGGAGAGAGGGTCGAGTCGCACATGCCAATCGAGCCAAGGCAGGCCGACTGCGAATCGGTCGACGACGACGAGTTCGGCGGATAACGCCCACCCGCCAGCAGCGACGCTCGCTGCACCGGAGAAGAAAAGAAACAGGAACGAGCCGAAGTGAAGAAAACCGGGGTGGCGACGCACGGCAGCGAGGGAAATCACGCCGGACAGCAACGTACAGGTAATTGCCGCGTAGGCGAGGAGCAGAGGTGCTTTATCCACCTCGCTCATGACAGGAATGCTATTGCATCAAAAACATTCATCGTGATGCTCGCAATTTTCTCGCTTGGCATGGGGTGTGCTTCGCTACTGCCACTACGCTGCCATGAAATTCTACGCCCATTTCCACGCCTGGTTCAATTTGACTGGCTGCTTCGCATCGTTCTCCGGGCAATCCGGGATCGGACCGGCGAGCAGCGTTCCGCCCGCGACCTGCCCGAGCAACACGGCACCTGTCGTCACAGCGGTCAAGGAGCGGTTTGGGATAAAGCAGACATACGGACGAGAACGGGCAGCGGGAATGAATGGAGAAACCCGGCATTGCGACGTCGGGTCCGGTCGGCTGGTTTCGAAGGCGGGCCGCAATCCTGAATTTTGCTGTGTACTGTGTATAATGTTGATGCGGCAAGGATGGCGTAATGAGAGGATCTTGTCGGAGGTATGGCGGCTTCCGCAGCCTGCAAAGCCGTGGACGCCGGTTCGGTTCCGACCTCCGCCTCCGGATTTTCGTCCGGATAGTGGAGTCCGCTACGGCCCGGCCGCCACACATGCATTTTTTTCCGCCCGGCGCTGTTTTACGGGCTGGCGTCCGCCGAATCCGGTAACATCCGTCTCATGGCCCGGATGGTGAAATTGGTAGACACAAGGGACTTAAAATCCCTCGGGCGCTCATCCGCCCGTGCCGGTTCGAGTCCGGCTCCGGGCACCACGTCGGGCGGGCGCGAAAAGGCTCAAGCCGGCGCCCGGACGGGACGTTAAACCGGATGACGACGAAACGCTGGGGACAGGCATCGTGATAGTGTTTGATCTGAGTTGCGCGAACGACCACCGTTTCGAGGGCTGGTTTGCCTCGAGCGAAGACTTCGAGCGCCAGCTCGACGAAAAACTCCTGGTTTGCCCTTTGTGTGGCAACGGCGAGATCGTGCGCCTGCCGCCCGCGCCCCATGTCAACACTGCCGCGAGCCGTGCCGAGGAGCGGGCGCAACACAAGCCCGCCGCGGCTGCGCCACAGCAGTATGTGAACCTGGGGGGCGAAATGCTGACCAAACTGATCGATTACGTGGTGAGGAGCACCGAAGATGTCGGGCGCGCGTTTCCCGAGGAAGCGCGTAAGATCCATTATCGGGAAGCACCCGAGCGCCATATCCGCGGCACGGCCTCCGCGAGGGAAATCCAGGAACTCAGGGAAGAGGGCATAGACGTCGTGGCCTTGCCCGTTCCCCCCCACCTCCTGAACAAGCCCCACTGATCCCGGCTTTTCTTCGCCGGTGCCGAGGCTTCCCCGTGAAGCGGCAAGCGGGTCGCGCCGGGCGCAAATTTGACCTGCATCAATTTTTCGCCGCCATGCAATTGGTATTCTGGGCGGGCAATAACAATTCACAACGGAGAACCCAACCATGTTCAAGCATATTCTGTTGCCGACCGACGGTTCGAAGCTTTCCGACCAGGCCGTCAAGCAGGGCATCGTTTTCGCCAAATCGATCAATGCCAAGATCACCGCAATCCACGTCGTTCCGGAATTCCAAATGGTCGCCGACGAAGGTTTCGTCGCGCCGATGAGCGCCCAGCTCAAGGAGCGCTTCGAAAAGGAATCCCGGGCGCGCGCCCAGAAAGTGCTCGACAGGATCGAGAAGCAGGCGAAAGCCGCGGGCGTGACCTACGCCGGTGTGATCGTGAGCAGCGATTTTCCCTATCAACAGATCATCCATAGTGCCAAGAAGCTCAAATGCGATCTGATCATGATGGCTTCGCATGGTCGGCGCGGCATCAGCGGGCTGCTGCTCGGCAGCGAAACCGCCAAAGTGCTGACGCACTCGAAGATCCCGGTGCTGGTCGTGCGCTGAGCCGGTCTCGCCACGCATTGCGGGCGTCGGGATGAGCAGCGCGGCAGCGGCCGACTCGCTGGTCAACGCGGCGATCGCGTTTCTCGGGCGTTACCCGCCTTTCAACGGCATGGAACGCGAGGCGCTGCGGTTTCTGGCGCAACGCCTCGGCTTGGGCTACTACCCGAAGGACAGCGCGATACTTTCCCCGGCGCAGGGCGAACCGCGGTTTTTTTTCATCATCCAGCGCGGCGTGGTGCAGCTTGCGCCCGCCGACAGTTACCACTTGTCGAACGACCTGGTGACGACACTGGGGCCGGGAGAATGCTTTCCGGTCGGCGCGCTGCTCGAAGAGCGCCCCGTGAATTCGACTTATATCGCCGCCACGGACGCTTTCTGCTACCAGCTCGCCGCGGCGGACTTCCGCGAGCTGCTGCGGCGCAGTCCGCATTTTCAGCATTTCGCCACCGACTATCTGACCAACCTGCTGCGCGAATCGCGGCGCCTGCTCAAGGTACATCACAGCAGCGCTGCCAGCGAACAACAGGCGATGAACCGCACGCTGCGTTCGCTGATCCGGCGCGAGGCGGTGAAATGCACGCCGCAAACTCCGATCGGCGAAGCGCTGCGTGCCATGCAGCAGGAAAAAGTCGGCTCCATCGTCTGCATTTCGCCACAAAATGCGCCAGTGGGCATCCTCACGCGCCATGACGTGCTCGATCGCGTCGCGCTGACGCGATGCGATCTGGCGGCGCCCATCGCTTCCATCATGACGCCGCAGCCGGTGACCCTGCCGGCCGAAGCGAGCGCCTACGAAGCGGCGCTCGCCATGGCGCGGCACGGCATACGCCACATCCCCGTGGTGGAAGAGGGGCGGCTGATCGGCATGGTCGCCGAGCGCGACCTGTTCGCGCTGCAGCGCGTGAGCATGCGCCAGATCAACAGGACCATCGCCGATGCCGACAGCCTCGACAAGTTGCAGCACGCGGCGCACGACATCCGGCAGCTCGCGCGCGATCTGCTGGAATACGGCGTCGGCGCCGAACAGCTGACTTCGATCATTTCCACGCTCAACGACGCGCTAACCCGGCGCATCATCGAGCTCGAAAAAAGGCATCATTCGCTCACCGCCATCGAGTGGTGCTGGCTCGCTTTCGGCAGCGAGGGCCGCAGCGAGCAGACGATCAGCTCGGACCAAGATAACGGTCTGATTTTCAACGATAATATTGGGAGACCTGCATCCGAGACCAGAGCTTTGCTGTTGCCTTTTGCCGAAGCCGTCAACCGCACGCTCGATGCTTGCGGTTTTCCTCTGTGCAAAGGGGGCATCATGGCGGGCAATCCGCACTGGTGCCTGAGTCTTGGCGAATGGCAGGAACAATTCGCAAGCTGGGTCAGGAACACCGAGCCCGAGGCCTTGATGCACGCTGCCATTTTTTTCGACATCCGCGCGCTTTACGGCAGCCACGGGCTCGCCGATGCCCTGCGCGAAACGCT
Organism: Burkholderiales bacterium; assembly: GCA_046313915.1. Lineage (GTDB taxonomy): Bacteria > Pseudomonadota > Gammaproteobacteria > Burkholderiales > SG8-41 > CAKKQX01. Next base: position 13,316 of record JBKBXX010000055.1, on the reverse strand, counting down.
GCGCGCCCTGACGAGGGACAACGCGCGCTTCCTGCGGCAGATGGCGCAGGAAGCGTTGCGGGTGCGGCCGCCGCTCGGCGTGCTGCGCGATTTCGTCACTGACGACAGCAAGGATTTTCCCCATACCCTCAATCTCAAGACACACGGAGCGCGGCTGTTCGTCGATGCCGCGCGGGTGCTCAGTCTGGCGGCAGGCACCGTGATCACCGGCACTGCGCAGCGCCTGCGCGAAGCCGGAGCGAAGCTCAACCTGCCGCAGGCCGAAATCTCGGCTATGGTCGAAGCTTTTTTCTTCATCCAGCTGCTGCGTCTGCGTCAGCAGATCACGCAAGACCGGGAGCAGCCGCACGAAGGCCACAATCGCATCGATCCCGACAGGCTCAACGAGGTCGATCGCCTCATTCTCAAGGAATGTTTCCGTCAGGCGCGCAAGCTGCAAAGCAGACTCGCACTCGACTACCAGCTATGAACTGGCTCACGCGCCTGCTGCATCCCGCGCCCCCGCTCGACACCGCTCATGCGCGGGCGATCGCTGCCTGGCGGGCATTGCCCGAGCCGGACTTGACACAGCCCCTGCACGGGCTGCGCTATGTGGTGGTGGATGTCGAATCGAGCGGGCTCAATCCGTTCCGGGACAAGCTGATATCGATAGGTGCGGTAGCGATCATCGACGGCGTCATCCGATTCGATCACGGCTTCGACGCAGTGCTGCGCCAGGAGACGCCGAGCGATCACAGCAATATCCTGGTGCACGGCATCGGCGGTACGGCCCAGACCAACGGGCGGCACGCAGCCGATGTGCTGGTCGATTTCCTCGGCTTTGCCGGCAAGGCGCCGCTCATCGGCTTTCATGCCGAGTTCGACAAGGTGATGATGAAGCGCGCCATGCGCAATGCGCTGCGGCTGGATCTGCCCAACGTCTGGCTGGATGTGGCGATTCTCGCGCAGGCCCTGTTTGCCGAACGCGCTTCGGCTGCGCATTCCCTCGACGAATGGCTGCGCGAGTTCGGCATCGACAACCACGCGCGGCACGAAGCAGTGGCCGATGCGCTCGCCACCGCCCAGCTATTCCAGATCATGATCGCCCAAGCGATGTGCACAGGCATCAAAAGCTGCGCCGAGCTGATCAGGCTCGAAAAAGCGCACCATAAATGGGGCGTACACCGCTTTCGCGGATCATGAACGGTTTGCAGGCATTGCTTCGTCCCCGTTCCATCGCCATCCTCGGCGCTTCCGCCGACTTGAGCAAGGTCAACGGCCGCACCCTCCGCTATCTGCTCGAGAAAGGCTATGCCGGCGGGATTTTTCCGGTGAATCCCAAATACGAAACCATAGGCTCCCTCAAGTGTTATCCCGATGTCGCCGCGATTGGCGCGCCGGTCGACCTGGCGGTGGTCGCGGTTCCTGCACGCTCGGTGGCCGCCGTGTTGCGCGAGCTCGGACGGCATGGCGTGAAAGCGGCGGTGGTGTTCAGCTCGGGTTTTGCCGAAACCGGCGAGGCCGGGCGGGCGCTGGAAAACGAAGTGGTTGCGGCAGCGCGCGAATCGGGCCTGCGGCTGTGCGGGCCCAATTGCCTCGGGCTCATCAACGCTTTCGACCGGGTCGTTGCGACCTTCGGCCAGTTCGCCGAAGGCGACACGCCTGCGGGACCGGTCGGTTTCGTCACCCAGTCCGGCGCTTTCGGCACCGCCATCGCTGCCCTGGCGCGGCGCCGCGGCCTCGGGCTCGGCTATTTCATCAACACTGGCAACGAGGGCGATGTCGATTTCGTGCAGGCGATGCGCGCGGTGCTCGACGATCCGCGCATCAGGGTCGGCGCCGGCTACATCGAAGGTCTCAAAAACGGGCAGGGGCTGCTCGAGCTTGCCGATTTCGCGATGCGGCAGGCCAAGCCGGGGCGTCCCACCCCGGCCGGCGGGCCGGCGCGGACCGCGTGTTCGACGGTGTGGTGCGCGGCTGCGGCATCGTTCGCGCCCGCAACGAAGAGCACATGCTCGACGTGGTCGAAGTGTTCACCTGCTGCGGCCTGCCGCAAGGCAAGGGTCTCGGCATCGTCACCCAGTCCGGCGGCGCCGGCGTACTGATCGCCGATCGTGCCGAGGAACTGGGACTGAAAGTGCCGCTGTTGCACGCCACGACCCGGCAGGCGTTGCAGCAGGTGCTGCCGGCTTTCGGCGCTGCCGCCAACCCGGTCGATGTCACCGGCCAGTTCATCGCCAACCCGGCGCTGCTCAAGGACAGCGTGCGCCTCGTGCTGTCCGACCCCGAGGTTCACGCGGGCATCGTGTGGCTGCAATTGATGGATGCGTATGTCGATGTTTTGATTGATATTTTCAAGGAGATCCGCGATCAGGCGAGCAAACCCTTCGTGGTGTGCTGGGTCGCTGCGCCGGACAGGGCGCTGCAGGCGCTGCGCGCCGCCGGCATCGCCGTGCTGCGCGGCGCGGAACCGGCGGTGGAAGCGGTCGCCGCCCTGATGGAATACGCCGCGGCACGCCGCCACTGGCTGGCCGACAAGAGCGCCGCCGGCGCGGTCCCGCCATTGCCCGAGGCAGCGCTGCCTGCAACCGCCGGAGTGCTGGCAAGTGACATCGCGCAGCAATTGCTCCACCGCTTCGGCGTGGCGACGGCGCGCACCGAATTCGCGGCGAGTGCCGAGGCCGCGGTTGCCGCCGCGCACCGGCTCGGTTACCCGGTGGCGCTCAAAATCGAGTCACCCGACATCCTGCACAAGACTGAAGCCCGAGGCGTACGGCTCGGGCTGGGCGATGACGCGGCGGTCAGGGCCGCGTTCGAGACCGTCATGGCCGGCGCCCGGCGCTATCGGCCTGGCGCGAGGTGCCACGGGGTCGTGGTGCAGGCGATGGCGCGCGGTGACGTCGAACTGGTGATCGGCCTCAAGAACGATGCGGCGTTCGGCGCGGTGGTGATGGTGGGGCTGGGCGGTATCCACATCGAAGTGCTGAAGGACGTGGTGTTCAGGCAGGCGCCGGTGACGCCGGCGCAGGCGGGAAGAATGCTCGAAGCGCTCGCCGGCCGCTCGCTGCTCGACGGCTGGCGCGGCAGGCCGCCGGTCAACCGCCGCCTGCTGCAGCAGATGATCAGCGCGGTATCGCAGCTCGGCGCGGTGGCGGGTGCGCGGCTGCGGGAACTCGATCTCAACCCGGTTTTCGCCGGCGCGGATACGGTAGTCGCGGTCGACTGGCTGATCGTGCTCGATTAGGCTATCGTTCGCGCATGAGCATCACCTTGCAGCAGATCCGGGAAGCGGCGGCGGCCATTCGTGGCAGCGTGATGGAAACGCCGTGCCTGCGTTCGCAGACGCTGTCGGCGATCACCGGCGCCCAGGTTTATCTCAAATTCGAGAACCTCCAGTTCACCGCTTCGTTCAAGGATCGCGGCGCACTCAACAAACTGCTCGCGCTGAGCGCCGAGCAACGCAAGGCGGGAGTGGTCGCCGCTTCCGCCGGCAATCACGCCCAGGGCGTGGCCTACCACGCGCAGCGCCTCGGCATTCCGGCGATGATCGTGATGCCGCGTTTCACTCCGAACGTGAAAGTCGAGAACACGCGCGCGTTCGGCGCCGAAATCGTGCTCAAGGGCGACAATTTCGACGAGGCCAAGGCGCACGCCATGACGCTCGCGGCGCAGCACGGCTTGCAGCTGATTCACGCCTACGACGACGAAAAAATCATCGCTGGCCAGGGCACCATTGCGCTCGAAATGCTGGCGGCGCAACCCGATCTCGAAACCCTGGTGGTGCCGATCGGCGGCGGCGGGCTGATCGCGGGTATCGCGGTCGCGGCCAGGGCCCTCAAGCCGCAGATCGAGATCGTCGGCGTGGAGGCCGAGCGTTTCCCGTCGATGTGGTGCGCGCTACGGGGCAGGGAGGCGGTGTTCGGCGCGAGCACCATCGCCGAAGGCATCGCGGTCAAAGAACCCGGCAAGCTCACCGTGCCCATCGTGCGCGAGCTCGTCAGCGACATCCTGCTGGTCGACGAAGGCGATATCGAACAGGCGATCGTGATGCTGCTCGAAATCGAAAAAACGGTGGTGGAAGGCGCCGGCGCCGCCGCGCTCGCCGCGCTGCTCAGGCATCGCGAGCGTTTCCAGGGCAAAAAAACGGGGCTGGTCTTGAGCGGCGGCAATATCGATCCGCTGATGCTGGCCTCCATCATCGAGCGCGGCATGGCGCGCTCGGGGCGTCTGACACGGCTGTCGGTCGAAATCCGAGATCTGCCGGGCGCGCTCGCCAAGGCTGCGGCGTGCCTTGCCCGCACCAATGCCAACATCGTGGAAGTCCATCACCAGCGCACTTTCACCCGCCTGCCGGCGCAGGCCGCCGAGCTCGAGTTCGTGGTGCAGACCCGCAATCACGAACATGTCGCGGAAATCCTGGAAGCGTTGCGGGCCGAAGGTTTCGGTGCGCGCCATAGCGACCCGCAGGACTGACGCCTCGAGCCGGCGGCTTGCGCCATGCTGAAGCTGTCCATCCGGCGCTCGCGTTCTCTGGCATGGCTGCTGCTTGCGGCGCACGTCGCAGCGCTGGCGCTGCTGTGGCCGCTCGCCGTGCCGCCGTGGCTCAAGGTGCTCGCGGCGCTGGCGCTGGTCGCGAGTCTGCTTTTTTTTCTGGCGCGGGTGGCGTGGCTCGGAACGCCACAGGCGGTGACCGCGATCGAAATCGGCGACGACGACGCGATTGCCGTTCGGACGCGCGACGGTGCATGGCACTCGTGCCGGCTGGCGCGCGACAGTTTCGTTTCGGCGCAGCTCACCATCGTGGTATTGCGGCAGGAAAACCGGCGCGGCGCGAAGCACATCGTGCTGGTGCCCGACAATGTCGACGCCGGCGATTTCCGCCGCCTGCGGGTGTGGCTGCGCTGGGCCGGCAAGCGCGCGACGGAAACCGTTTAGCCCGCGGACGTTGTCGACGGATTGACGTCGTCGAAACGCGCGGTCTATGCTTGACGCGCTCCGGCAGCGGGAAAAACCACCATGAAAATCCACGACAAACTCTATATCGACGGCAAATGGGTGCCGCCGCAGTCCCGGCTGCAGTTCGACGTCGTCAACGCGGCGACCGAGGAAGTGATTGCCAAAGTGCCCGCGGCCGCGACCGCGGATGCCGGCCGGGCGGTGGCGGCAGCGCGTCGCGCGTTCGAAGGCTGGTCGCAGACGCCGCTTGCGCAGCGCGCGCAATGGCTGCAGAAAATCGCCGACGGCCTCGCTGCGCGCACCGAGGAAATCGCGCGCACCATCACCGCCGAAGTCGGCATGCCGCTGAAACTGTCACGCCGCATCCAAGCCGGGCTGCCGCAGCAGGTGATGGCAAGCTACGCCCGGCTCGTCCGCGAATTTCCTTTCGAGGAAAAAATCGGCAATTCGCTAATCGTGCGCGAAGCGGCGGGGGTGGCCGCCTGCATCACGCCGTGGAATTACCCGCTGCACCAGATCGTGGCGAAAGTGGCGCCGGCGCTCGCCGCGGGCTGCACGGTGGTGGTGAAGCCTTCCGAAGTGGCACCGCTCACCGCTTTCATGCTGGCGGAAGTGATCGACGAGACCGGCCTGCCGCCGGGCGTATTCAATCTGGTGTGCGGCAGCGGCAGCGAAGTCGGCGAAGCGCTCGCCCGCGATCCGCAAATCGATGTGGTTTCCTTCACTGGCTCCACGCGTGCTGGCAGGCGGGTATCCGAACTGGCGGCGGCAACGGTCAAGCGCGTGGCGCTCGAGCTCGGCGGCAAGTCGCCTTCGATCGTACTCGACGACGCCGATTTTGCGCGCGCGATCAAGGGCACCGTCAATTCCTGTTTCCTCAACTCCGGCCAGACCTGCACGGCGCTGACGCGACTGCTGGTTCCCGAATCGCGTTATGAGGAGGCGGCGGGACGCGCGGTGGAGGCGGCCATGAGCTTCAATCCTGGCGACCCTTGCGACGAGGGCACGCGGCTCGGGCCGCTGGTTTCAGCGGCGCAGCGTGAACGCGTCCTCGACTACATCAGGAAAGGCGTGGCGGAAGGCGCGCAACTGCTGCTCGGCGGCCCGCGCCGGCCCGCGGGCCTGAGCAGAGGTTATTTCGTGGCGCCCACCGTGTTCGGGCGCGTCGCCCCGCAAATGACCATCGCCCAGGAAGAAATTTTCGGTCCGGTGCTTTCCATCCTCACGTACCGCGACGAGGACGATGCGGTGCGCATCGCCAACGGCACGATCTACGGCCTGGCCGGCGCGGTATGGTCGCAGGATGCAGGGCGCGCGCGGCACATCGCGTTGCGCCTGCGCGCCGGGCGTGTGGAAGTGAACGGCGGCGGTTTCGACATCGAAGCGCCTTTCGGCGGTTACAAACAGTCCGGCCACGGCCGCGAGCTCGGCCGTTTCGGGCTGGAAGAATTCCTCGAAACCAAAACGCTGGCACTTGCCTGACGGGCGACGCGCTGGGATACTATCGTCATAGCGCCGCCCGGCCCGGGCCGGCACGCCAAGCAGCCCCAGGGAGCAGCGATGCGGCATCGGTCAGTTTCCCGGCCAGCAGCCGGGCGGCAAGCGTAATCCTGATGGAGAAGCGACGGGTCGCGCTGGGCGAGCTTGCGATCGGCGGCGTCGTGCCGTGGGATGTTTACGACGGACAGGGCCGGCTGCTCCTGTCCAAAGGCCACGTCATCACCAGCAGCAACCAGATCGAAGCCCTGATCGAGCGCGGGCTTTTCACCGAAGGCGAACCGCGCCGCGAGCGCGGCAAGACGGCGCCGCCCCCGGAGCAGGCGCGTTCCACCACGATCACCCTGATTCTCGACGCGCGCACGCAATTGCAGGGTATCTGTGCGCCGAACGCGCCCCACGAGCACTTCCCAGAGCAGGTGCTGCACATCCGGCGTCTGCTACACGATGCGTGCAGACAAAACCGGAACGTGGCGCTGGCGAGCATCCTGCTCGAACGCGAAGGCCGCTATTCGATCCGCCATTCGGTCGACGCTGCCATCATCTGCGATGTCGTCGGCAGCGCCATGAACATTGCGGAAGCGGAGCTCACCGCCCTCGTCGCCGCCGCGCTGACCATGAATATCAGCATGCTGCGGTTGCAGGACGATCTGCAGGGCAACCGCCATCCGTTGACCGCCGAACAGCGCGAAATCATTGCGAGCCACCCGCAGCACAGCGTAGCGATGCTGCAGCAGCTCGGCGTCACCGACAGCGTGTGGCTCGACACGGTATTGAACCACCACGAAGCGATAGACGGCAGCGGCTATCCGTCGCACCGGAAAGGCGAGGACATAGCGCTTCCCGCGCAACTGCTCGCGATGGCCGACATCTACTGCGCCAGGATTTCGGGCCGCGACTATCGCCCGGCGTTGCGTGCCAGCTCGGCGCTCAAGGCGCTGTTCCTCAACCAGGGCGCGGCGATCGACAAGAATCTCGCCGCTTGTCTCGTCAAAGCCACCGGAATTTATCCGCCGGGAACGCCGGTACGTCTCGAAAACGGCGAAATCGCGCTCGTGATCGAGCAGGGAGAAAAAGCGAACACGCCGCTGGTGGGCTCACTGATCGGGCCGAGCGGCACGCGGTTTGCCATTCCGATCCAGCGCGACACCGGCCGTCCCGGCTATGCCGTGCATGACATCGTGGAATGGGCGCAAGCCGGTCCGCTGCCGAGTATGCGGCTGCTATGGGGCAAGGAAGGTGCGGTCGGCTAGAATCTGCCGGACGGCGCACAGCCCTTTTAAAACGATCGACAGAGGAGCAAGAGCGGCATGAGTGATCAGGGTGCGGTGCGTTACCGCAAAGAAGGCGCGGCAGCGCACATCACGTTCGACCGTCCGGCGGCGCGCAACGCCATGACCTGGACCATGTACGAGCAGCTCGCGCAGGCGTGCGAGCAGGTTGCCGCGGATCCTGCAGTGCGGGTGGCGGTGCTGCGCGGCGCCGGCGGCAAGGCTTTCGTCGCCGGCACCGACATCGCGCAATTTCGCGCCTTCGAGTCGGCGCAAGACGGCGTGGAATACGAGCGCAAGGTGGCGCAATACCTCGCGCATGTCGAGAATCTCAGGGTGCCCACGCTTGCCGTGATCGAAGGCTGGGCCATCGGCGGCGGGCTGGCGATTGCCGCCGTCTGCGATCTGCGCATCGCCACGCCCGGCACCCGCTTCGGCGTGCCGATCGCGCGCACGCTCGGCAATTGCCTGTCGCTGGAAAACCTGGCGCTGCTGGTCGCGGCTTTTGGCGCGGCCCGCACCAAGAAAATGCTGATCCTGGCCGAAAATCTGACCGCCGAAGAGGCGCTGGGCGCGGGTTTTCTTGCGGAAATCGTAGCGCCGGAAGCGCTCGACGCTCGGGTGCGGGAGCTGTGTGCGCGGCTTGCCGCCCACGCGCCGGTGACCCTGCGCGTGACCAAGGAAGCTTTGCGCCGGCTGCTGCACGCGGGGCTGCCCGGCGACGCCGATCTCATACGCGAATGCTACGGCAGCCGCGATTTCCACATCGGCGTCGAGGCTTTCCTCGCCAAGCAGCCGCCGCACTGGACGGGGTCGTGAGCGGCAGGCCGGTCGCCGCTCAGCATTCTTCGGGCGGTTTCACCTTGCTGAACATCCGCAGCAGCATCAGATCGTAGGCGATTTTGAGCGTGCCGCAGATCACCAGCGGCCAGCCGAAGCTCGAGAGCGCAAGCAGATAGCCCGCGAGGCTGGGGCTTAACGCGGAAGCAAGGCTGCGCGGCACGGCAGTGATGCTGGCGGCGGCGGGACGTTCGCCCGGCGTCACCACCGCCATCACGTACGAAGTGCGCGCCGGCACATCCATCTGCGAGAAAAAACTGCGCAGGAACAGCAATGCGAGCGCCAGCGCGAGCGTTGGCATGAAAGGCACGAGCATCAGGAAGACGCTCGCCGGGATGTGGGTATAAACCATGGTGTTGACGAGGCCGTAGCGCGCGGCGAACTTCGAGGCGAGCAGTTGCGACAAGGCGCCCAGCACCCCGCTCCAGAAAAAAACCGCGCCGGTCGCGACGAGGGAAAGCGCGAAGCGGTCGAACAGCCACAGCGCGAGCAGCGACTGCACGGCGAAACCCCCGGCGAAGGCATCGACGCTGAACAGCGCCGCGAGCCGGTAGACGACGCCGCGCGAAGGTCCCAGCGGCACCGGCGCGTGCGCTTTCTCGTGCCCGTCGAGACCGGGCGAAAGACGGCGGTAAATCAGCAGCACCGCCGCACCGAGCGCGCCATAGAGCACGAACAGCGCGCGGATCGCGCTCATCAGATCCACGGACAGCAGGAGGGAGGCGGCGTTCGCCATGCCGGCGGCCTGCGCGCCGACGGCCCCGGCCAGCGCGCCGACCAGGCTGTAGCGCGCGAACAGCGCGGTGCGCGAGCGCGGCTGCGCGGCGCGCGCGAGCAGCGTATGCTCCAGCGGCGAAAACACGCTGAGGTCGCCGCTCGCCGGGTTGAGCGTGCCGACGAAAGCGATGACGCACAGCGGCCAGAAATCGCGTGCGAACACGATGGCCACGCCGCTGCCCAGCATCAGCAGCGCGGCTGCATACAGCAGATTGCGATGGCTGCAGCGGTGCGCGATCAACCCCACGCCCAGCGTCATCAGGCCCGAACCGAGCAAGGTCGCAGTGACCAGCACGCCGATCTCGAACGCGCCGTAGCCGAGCAGCGCGAGGTAAAAAGGCAGCAGCAGGCTCACGAAGCCGTCGCCGAAAGCGCGCAATCCGCGCGCCGCGAGCAGCAAGCCGGCATCGGCCGTGGTGGCGGGCGGAACGAAAAAGCGGGCGAGGGCGGCGCGCAGCATGAGGAAAGAGTAGCAGGAACGTCCACATGTTGACAGTGCGGCGCGTGCCCTTGCCGCGCCGCGGTATACTGCGGCTGACGAACTTGCACGGAGATCCGCGATGATCGATGTTTACAGCTGGGCCACGCCTAACGGCCACAAAGTCCATATCATGCTGGAAGAAACCGGCCTGCCGTACCGCGTCCACGGCGTGAATATCCGCACCGGCGAGCAGTTCAAGCCGGAATTTCTCGAAATCAGTCCCAACAACCGCATTCCCGCCATCGTCGATCACGACGGCCCCGACGGCAAGCCGCTGGCGCTGTTCGAATCCGGTGCGATCCTGCTTTATCTCGCTTCCAAAAGCGGTAAATTCCTGCCGCTCGACATGCACCAGCGCTGGCAGTGCGTGCAGTGGCTGATGTGGCAGATGGGTGGCGTGGGCCCGATGTTCGGCCAGGCCAATCATTTCCGCCGCTATGCCCGCGACAGGATCGAGTATGCGATCGAGCGCTATACCAACGAAGCGAACCGCCTCACGCGCGTGCTCGACAAGCAGCTCGCCGGCAACCGCCATGTGGCGGGCGACGAATACACCATCGCCGACATCGCCATCTATCCATGGCTGCGCAATGCCGAAAGCCGCGGCATCGACCTCGACGAATACCCCCACGTCAGGCGCTGGTTCGACGCCATCAGCGCCCGCCCCGCGGTGCAGCGCGGGGTGCGGGTGCTGGCCGATGCCGGTGCCGCGGCACCGATCGACGAGCGGGCGCGCGAAGTGATGTTCGGCAAGATCCAGTTCCAGAAACGCTGACGTCCGGCGAAGGCCTCCGGCATTGACACCCGAGAAAAAGAACATCGCGCTGCTGTGTACGACGCAGGCGCTGCTGTTCACCAACAACACCATCCTCATTGCCATCAACGGTCTGGCAGGCTATGCGCTCGCCACCGACAAATCGCTGGCGACGCTGCCGGTCACCGGCTACGTGATCGGCGCCGCGCTCACCACGCTGCCGATGTCGCACCTGATGCGGCGGGTGGGGCGGGTCAATGGCTTTACGCTGGGCACGCTGATCGGCATCCTCGGCGCGCTGATCTGCGGCTACGCGGTCTACCGCCACAGTTTCTGGACACTGTGCCTGGGCACGCTGGTGATGGGCATCTACAATGCTTCGGGGCAGTACTACCGCTTTGCCGCAGCCGATGTCGCCAGCGCCGACTTCAGGAGCAAGGCGATCTCCCTGGTGATGGCCGGCGGGCTGGCTGGCGGCGTGCTGGGCCCGCAGACCAGCAAATTCACCAAGGACCTCTTGCCGCTGGAATTTCTCGGCAGCTATCTCGTACTGGTCGCTTTCTGCGTGGTGGCGCTCACGCTGCAGCGGATGATGGACATCCCGCGGCTGAGCGAGGCCGAGCAGCGCGAGCACGGCAGACCGTTGCGGGAAATCGCGCGCGAGCCCGCGTTCGTCGTCGCCGTGCTCTGCGGCACGGTCGGCTACGGCGTCATGAATCTGCTGATGACGGCAACACCGCTGGCGATGAAATCGTGTGCGCATCCTTTCAGCGACGCCGCATTCGTCATCCAGTGGCATGTGATCGCCATGTTCGCGCCGTCGTTCGTGACCGGCTCGCTGATCAGGCGCTTTGGCGTGCGCGCCATTCTTTTCAGCGGCGTGCTGCTCAATTTCGTCTGCGTGGCGATCGCGCTCGCCGGCGTCGATGTCATGCATTTCTGGCTGGCGCTGATGATGCTCGGCGTGGGCTGGAATTTCATGTACCTGGGCGGCACGACGCTGCTCACCGAGACTCATACGCCGGCGGAAAAAGCCAAGGTCCAGGGCGCCAACGACATGGCGATTTTCGTCACCATGGCGGTGAGCTCGGCGTCTTCGGGCTGGTTGTTCACGGCCCGCGGCTGGGAAATCATGAACTACGGCGCGATCCCTTTCCTGCTGCTCGCGGGCGCAGCCATCCTGTTCTACGGCAGACGCGCGCGGCCCGCCGCCTGAGACCGTGCTGCGCCGCCCCCGGCAAAGCGGCGGCCCGGACGAACTGCCGCTCGGTTTTTCGAAGACCGGAACCCGCCTTGCGCGTGTCGCAGGCCGGCGTGGTTTGGGGTATGCTATTGCGCATTTTCACGGTCTTTCACGGCAAGAAAAACACAAATGAAGAGGGCCGGTCTGAGCAAACGCACACCGCACGACGAAAGCGACGACGCTTTCCGCCTGCTGTTTTTTCATCACCCCGAGCCGATGTGGGTCTACGACCTCGGAACCCGCGCTTTCCTTGAAGTCAACGATGCCGCGATGCGCAAGTATGGCTGGCGCCGCGACGAGTTCCTGGCAATGAGCATCGAGGACCTCCGCCCTGCCAAGGATGCGCTGCTGCCGGCGCCCAGCGCAGCGCCGGACGGCGCAGGCATGGCGCGCCATCGCCTGAAGGACGGGCGGCTGATCGACGTGCGCATCGCTTCGCACGCGCTCACCTTCCGTGGCCGCCGCGCCGAGCTGGTGATGGCGCAGGACGTGACCGAGACGCTGCGGTTGCATGCCGCGCTCGCGCAGCGCGAAGCCGAGCTGCACGCGACCCTCTACTCGATAGGCGATGCGGTGATCTCGACCGACGCCGTGGGGCGCATCGCGCTCATGAATCCGGTGGCCGAGCGGCTCACTGGCTGGACCGAGACCGAAGCGCGCGGGCGGCCGCTGGAGGAAGTGTTTCGTATCGTCAACGAAGAAATGCGCGCGACGGCCGAAAACCCCGTGGCGCGCGTGCTGCGCGAAGGCCTGGTCGTCGGCCTTGCCAACCACACCGTGCTCATCGCACGTGACGGCAGCGAGCGCCCGATTGCCGACGCCGGCGCGCCGGTGCGCGACGCAGCCGGCGCCGTTGCCGGCGTGGTGCTGGTGTTCCGCGACCAGAGCGCCGAGCGCGCCGCGCAGCGCAAAATCGATGACGCGCGCCGCTTCGCCGAAGGCATCCTCGCCACGCTGCGCGAGCCGCTCGTCGTACTCGATGCGGCGCTGCGCGTGGTGCAGGCCAACCGCGCTTTCTACCGGAGTTTCCGGACGGCGCCCGAGCACACCGAAGGCCGTCCGCTCTACGAGCTCGGCAACCGCCAGTGGGACATTCCGCGGCTGCGGGAACTGCTCGAAGCCGTGCTGCCGCATAACAGCCATTTCGACGACTTCGAGATCGAGCACGATTTCCCGCAGCTCGGGCGCCGCACCATGCTGCTCAATGCGCGGCGCCTCTATCGCGACGGGGAAAAAACCGATTTCATCCTGCTCGCGATCACGGATGTGACCGAACGCAAACGCGCCGAACGCGAACTGCGGGAGAGTCTCGCCTGGTTCGAACGCCTCGCCGAAACGGCCGCGATCGCAATCGTCGTCTACCAGGACGAACGCTTCGTCTTCGTCAACCGCGCCGCCGAGCAGATCAGTGGCTACACACGCGATGAACTGCTCGGAATGCGCTTCTGGGACGTGGTGCATCCGGAGGACCAGGCGCTCGTCCGCGAGCGCGGCCTTGCGCACCAGCGCGGTGCAGCG
>JBKBXX010000054.1:0-21997 GCA_046313915.1 Burkholderiales bacterium | reverse complement strand
ATGCGCGCGCGGTGCAGCAGGGCCGCCTGGGCGGCCGCGACATTGGCGGCGCTGCCTTTCCACGCCTTGAGCGAAGCCTGCTGCAACGCACGGCCGTACGAAAACGAAAGCGGCCACGGCAAGCTGCCGGCAAACTTGCGGTTCATGGCATCGAGATGTGCGGTGGCGAGCTCGTCGCTCTGCCCGCCCGAGAGAAAGACGATGCCGGGAACCGCCGCCGGCACGGTGCGTTTGAGAATGCGCACGGTGCGCTCGGCGACTTCCTCCACGCCCGCCTGCCGCGGACAGTCCTTGCCCGAGATCACCATGCTGGGTTTCAGTATCGAGTGCTCGAGCACGACGCGATTGAGGTAAAGCGCTTCGTACACCGCGTTGAAAGTCCATTCGGTGACTTCTTCGCAGCGTTCGATGGTGTGGTCCCCGTCCATCAGCACTTCGGGCTCGACGATCGGCACCAGCCCCGCCGCCTGGCAGATGGCGGCATAGCGGCCGAGCGCGTGGGCGTTGGCGGCGATGCAGGTCGTGCTCGGCGCATCGCGGCCGATAGTGATGACGGCGCGCCATTTGGCGAACTTCGCGCCCAGCTTGACGTATTCCGCGCAGCGCCTGGCCAGGCCGTCGAGGCCTTCGGTCACTTTCTCGCCCGGGCACAGCGCGAGATCCTTGGCGCCGCCATCGACCTTGATTCCCGGCAGCATGCCGTTTCCGGCGAGCAGCTCGACGAACGGCGTGCCGTCCGCCGTTTTCTGGCGCAGCGTTTCGTCATAGAGAATGACGCCGCTGATGTGCTTGCCCAGGCCCTGGGCCGTGAACAGCATTTCGCGGTAGGCACGGCGGTTTTCCTCGGTGTTCTCGACCTTGATGCTGTTGAAACGCTTTTCGATGGTGCCGGTGCTTTCGTCGGCGGCGAGCAGGCCTTTGCCCGGCGCAACCATCGCCCTGGCAACGGTCGCGAGATCGTGTTCTGACATGGAAGCCTCCTGCAACTAGGGGAATAACCCGTAACGGGGAATCGCGGCGTTCATTTTACTATTTGTCCGTCGGCTACGCACGCCTGTGCTCGCCCGCAAAATCTTGGTCTCGGCCGCTTACGCTTAACTTGCCATGGCAAGTTAGCCTCGCCCAGATTGTCCGTCGGCTACGCACGCCTGTGCTCGCCGACTTTGACAATCTTCATGGTGTTGGTGCCGCCGGCCTTGCCGAAAGGCTCGCCGATGGTGAAAACGATGAAGTCGCCGTTTTGCACCGCGCCGCGCCTGAGAAGCTCGTCCTCCGCCATGTTGAGCGCCTTTTCCGGATTGCGGGCGCCCTTGAACCTGATCGGATAGACGCCGCGAAACAGCGTCACGCGCCGCCGCGTCTCGATCACCGAGCTCATGGCGTAGATCGGCACCGTCGAGTGCATGCGCGACATCAGCAGCACGGTCTTGCCGCTCTGCGTCATCGCCGCCACCGCCTTGATGTTGAGGCTGTTGGTGGTGAACATGGTCGCGCTGGCGATCGCCTCCTCGACGTCGGCAGGCGGGCCGAAACGTCTGCGGTCGGCCGCCGGCATGTCTTCTTTTTCCGCTTCCACGCACACGCGCGCCATCGCGGCGATGGTTTCGACCGGGTAGCGGCCGGTGGCGGTCTCGGCCGAGAGCATCACCGCGTCGGTGCCGTCGAGCACGGCATTGGCGACGTCGGATACTTCGGCGCGGGTGGGAATCGGATTGTTGATCATCGACTCCATCATCTGGGTCGCGGTGATGACCGCCTTGTTCTTCTCGCGCGCCATGCGGATCATGCGCTTCTGCAGCGCCGGCACCACCGCATCGCCGACTTCGACCGCCAGATCGCCGCGCGCCACCATGATGGCGTCCGCGGCATCGAGGATTTCGTCGAGCGCCGTCACCGCTTCGGCGCGCTCGATCTTGGCGACGATCAGGCTTTTGCCGCCGGCTTTGCGCATGAGGTCGCGCGCCCAGCGGATGTCGTCTCCCGAGCGTGGAAAGGAAACGCCGAGAAAATCCGCCTTGAGCTCGGCCGCAGTCTTGATGTCCTGCACGTCCTTCTTGGTCAGCGCAGGCGCAGTCAGGCCGCCGCCCCTGCGGTTGATGCCCTTGTTGTTGGACAGCGTACCGCCCTGCTCGACCACGCAGGTGATGCGCGCGCCCCTGACCGACGAGACGCCGAGCACGATGCGGCCGTCGTCGAGCAGCAGCGTGTCTCCGGGCCGCACGTCCCTGGGCAGGTTGACGTAATCGAGACCGACGCAATGCTCGTCGCCGAGTTCGCATTCGGCATCGAGCACGAATTTCGCGCCGGCGGCGAGCGTCACCTTGCCGTCCTTGAAACGGCCGATGCGGATTTTCGGCCCCTGCAGGTCGACCAGCACGCCCACGGCGCGGCCGGCCTTGCGCGCGAGCTCGCGCACCCGCTCGACCAGCTTGCGGTGTTCGGCCTCCGAGCCATGAGAAAAATTCACGCGCACCACGTCGAGGCCGGCGTCTATCATGCGCGCGAGCACGCCGGGGTCGCTGGAAGCCGGCCCGAGCGTGGCGACGATTTTGGTGCGGCGAAGCACTGCGGCAGGCTACCTGAAAACGGATTTCGACATCAGTGTAAAGAGCGCTTGCGGCAAACTCAAGTTTGCCCCGGGCGGGAACCGCCAGCCGTTGCCGCGCGCTGCTCGAGAATTTCGATCGCGGGCAGCTTTTTGCCTTCGAGGAATTCGAGAAAGGCGCCGCCGCCGGTGGAAATGTACGAAATTTTGTCGGCAACCCCGTACTTGGCGACCGCCGCCAGCGTATCGCCGCCGCCGGCGATGGAAAAAGCCTTCGCCGCCGCGATCGCGTTGGCGATGGTTCTGGTGCCTTCGCCGAACGGGTCGAACTCGAACACCCCGACCGGCCCGTTCCAGACCACGGTTCCCGCCTTGCCGATGAGGTCCGCCAGCATGCGCGCGGTGCGGGGGCCGATGTCGAGAATCAGGTCGTCGTCGGCCACTTCGGCGGCCGCCTTGGTCTCGGCGCGCGCGGTCGGCGCGAATTCCTTGGCGCATACGACATCGACCGGCAGCGGCACCGCGCCGCCTTTGGCCTCGATGCCGGCTGCGATTTTTTTCGCTTCCGCCACCAGCTCGGTTTCGGCCAGCGATTTGCCGATCCTGCCGCCCGCCGCCAGCAAGAAGGTGTTGGCGATGCCGCCGCCCACGATCAGCTGGTCCACTTTCTGCGCGAGCGAAGCGAGAATGGTGAGCTTGGTCGACACCTTGGCGCCGCCGACGATCGCCACCAGCGGCCGCGCGGGATGGTCCAAGGCACGCGTGAGCGCCTCGATTTCCGCCGCCATCAGCGGCCCCGCGCAGGCGATGGGCGCGAACTTTGCGATGCCGTGGGTCGTCGCTTCGGCGCGATGCGCGGTGCCGAAAGCGTCGTTGACATAGACGTCGCACAGCGCCGCCATTTTCTGCGCCAGCGCGTCGTCATTTTTCTTTTCGCCCGGGTTGAAGCGGCAGTTTTCGAGCAACACCGCTTTGCCGGGCTCGACCGTCACGCCATCGAGCCAGTCGCGCTTGAGCGGCACCTCCATTCCCAGCAATTCCGACAGCCGCCGCGCCACCGGCGCGAGCGACGCGGTTTCGTCGAACCCCCCTTCGCGGGGGCGGCCCAGATGCGAAACCAGCATCAGCCGCGCACCCTGGGCGAGCGCGTGCCTGATGCCGGGCAGCGCGGCGCGTATGCGCGTGTCATCGGTGATTTTCCCGTCCTGCAGCGGCACATTGAAATCTTCACGGATCAGGACCCGCTTGCCGCGCAGGTCGAGATCGGTCATTTTGATCATGCTCACGTCAAAGCCCCTCAGCTCCAAGGGTTGCCACGGGCGCCGGAATCGACACACCCGGTCGCCGGAACCGGGTCCGCACGCAACACATTGTTTTTATTTGATTTTATTGCCGGCTCGCTTTTCGGCGCTCCGTGCGCCCCGAGCAACAACCCTATTTCGCGTTCATCAACGCCACCGTCGTATCGAGCATCCGGTTGCTGAAACCCCATTCGTTGTCGTACCAGGACAGGGCTTTGACCAGCGTACCGCCGGTGACCTTGGTCAGCGTGGCATCGAAAATGCTGGAAGCGGGGTTGTGGTTGAAGTCAACCGATACCAGAGGCGCCGTGTTGTATTCCAGCACGCCTTTGAGCTCGCCTTCGGCCGCGGCCTTCATCGCCGCGTTGACTTCCTCGACCGTCGTCGGCCGCGCCGCCGTGAACGTGAGGTCCACCACCGAGACGTTGATGGTGGGCACGCGCACCGCAAAACCGTCGAGCTTGCCGTTCAGTTCCGGCAGCACCAGTCCCACCGCGGCGGCAGCGCCGGTCTTGGTCGGGATCATCGACATCGTCGCCGAGCGCGCCCGCCGCAGGTCTTCGTGATAGACGTCGGTCAGCACCTGGTCGTTGGTATAAGCGTGTATCGTCGTCATCAGACCCTGCACCACGCCGATTTTTTCGTGCAGCACCTTGACCAT
This sequence comes from Burkholderiales bacterium, assembly GCA_046313915.1. Classification (GTDB taxonomy): domain Bacteria; phylum Pseudomonadota; class Gammaproteobacteria; order Burkholderiales; family SG8-41; genus CAKKQX01. The sequence continues at coordinate 17,490 of JBKBXX010000054.1, read as the reverse complement.
GGGCGCGAGGCAGTTGGTGGTGCACGAAGCGTTCGAGATCACGGTGTGGCTCGCTTTCAGCGTCTGGTGGTTGACACCATAGACCACGGTGGCGTCGACGTCCTTGCCGCCAGGCGCGGAAATGATCACTTTCCTCGCGCCGCCCTTGAGGTGGGCGCCGGCTTTTTCCTTGCTGGTGAAAAGCCCGGTGCACTCGAGCACGACATCCACGCCCAGGCTGCCCCACGGCAGTTCGGCGGGATTGCGCATCGCCAGCACCTTGATGCGGTCGCCGTTGACCACCATGTGCTCGCCGTCGACCGCAACCGTGCCGCTGAATCTGCCGTGGGCGGTGTCGTAGCGCGTCAGGTGCGCGTTGGTTTCGGCGTTGCCCAGATCGTTGATGGCGACGAACTGCAGATCGTGCTTTTTGCCGCCCTCGTAGTGGGCGCGCAAAATGTTGCGGCCGATGCGGCCATAGCCGTTGATTGCAACTCTGATGGTCATGGATCCCTCCTGAGACGAAAACCGGAATTCTACCGCCGGCCGCGCGCGGTTTCTTGATTCAGCGCAAACCGCGCGGCCAGCGAAGGCTACAAGACTTTTTTTACGGCCGCGGCCACGTTTTCCGCAGTGAAGCCGAAAAACCTGAAAAGCTCCGCGGCCGGCGCCGATTCGCCGAAACGGTCGATGCCGATCACCGCGCCTTCCAGGCCGACGTATTTGCGCCAGTAATCCGAAACCCCGGCCTCGACCGCGACCCGCGGCACACCGCGCGGCAGCACGCTTTCGCGGTAGGCCGCGTCCTGGCGGTCGAACACCGTGGTCGACGGCATCGACACCACGCGCACCGCGATTGCGTCCGCTTCCAGCATTTTTTGCGCTGCCACGGCGAGCGCGACCTCGGAACCGGTGGCGATGATCACCGCCGCGGGATTGCCGCCGCGCGCCTCCGACAGCACGTAGGCGCCGCGGCGCACCGCGGCGATCTGTTCGGCGCTGCGTTTCTGAAACGGCAGATTCTGGCGCGAAAACAACAGGCTGGTCGGTCCGTCGCGCCGCTCCACCGCGGCCATCCACGCGACCGCGGACTCGAGCGCATCGCACGGCCGCCACACGTCCATGTGCGGGATGAGCCGCAGGGTTGCGGCGTGTTCGACCGGCTGGTGCGTGGGCCCGTCTTCGCCCAGGCCGATCGAGTCGTGGGTGAAAATGAATATGCCGCGCACTCTCATCAGCGCAGCCATGCGCAGCGCGCTGCGCGCATAGTCGGAAAAGACCAGGAACGTCGCGCCGTAGGGAATCAGACCGCCGTGCAGGGCAAGGCCGTTGACGATTCCCGCCATGCCGAACTCGCGCACGCCGAAAAAAAGGTAGTTGCCACCGCCGGATTTGCCGACCGGCCGGGAGCCGGACCACAGCGTGAGATTGGAACTGGCGAGGTCGGCCGAGCCGCCGATCAGTTCCGGCAGCACCGGCGCGAGCGCCTCGATTGCATTCTGCGAGGCCTTGCGGGTGGCGATGGTCTCGGCCTTTTCGTTGACCTGGGCGAGAAACGACTCGCAGTGCGCACCCCAGGCGGCCGGCAACTCGCCCGCCATGCGCCGCCTGAACTCGGCGGCGAGTTGCGGATGCGCCCGCGCATACGCGGCAAATTTCTCGTTCCACTGCGCCTCGAGCGCGGCACCGCGGCCCTTGGCGTTCCAGCCGTCATAAACCGCTTGCGGGATTTCGAACGGCGGGTGGGTCCAGCCCAGGTTCGCGCGCGTCGCGGCGATTTCCTCTATCCCCAGTGGCGCGCCGTGCGCGGCACCGGTATTCGCTTTTTTCGGCGAACCTTTCGCGATCACGGTCTTGCAGCAGATCAGTGTCGGGCGCTCGGTATGCGCCCGGGCTTTTCCGATGGCGGCATCGACCGCGTCGAAGTCGTGGCCGTCGACGCGGGCGATCACGTGCCAGCCATAGGCTTCGAAGCGGCGCGGCACGTCGTCTGTAAACCATTGTTTCATAGACCCTTTTTCAGAGTCTATCGAAATGCCGTTGTCGTCGTAGATCACGATCAGCTTCGACAGGCCGAGCGTGCCGGCGAGCGCACAGGCTTCGTGCGAAATGCCTTCCATCAGGCAACCGTCGCCGGCAAACGCGTAGGTATGGTGATCGACGATGTCATGGCCTTCGCGGTTGAACTCGGCGGCGAGCACCCGCTCGGCGATCGCCATGCCCACGGCATTGGCAAGCCCCTGTCCGAGCGGTCCGGTGGTGGTTTCCACGCCGGGCGTGGCGCCGAATTCGGGGTGTCCCGGTGTCTTGGAATGCAGCTGGCGGAAACGCTGGATTTCAGCCATCGGCAGGTCGTAGCCGCAAAGATGCAGCAGCGCGTAGAGCAGCATCGAGCCGTGGCCGTTGGAAAGCACGAAGCGGTCGCGGTTGGGCCAGGCGGGATTGGCGGGATTGTGGCGCAGATGGTGATTCCACAGCACTTCGGCGATTTCCGCCATGCCCATCGGCATGCCGGGGTGGCCGGAATTCGCTTTTTGCACTGCATCCATCGCGAGCGCGCGCAAGGCGTTCGCCAGTTCAACGCGGGAAGTCATCGGATTTCCTTGCAGGGGGTCGCGCAAAAGACGCGTAATTATCGTCGAAACCGCGGTTTTTGACCACTTTGGGCGCCCGCGCGCGGCGCGAAACCCGGTGTCAGCAGACGATCGCGCGCAATTCCCCGTTCGCATACCGCTCGGCGAGCCGATCGAGCCCGAGCGGTCTGATCTGCGACGCCCGGCCGGCGCTGCCAAAAGCGATGAAGCGCTCTTTGCAGACCTGCCTGGCGGCATCGCGCGCGTCGCCCAGGAATTTGCGAGGGTCGAACTCGGCGCGCTCTTTCGCCAGGCGCCGCCGCATGGCGCCGGTCATCGCGAGCCGGATGTCGGTGTCGATGTTGATCTTGCGCACGCCGTATCTGATGCCTTGCCGGATTTCTTCGACCGGTACCCCGTAGGTTTCCTTGATTTCCCCGCCGTAGGCGCGGATCACCTCCAGCCACTCCTGCGGTACGCTGCTCGCTCCGTGCATCACCAGATGGGTGTTGGGAAGGCGGGCGTGGATCGTTTTGATGCGGTCGATCGCCAGAATGTCGCCGGTCGGCCGACGCGTGAACTTGTAGGCACCGTGCGACGTGCCGATGGCGATCGCCAGTGCATCGACACCGGTTCGCGCGACGAAATCCGCCGCCTGCCCGGGGTCGGTCAGCAATTGCGAATGCGCGAGCTTGCCCGCGGCGCCCGAGCCGTCTTCCTCGCCGGCCATGCCCGATTCGAGGGACCCCAGGCAGCCGAGCTCGCCTTCGACCGAGACGCCGACCGCGTGCGCCATTTCGACCACGCGCCGCGTCACCTCGACGTTGTAGTCGTAAGGCGCCGGGGTTTTCATGTCCTCGCGCAACGAGCCGTCCATCATCACGCTGGTAAAACCGGAGCGTATCGAACGCTGACAGACGGCGGGGCTCGCGCCGTGATCCTGATGCAGCACCACCGGAATGTGCGGATAGGTCTCGACCGCGGCAAGCACCAGCTGCCGCAGGAAGGCCTCGCCGGCGTATTTGCGCGCTCCCGCCGAACCCTGCAGGATCACCGGGCTTTCGCACTCGTGCGCCGCCTGCATCACCGCCTGGATCTGCTCGAGGTTGTTGACATTGAACGCCGGCACACCATAGCCGTGCTCCGCGGCATGGTCTAGCAGTTGGCGCAACGATACCAGGGCCATCGGGGAACTCCTCCGTCGTTTCGACCAGAAACTCAGCCGCCCAGCGCCTTGCGGCGGCGATCCATCAGCCGCCAGATCATGGGCGTGAAAATCAGCTGCATCGCCAGGTCCATCTTGCCGCCCGGCGCAACGATGGTATTGGCCCGCGACATGAACGAATCCTTCATCATCGACAGCAGATACGGGAAATCGATGCCACGCGGGTTGGCAAAGCGGATCACCAGAAAACTTTCGTCGGGCGTCGGGATGAAACGCGCGATGAAGGGGTTGGACGTGTCCACCGTCGGCACCCGCTGGAAGTTGATGTGGGTACGCGAAAACTGCGGGCAGATATAGTGCACGTAATCGTACATGCGGCGCAGAATGGTATCGGTCACCGCCTCGGTCGTATGGCGGCGCGCGGTGCGGTCTCGATACAGCTTCTGGATCCACTCCAGGTTGATCACCGGCGCGACGCCGATCAGCAGATCGACGTGACGCGCGATATCGACGGTTTCGGTGACGACTGCGCCGTGCAGGCCTTCGTAGAAAAGCAGGTCCGTATCCGGCGGCAGGTCCTCCCACGGCGTGAAGGCGCCGGGTTTCTGGCCGTGGGGCGCCGCCTCTTCGTCGTTGTGCAGGTATTTGCGCGTGCGGCCCGATCCGTTTTCGCCGTAGCCGCGGAACAGCGCTTCCAGCTCCTCGAACAGGTTCGCCTCGGGGCCGAAGTGGCTGAACTGGTAGTTGCCGCGCGCCAGCTCCTCGGCCATTTTCTGTTTCATCTCGGCGCGATCGTAGCGGTGAAACGCGTCGCCTTCGACAAATGCCGCTTTCACGCCCTCGCGGCGGAAAATCTGTTCGAAGGTTTTCGACACCGAGGTGGTGCCGGCGCCAGAGGAACCGGTGATGGCGATGATGGGGTGCCTGGCAGACATGGCGGTTCCTTCAGGTTTCGGCCGGCGCGCGGAACAGGCCGCGCGCACCGAACAGCGGGGCATCGTACTCGCGCGTGTCGGCGTCGCAGTGATAGCGCTCGATACGCTCGACTTCGTTCGCCGAGCCAAAGACGAAGCCTGTCCTCTGGTGCGGCGCTTCGGGCTGCACATCGAGAATGCGCGCGTAGCCGGTGCTGGCGCGGCCGCCTGCCTGCTCGACCAGAAAAGCCACCGGATTGGCTTCATAAAGCAGCCGCAGCCGGCCCTGCCGCCGCGGGTCGCGCGTGTCACGCGGATAAAGAAACACTCCGCCGCGCATCAGGATGCGGTGCAGTTCCGCCACCAGCGATGCCACCCAGCGCATGTTGAAATCCTTGCCCCGTGCGCCGCTTTTGCCGGCGAGGCACTCGTCGACGTAGCGCTTCACCGCGGGCTCCCAGAAGCGGCTGTTCGAGGCATTGATCGCGAATTCGCCGGCGTCGGCGGGAATGCGGATGTCGCGATGGGTGAGGATGAATTCGGCCAGCTGCGGATCGAGCGTGAAGCCGTGCGTGCCGCTGCCCACGGTGAGCACCAGCATCGTCGCCGGCCCGTAAATCGCATAGCCGGCGCAGACCTGGCGCGCGCCGGGCTGGAGGAAATCCGCGGCACGCGCATCTTCGCCCGGCCGCGGCGCGCGCACGATGGAAAAAATGCTGCCGACGGCGACGTTGACGTCGATGTTGCTGGAGCCGTCGAGCGGATCGAACGCGAGCAGGTATTTGCCTTTCGGATAGCGGGGAGGAATCCGCGCCGGTTCCGCCATTTCCTCGGACAGCATGCCGGAAAGATGGCCGTCCCATTCCGCGCTGCGCAGGAAAATCTCGTTGGCGATCACGTCGAGCTTTTTCTGCGCCTCGCCCTGGGCGTTCACGCTGGCGGCGTCGCCGAGCACGCCCGCGAGCGCGCCGTGCGCCACCGCCCTGGAAATCGCCTTGCAGGCGAGCGCGACGTCGAGGATCAGGGCATTCAGCTCGCCGGTCGCGCCGGGATGCTGCCGCCGCTCCTCGATCAAGAACTGTGTAAGCGTGGTGCGCGCAACGGTCAGCATCGTGGCCATCCTGGTGTTCCTAACACGCCGAAGCGGCCTCGCGCACTTGCCACGACCCCCCGCTTCCATCCCGGCCGATGCCCGATGAACGCGCCGCCGGACGCCAGACGATGTGTTTCTCCGGTATCCGCCAGCATGCCATCGACATCGAAAATCAGCGCGCCCGGTGTCATGGCGCGCTTCCGCCTTCAGCGGGCCGGAATAGCCGGCTCGCACGGATGTCTTCTGCGCGGATGACCGCCAGATCGTCTTTCGTCAAGCGCTCCGCGCGGCGCCCGAACAGGCGGCTCGCCTGGCGCAGGCGGGCGCGATCGAGCGCATTGCGGATCGAGCGCGCGTTGGCGAAAAGCGGCCGCGCCCTGCGCAATTCGATATACTCGCGCAGCGCCGCGCGCGCCGGCTCGTCCAGCCGGTACTGCATGCGCTCGAGCATCAGTTCCGCGATCGCATAAAGCTCTTCCGCGCTGTAGTCGGGAAAGCCGATGTGGTGCGCAATGCGTGAGGACATGCCGGGATTGCTCTCGAAGAAACGGTCCATGCGATCCCGGTAGCCGGCGAGGATCACGACCAGATCATCGCGCTGGTCTTCCATCACCTGCAGCAGGATCTCGATCGCCTCCTGGCCGTAGTCGCGCTCGTTCTCCGGCCGATACAGGTAGTACGCCTCGTCGATGAACAGCACCCCGCCCATCGCCTTCTTGAGCGCCTCGCGGGTCTTGGGCGCAGTGTGCCCGATATACTGGCCCACCAGATCGTCGCGCGTCACGGCGACGAGATGACCTTTGCGCACATAGCCCAGCCGGTGCAGGATCTCGGCCATGCGCAGCGCCACCGTGGTCTTGCCAGTACCCGGGTTGCCGGTGAAACACATGTGCAGCGCGGGCGGCCCGGCTTCGAGACCCACTTGCCGCCGCAGCTTCTCGACGAGCAGCAACGCCGCGATCTCGCGGATGCGCGTCTTCACCGGTTTCAGTCCCACGAGATCCTGCTCCAGGGCATCGAGCACCTCCGTGACGCGCGAATCGCAAAACGCCGCCTCGAGGTCGACCGTGGTCCCTTCCGCGGCAGCCGGGGCTGTCGAGAAGAGCATCTGCCTGTCCGCCGGATTTGCCATCAGGGTCATCGGTCCGCGCCTGTCCGGGGATGCGCATCTCGCTCCGGATCACCTTTTTTCAATAGCGCTCGCCTTCGGGCTTGTCCGTGGCGTAGGAATGCACGGTATAGCGAATGCGGCGTCCTTCCGCCTCTTGCCGCACCAGGCCGAAACCCGGCTCTTGATGCGGCCGGTTGACGATGTATGACATGCGCGGGGTCTCCCAGCCTTTGGTGGAGTCGAACGCCATGACCCGGACATAGTGGTTCGGGAAGGTCTTGCGGCATTCGTTGACTTCCATCAGGATGCCGGCCGGATCTTTGAGGTCGAACATCGGATTGCCGAACATTTCCCAATAGGTGTTGCGCGGGTGCGGATCGTCGGTGTATTCCACGCTCACCGCCCAGCCTTGCTTCAGCGCATACTCGATCTGCGCCGTGATCTGCGCATCCGTGAGGTCGGGCAGGAACGAAAACTGCCCCTGCGTGATCCGTTTGCCGGGATTGGTCATCATGATTGCGTCTCCTTTACCGTCAAACGCTGGCCGTGACCGCGGGCACGAAGTCCGCAGTGTCGGTGGATTCGTAGTTGAAGCTGACCTCCCCCCAGGTATCCAGCGCGGCCTTGAGCGGCGAGCACCATCTGGCGGCCTCCTGCAGAATCTGCGGACCTTCCTCCAGGTAATCGCGCCCCTCGTTGCGCGCCAGGATCATCGCTTCGAGCGCGACGCGGTTGGCCGTCGCCCCCGCCTGGATACCCAGCGGATGGCCGATGGTGCCGCCGCCGAACTGCAGCACCACGTCCTCTCCGAGGTAGTGTATCAACTGGTGCATCTGGCCGGCGTGGATACCGCCCGAGGCAACCGGCATCACCTTCCTCAACGATGCCCATTCCTGATCGAAGAACAGGCCGTTCTCCAGGCTTTGGGCCGTATACGGCTCGCGCAGCGTGTCGTAGAAACCCTTGATCATGCGCGGGTCGCCCTCGAGCTTGCCGACGACCGTGCCGGCGTGGATATGGTCCACGCCCGCCATGCGCATCCACTTGCAAATCACGCGGAAGTTCATGCCGTGATTTTTCTGACGCGAATACGTCGAATTGCCGGCGCGATGCAGGTGCAGGATCATGTCGTTGTTGCGCGCCCACCTGGCCATGGACTGAATGGCGGTGTAGCCGATCACGAGGTCGATCATGATGATGACCGAGCCCAGCGATTTGGCGAATTCGGCGCGCTCGTACATCTCTTCCATGGTGCCGGCGGTGACGTTGAGATAATGCCCCTTCATTTCGCCGGTCGCGGCGATGGCCTTGTTCACCGCTTCCATGCAGTAGAGAAAGCGGTCGCGCCAGTGCATAAAGGGCTGCGAGTTGATGTTCTCGTCGTCCTTTACGAAATCGAGGCCGCCCTTCAGCGCCTCGTACACCACGCGTCCGTAGTTGCGGCCGGAAAGCCCGAGCTTCGGTTTGGTGGTGGCGCCGAGCAGCGGCCGGCCGAATTTGTCCAGGCGCTCGCGTTCGGCCACGATGCCCGTGGCCGGCCCCTGGAAAGTTTTCAGGTAGGCGACCGGGATGCGCATGTCTTCCAGACGCAGCGCTTTCACCGCCTTGAAGCCGAACACATTGCCGATGATCGAGGCCGTGAGGTTCGCAATCGAGCCGGGTTCGAACAGGTCGAGGTCATAGGCGATGTAGGCAAAATACTGCTGCTCGGTCCTGGTATCGGGGCCCGTGTTGGGCACCGGATCCACCCGGTAGGCCTTGGCCCGGTAGGGCTCGCACGCAGTCAGCCGGTCGGTCCAGACCACGGTCCAGGTCGCAGTGGAAGACTCGCCCGCCACCGCCGCCGCCGCCTCCTCCGCATCCACGCCGGGCTGCGGGGTGATGCGAAACAACGCAATGATGTCGGTGTCCCTGGGTTTATAGTCAGGATCCCAATATCCCATTTTCCTGTAGGGAAGGACCCCCGGTTTGTAGCGTTCCTTGGCGTCCATACCGATCCCGCCGCTTTCTGGCTTGCCCATAACGCTCCTTTCCGCCTTCATGCACGTTGTCGAGGCAATCATAGCTGCCCGCGACAATAAGAAACATTCAAATATTTTTAGATATATAATCAATGTTGCTTATATATCGGCCGGCCATGATGAAAAACGTCACCCTCAGGCAGTTGCGGATATTCGACGCGGTCGCGCGTCATTTGAGCTTTTCGCGTGCCGCCGAGGACCTGCACCTGACCCAGCCTGCGGTATCGATGCAGATCAAGCAAATCGAGCAGGCCGCCGGTCAGCCGCTGCTCGAACAGGTCGGAAAAAAAATCTTTGTCACCGAGGCAGGTCGTGCCCTGCTGAATCACGCCCGGCTGGTTCTGCGCGAGCTGGAGGAAGCGCAGCAGTCGCTCGCCGCGCTGCAGGGAATCAACCAGGGCACGCTGAACATCACGCTGATCAGCACCGCCAAGTATTTTGCCCCGCGATTCCTCGCGCAGTTTTGCGAACTGTACCCCGGCGTCAAGCTCAGGCTCGCCGTGAACAATCGCGCGCTGCTGCTGCAGCGCCTGCTCGACAACGAAATCGACCTCGCAATCATGGGCCATCCGCCGCAAGGGCTGGACATCGTCGCCGAGCCGTTTGCCAGCAATCCGCACGCGGTCATCGCCTGCCCCGGCCACCGGCTGGCCCGCAGCCATCGCATACCGTTCAAGGCCCTCGCCAGAGAAAACTTTCTTGTCCGCGAGCCCGGTTCGGGCACGCGCATGCTGATGGAACGCGTGTTCCGGGATCACGGCATGAGCGTGAACGCGGCCATGGAAATCAGCAGCGATGAAACCATAAAGCAGGCGGCGATGGTCGGAATGGGCCTCGCTTTTCTGTCATTGCACACCGTGCAGCTCGAATTGCAAACCGGGCGTCTCGTCATGCTTGATGTGGTCGAAATGCCGGTTCTGCGCAAGTGGTACATGGTGCACGGCAAGGGCCGGCGCCTGCCGCCCGTGGCACGCGCCTTCCGCGAGTTTCTGTTGACGCGTGCCGCATCCATTGCGCCGCCTGCGGGCGCGATGAAAAAAGCAAGCGGGAAGCTGCGGCGCGGCTAAGCCACGCCGTCATTCGTCGGGTCTGCGCGCGAGCTTGATGCCGAGCTGCTTGAGCTTGCGGTAAAGATGCGTGCGCTCCAGGCCCACGGTCTCGGCGACGCGGCTGATGTTGCCGCCTTCCTTGGTGATGTGGTGCTCGAAATAGATCCGCTCGAAGACATCCCGCGCCTCGCGCAGTGGCAGGTCCAGCTGCAGCCCCGGCGTTGTTACCGGCGCCGCGGCGGGTTGCGGCAGCGCGCGCGCAACTTCGTCCGCGTCGATCTGCTCGCCGGCTGCGGTGAGCGCCAGCGTCCGCACCACGCTCTGGAGCTGCGTCAGATTGCCGGGCCAGTCGTAATTTCTCAGCGCGTTGAGCGCTGCGGTCGAAAACTGCCGCGGCGGCACCTCCTTGGCTTCGCTCATGTGCAGCAGCATCAGGCTGGCCAGTTCGGGCACGTCTTCGCGGTGCTCGCGCAAGCTGGGCACCCTGATGGTTGTCACCGAAAGCGCGGTGTACAGGCGCTCATCGAACGCGCCGCGCGTCACCAGCTCCGGCAAGGACCGCGAGGCCCCGCAAACGATGCGGGCGTTGTACCGGTCGTGTCTGCCCAGCAAAAGCAGCAGCCCTTTCTGTTCCATCTTGTTGAGTTCGGTAACGTCGTGCAGGTAGAGCGTTCCGTCGCGCGCCTTGTTCAGAAGATCGAGCGGCGCTTCGGCCAGCGCCGAAGTCGTCTCGGGCATGATCCAGGGCGCGGTGCGCGGGTGCAGAAAGCGTGCGCACATCTCCACGCCGCACCCCGGTTCGGCGACGAGCAGCAGCGGCGTTCGCAGATTGGCGACGCGTTCGAGCCGCAGCTTGAGGTCGGCGATCAGCGGCGCGCGGCCCATGCCCGCCAGCGATATCGTGGTCTGGGGCGGCGGCTCGGCGTGGCTGAGGGCGCGGCCGACGGTAGCAAGCAGCTTTTGCAACGCAATCGGTTTTTCCAGGAAATCGTAGGCGCCGATGCGAGTCGCTTCCACCGCGGTGTCGATGGTGCCGTGCCCGGACATCATGACCACCGGCATGGTCAACAAACCGGCGCTCGCCCATTCCTTGAGCAAGGTGATGCCGTCGGTATCGGGCATCCAGATGTCGAGCAGCACTAGGTCGGGGCGGCTGCGGCTGCGAAAAGCCCGTGCCGCGCCGGCGTTTTCCGCGAGCTCCACCTGATAGCCTTCCTCGGAGAGGATTTCCGCCAGCAGTTCGCGAATGCCGATTTCGTCGTCAACGACCAGTATCTGTTGCATAGGAAGCTCTGCGCCCGGTTAACAACATGATGACTACGCGGCAGACTGCTGCCCGGCGCTGCGGGCCGCGGCAGCAGGAAGCGTTATCGTCACGCGCGCGCCGTGCGGGGCCACATTCGAAATCGTGATTTCTCCGCCGTGCTCCTCGACAATTTTCTTGACGATCACCAGCCCCAGGCCGGTGCCCTTGGGCTTGGTCGTCACATACGGCTCGAATGCGCGTTTCATCAAATGCTCGGGAAAGCCGCTGCCGTTGTCCGTCACGGAAAATCGTACCGCATTTCCAGCGGCCTCGCTCGCGATCACGATGCGGGGGTTGGCGGAGTCGGCCAGTGCATCCTGGGCATTTTGCAACAGATTGTGCACCACCTGTCTCAGCTGGGCCGCATCGCCAACGACCGGCGGCAGCTCGGGCGCGAGCTCGAGCCTGATGCTCGAACCCAGCGATTCGTAAAGCGTCAGAACCTCGCGCGCCAGTTTGTTGAGATCGAGCTCCTGCATCGAAGGCTCGGGGGTCCGCGCGTACTGGCTGAAAGCATCCACCATGCGCTTGAGCGCCGTTACCTGGTTGACGATGGTTCGGGTCGCGCGCATGAGCACTTCGGCATCGGTATCGGCGAGCTTGGCTGCCAGCTTGCGCTGCAGGCGTTCGGCCGAAAGCTGGATCGGGGTCAGCGGGTTCTTGATCTCGTGTGCCAGCCGGCGCGCCACCTCCGCCCACGCGGCATCACGCTGCGCCTGCAGCAGACGGGTGATGTCATCGAAGACGACGACACTGCCGCTTTCGGCGCTTTGCGGCAACCGCGTGCCGCGCAATATCAGCACCTGGGTTCCGTCTTTCACTTCGCGCTCGACCTGCTGCTCCCATTCCCCGCTACTGACGTGGCTGAAACCAGCACGAATGGCTTGCGCCAGGCCGCCGAGCGTGGCGTCGTGCCGCACCCACTCGTCCAGTTCGCGCCCCAGCAATCCCGTGAAATCGGTTCCCAGTATCTGGCCCGCGCTGGTATTGGCGGAACGCAGCCGCAGCTGGCTGTCGAAGGCGAGCACTCCGGCAGACAGATTGGCGAGAACACTTTCCAGATAGGCTTTGGCGTGTGCCAGCTGCGCCTGGTTGCGCTCGGCCTGGGCGCGGGCGTCGGCGAGTTGCAGCGTCATGCTGTTGAACGAGGCCGTCAGCATTCCCAGCTCGTCGCTGCTCGCCACCGCCGCGCGCCGGCTGAAATCACCCTGCGCCACGGCGCGGGTGCCTTCGACCAGCACGCCGAGCGGCGCCGAAAGGCGGTCCGAAAGCAGGAACGCCAGCGCCAGCGAGGAAAGCAGGGCCAGCAGCAGCGTCAATGTCAAGGTGATGCCGTAGAGCCGCTTCAAGCCGAGGCGCGATAGCGTGAGTTCCTGGTATTCCCGATAACCGGCCTGCACCGTTTCGGCATCGCGCGCCAGCTGTTTCGGCACCGGCTGCACCAGCTGCAGCACGCGCGCCTCCTCGGCCAGAGACAAAACGCTCACCGGCACCAGCACGCGCAGCACCAACCCCCGCTCCGGCACCGCCTCGACCGCGCTGTAAGCCTGCTGCAGGCGGATCTGGCGCAGCGCCGCCGCCCCCGGCAAATCCGGGAGCAGCCCCACGCGTTCGGTTCCCGAGTAGGCGATCACCTTACCGCGCGAGCTGAACAGGGTCGCTTCCTGGACGCCGGCCTGTTCGCGCAGCAGGTTGAGCGCCGACAGATGTTCCGCAGGCGGGCGCACCGACAGCTGCACTGCCATCGCATCGGCCTTTGCCGTCAATTCCCTCAGCATGCCGTCGAGCGCGTTGCGACTGATGTTCAGCCCGCCTTCCAGCGCCTTGTCGACGCGCACGTCGAACCATGACTCGATGCTTTTTGCGAGAAACTGCACCGACACTCCGTAAATCAATGCCCCGGGCAAAACGGCCATCAGCGTAAACAGCAGCACCAGTCGCAAGGTCAGCTTGGCACCGAACACCCCGGCCTTGAGCCTGCGCCTAAGGGTAAACAGCTGATAGCCCACCAGGACCGCAAGCACTACCGCGATCGCCCCGTTGAGCAGCAGCAGCAGGGAATAGTGTTCGGCAAATAGCGCCGTGTTCGCGCTGGCGGTTGCCAGCAGGAAAAGCGCCACGGCACCGAATCCGAGGCACAGGATCAGCAGATATTTGACGCCCGCCCTGGCAAGCGCCGGTGGGTGTGCCGATTGCCGCGTCACGGCCCCACCACCCAGCGATGCCAGTCGCTGCCGATGTTCCATTCCCGCGAGCCCAGCGCGCTGATCTGAAACGGTTTGGGCAGTTGGGTGATGTCAAGCCGCAGGCGCAACGCCGCGATGTAGTTCGAGTCTTTCTTGAGCGTTCCCGGCTCGACTTCCTCGCGCCGGCGCACCCGGCTCATGACCTCGAGCGCCTCGGGCAGGCTGTTGAAATTCTGGTAGAGGGCGCCGACCCCGACCCGGTATTGCCGGGTCAGCGCATTGTAGGACAGCCGGTATTGCTGGCGAAGATCGGCGATTTTCTCGTTGAACCAGTACCATCGCGCCCGGATCAGCTCGAATTCCAGCAAAAAATAAAGCGACACCCCTTTGTTGAGCGCTTCTTCGAGCGGGGGAGTCAGGGCGATGCCGAAGTTGGCTTCGAGCACATAGCCGTCGTCAGCGATGGTCAGGGAAGCCTTCCGGACTTCAATGCCATTGGCATGAACGATGGCGGAAGCAGCGAGGGCGAACCAGAATGCGGCGAGCGCCAGCAGCAGACTAATTTTTCTGCAACAACGCATAGAAAAATCCGTCGTGCCGTTCATCCGGAAGTATTTGGCCATCGCTCCCCATCAAATGGCTCTCGACCGCAGGAAGTTCCAGCTGTTGCGCGTCGGGATGGCGTTCCAGAAACCGTATCACCTGCAACTGATTTTCCTCCCGGAACACCGAACAGGTTGCATACAGCAATTTACCACCACTGCCGAGCAGCCGCCACAGCGCATCCAGTATACGGCACTGTTGCCGTGCAAACTGTTCGATGTCGCCGGCGCGACGCAACCACTTGATGTCGGGATGGCGACGCACGACACCGGAAGCGGAGCACGGCGCGTCCGCGAGAATGCGGTCGAACGGTTTGCCGTCCCACCAGTGGCAGGGTTCGCAGGCATCGCCACTGGCGATGCGCGCGGTGAGCTTGAGCCGCCCGAGATTGGCCTGAAGCCGTTCGAGTCTGGCGGCATCGCGGTCGAGCGCCGTCAGCTCCACGTCGGCGAGTTCGAGAAGGTGCGCGGTCTTTCCGCCAGGTGCGGCGCAGGCGTCGAGCACCCGCATGCCGGCGCAGGCGTCGAGCAGCGGCGCGGCACATTGCGCCGAGGCATCCTGCACCGAAACCATGCCTTCCGCAAAACCCGGGATGCGCTCCACCGGCAGCGGCTTCCCCAGCTGTACGGCAAAGCGGCCTGTCACGCGCGCTTCGATTCCATGCTCCTCGAGCAGCGCGAGATAAGCGGTGGTTGTGCTGTGCCGGCAATTCACCCGCAAAGTCATCGGCGGATGCAGGTTGTCGGCTTCCAGGATCGCCGCATACCGTTCGGGATATTGCAGACGCAGCTTGTCGATCCACCATTGCGGATGGGAATAACGCCCTGCTTCCGTGCTCTGTGCGGCTGCCGCAAAAAAGGCACGGCGACGCAAAAAGTTGCGCAGCACGGCATTGACCAGCCCTTTCGCAGCAGTCAGATGAAGCTGCTCACAAACGCGCACCGCGTGGTCGACCACGGCGTGGGGCGCGGCCCTCGTATATTCAAGCTGGTAGAGCGCAACCTGCAGCAGGCTGCGCAGCCTTGCGTCCTTCAGCGGCTTGTCGAGGGCGGCTTGCAACATTGCGTCTATGCGGCCGAGAAAACGCAAGGCGCCGAAACAGATGTCCTGGATCGCCGCGCGCTGCTGGGCAGAAAGGCCGGGGTGGCGCCGCCCCAGGGCGGCGAGCTCGGCATCGAGGCTGCGCCCGCCCAGCACCTTGCCGATGACGGCGCCCGCCAGTCGCTGGACTTCCAGCATCAGGCCCCGAAACGCGCGCCGCGCGCCACTTCAAAACCGGCGAGGAAAGCCGCTGCCGGCAAGCGCCTGCCACCCGCGCGCTGCAGTTCGAGCAGCCGCACGCCGCCGTCGCCGCAAGCAACCACGATGCCGCCTGCCCCCGCCTCGCATACCGTCCCCGGCGGCGCGTTGACGCCGCGCTCCACTTCGGCGCGCCAGATTTTTATGTTGACGCCCCCCAGCAGCGAGCTCGCGCCGGGAACCGGATTGAAGGCACGCACCTTGCGCTCTATCGTCTGTGCACTTTCGCTCCAGTCGATAAGCGCTTCACGCTTGTCGATCTTGTCGGCGTAGGTGGCGGCGGCCGCGTCCTGCTCGCGCGGCACGAGCGGTTCGGCGAGCGCGCGCACGATCAGCTTCCCGCCAAGCTCGGCCAGGCGGTCGTGCAGCGTCTGTGCGGTATCGGTGCTGCCGATCGGGACCGCTTCCTGCAGCAAAATGGCCCCCGTATCGAGTCCTGCGTCCATTTGCATGATGGTGATGCCGGTGACCGCGTCTCCCGCGAGTATCGCGCGCTGGATCGGCGCCGCGCCGCGCCACCGCGGCAACAGCGACGCGTGGATATTGATTCCGCCGAGGCGAGGGATGTCCAGCAGCGCCTGCGGCACGATCAGGCCGTAAGCCGCCACCACCAGCGCGTCGGGCTCGAGTGCGGCGATGACCTCGGTGAGGCCCTGCTCTTTCAGCGTCGGCGGTTGCAGGAGCGGCAGGCCGCGATCCATGGCGAGGCTTTTCACCGCCGACGGTCTGGTCTTACGTCCGCGCCCCGCCGGCCGGTCGGGCTGGGTGAGGACGAGGGCAATGCCGTGACCGGCGCGCAGCAGCGCATCGAGCGCCACCGCGGCAAATTCCGGCGTGCCGGCGAAAACGAGGTTCATGAAAGTCGGATTGAACGGATCATATGGATTCTCTGCGAAGCAAGCAGCCTGGAACCGTGCCCGCCCAAGTGTGGCATACGTCCTGGCGCTGCCCGCAGGGGCCGCGGCAAGATTGGTGGCGACGGCAGGACCGGAACAAGGCCTGTTACATGACCTCGCGCTGCAGTTTTCTGAGTTTGCTGCGGATGCGCTGCTGCTTGAGCCGCGACAGGTACTCGACGAAGACCTTTCCCTCCAAATGATCCATTTCATGCTGGATGCATACCGCGAGCAGCCCCTCGGCTTCCAGCGTAAACGGCTGGCCTTCGGCGTCGAGCGCCGTGACCTTGACGCGCTCGGCGCGCCGCACTTTTTCATATATTCCCGGCACCGACAGGCAGCCTTCTTCGCACTCCGCCTCGCCGCTCGCTTCGAGGATCCTGGGATTGATAAACGTCCTGAGCTGGTCGTGCGTTTCCGAAATGTCGATCACGATGACGCGCTTGTGAACGTCGACTTGCGTCGCGGCGAGGCCGATTCCCGGCGCGGCATACATGGTTTGCGCCATGTCCTTGACCAGTTTCCTGATGCCGTTGTCGACGCGGGAAACTTCTTCGGCGACTTTGTGCAGCCGCGGATCGGGGTAGTGCAGGATGGGCAAAAGCGCCATAAAACTTGCTAAATTAATCAATTAGTTGCAGAATTCAAACCACCACATGACGTCGCGCGGCGGCTCAGGGTACAAATGGGGCGCAACATGAATAAAACAATTATATCGCTGATTTTACTGTTGCTTCCGGTCTTGCCCGCGTCGGCCGTCGAAAACGGCGGACTCAGCCAAACCGCCCCCGCCCGCTATACCGTAGTCGAAGGCGACACGTTGTGGAGCATTGCCGGCCAGTACCTGAAGGAACCCTGGCGCTGGCCGGAATTGTGGGGAATGAATCGGGAACGGAGCAGCAGCCCCCACCGCCTCCACCCCGGCGATGTGCTGGCGCTCGACCGCTCGGGCCCGGAACCACGGCTGCAGTTGGTCAGCGCCCTGGAAACCGTGAGGCTGTCGCCGAAAATCCGCAGCGAGCCGCTGGAAAAACGCGCCGTTCCCAGCATTTCCCCCGCCGCGATCGAGCCCTTCCTGTCGCGGCCGCTGGTGGTTGCCCGCGACGAACTGGACTCCGCCGCGCGCATCGTCGCGACCGAGGAAAACCGCGTCGTGGTCGGCGCCGGCAATCTTGCTTACGCACGCGGAATCGGCAAAGACCAGGGCGAAGTGTGGCAGATTTTTCGCCGCGGCGACGCGCTCGTCGACCCCGATTCCAGAGAAACGCTCGGCTTCGAGGCGATTTATCTCGGTG
>JBKBXX010000053.1:0-22954 GCA_046313915.1 Burkholderiales bacterium | reverse complement strand
AAAAAATTTAATAAAATCAATACGTTATATATGCATAAAGCGCCCGCCGGCCCTAGATGTACTTGACGTCGAGGATTTCATATTCGCGCACGCCGCCCGGCGCCAGGACTTCGGCGACATCGCCCGAATACTTGCCGATCAAGGCCCGCGCAATCGGCGAGCTGATCGAGATCTTGCCCTGTTTGATGTCGGCTTCGTCGTCACCCACGATCTGATAGGTCACGACTTCGCCGTTTTCCATGTCCTCGAGATCGACCGTGGCGCCGAAAACACAGCGGCCGTCGGCATCGAGCAGCGCCGGATTGATGATCTGCGCATTGGACAGCTTGGCCTCGAGCTCGGCAATGCGGCCTTCGACGAAGCTCTGCCGCTCCTTGGCAGCGGCGTATTCGGCGTTTTCCGAAAGGTCGCCGTGGGCGCGCGCTTCGGCGATGGCGTTGATCACCGCCGGGCGCTGGACGGTTTTGAGTTCATGGAGCTCGGCGCGCAGCTTCTCGGCGCCGACGACGGTCAATGGAGTCTTGTTCATAGCTTGATTTCACCAGACCGGACCCGCTTTCCGGCCCTCTCGCCGGCCGGCAGCGCCGCAGCGCGCAGGCCGGGGAAAAAGCGGCGTTCACGGGTGACGGTAAACAGCAAATGGATATCCTCGAAAACCTGGACCGCTAATGGTAACGCAGGCGCAGACTTTTTCGCTATTGCCGGCTTGCGGCTTGCGCCAGTTTCGCGTGCAGGCCCTGGATCTCGTAGGCGCGCAGTTCCTGTCTCTGCCCCATGCCGTGACACGCGGCACGCGCGCCGGCCAGGGTGGTATAGACGGTGACGCGCTGCTGCAGCGCCGCGCGGCGGATGGCATAGGAGTCGCGCACCGCGACCCGCTTTTCCTCGACGGTGTTGACGATCAGCACGATTTCGCCGTTCTTGATCATGTCGACGATGTGCGGCCGGCCTTCGGCGACCTTGTTCACCGGCGTCACGTTCAGTCCCGCCGCGGCGAGCGCTGCAGCGGTGCCGCGGGTGGCCACCAGCGTGAAACCGAGCGCGGCCAGCGAACGCGCGATATCGACCACGCGCAGCTTGTCGGCATCGCGCACGCTGATGATGACCTTGCCCGACGCCGGCAGCCTCTCGCCGGCGGCGATCTGCGATTTCACGAACGCCTCGCCGAAACTCTCGCCCACGCCCATCACTTCGCCGGTCGATTTCATTTCGGGCCCGAGGATGGTATCGGCGCCCGGAAACTTGATGAACGGAAACACCGCCTCCTTGACCGAGAAATACGGCGGCACGATCTCGCGATCGACGCCCTGCGCGGCAAGCGTCGCGCCCGCCATGCAGCGCGCCGCGATCTTGGCGAGCGGCAGGCCGGTCGCCTTGGACACGAAAGGCACGGTGCGCGAGGCGCGCGGATTGACTTCGAGCACATAGACCGTGTTGTCCTGGATCGCAAACTGGACGTTCATCAGTCCGACCACCTTGAGCGCTTTTGCCATGGCCACGGTCTGGCGCCGCAGCTCGTCCTGCAGTTCACGCGACAGACTGAACGGCGGCAGCGAACACGCCGAATCGCCCGAATGCACGCCGGCCTGCTCGATATGCTCCATCACGCCGCCGATGATGACCTTTTCGCCGTCGGACACCGCGTCGACATCGACCTCGATCGCGTCATTCAGGAAACGGTCGAGCAGCACCGGGCTGTCGTTGGAGACCTTGACCGCCTCGCGCATATAGCGTTCGAGATCGCTTTGCTGGTAGACGATCTCCATGGCGCGGCCGCCCAGCACGTAGGAAGGACGGACCACCAGCGGATAGCCGATCTCCTCGGCCACCTGCAGCGCCTTCTGCGGGCTTCTTGCGGTGCGGTTGGGCGGCTGCCTGAGCTTGAGCCTGGTGAGCAGTTTCTGGAACCGCTCGCGGTCTTCCGCGATATCGATCGAGTCCGGCGTGGTGCCGATGATGGGCACGCCGTTCGCTTCGAGATCGCGCGCGAGCTTGAGCGGCGTCTGGCCGCCGAACTGCACGATCACGCCGGACGGCTTCTCGATATGCACGATTTCCAGCACGTCTTCCAGCGTCAGCGGCTCGAAATAAAGGCGGTCGGACGTGTCGTAATCGGTCGACACCGTCTCCGGGTTGCAGTTGACCATGATGGTCTCGAAACCGTCTTCCCGCAGCGCCAGCGCGGCGTGCACGCAGCAGTAATCGAATTCGATGCCCTGCCCGATGCGGTTGGGACCGCCGCCCAGCACCATGATTTTCTTGCGCTCGGAAGGCTCGGCCTCGCACTCCTCCTCGTAGGTCGAATACATGTAGGCGGTGCGGGTCGCGAATTCGGCGGCGCAGGTATCGACCCGCTTGTACACCGGAACCACGCCCAGCGCATGGCGCCGCGCCCGCACCGCGAGCGCGTCGGTATTCAGCAGCCTGGCCAGCCTGCGATCCGAGAAACCGCTGCGCTTGAGCGCGCGCAATTGCGGCGCGTCCATGTCGTCGAGATCCTTGCCGGCAAGCGCGCGCTCCTGCAGCACGATGTCCTCGATCTGAGCGAGGAACCAGGGGTCGATGTGCGAAATCGCGTGCACTTCGTCCACGCTCATGCCGCAGCGGAAAGCGTCCGCCACGTACCAGACGCGCTCGGGACCGGGATCGCCGAGCTCGTTTTCGATGGTGTCGATGTCGGTGGTCTTCTCGTCGAAACCGTCGGCGCCGGTCTCAAGCCCCCGCAGCGCCTTTTGCATCGATTCCTGGAAGGTGCGGCCGATCGCCATCACCTCGCCCACCGACTTCATCTGCGTGGTCAGACGATCGTCGGCCTGCGGGAATTTCTCGAAGGTGAAGCGCGGCACCTTGGTCACGACGTAGTCGATGGTCGGCTCGAATGAAGCCGGCGTCGCGCCACCGGTGATCTCGTTACGGAGCTCGTCGAGCGTGTAACCGACGGCGAGCTTGGCCGCGACTTTCGCGATCGGGAAGCCGGTCGCCTTCGAAGCGAGCGCCGAGGAACGCGACACGCGCGGATTCATTTCGATGATCACCATGCGGCCGTCTTTCGGGTTGATCCCGAACTGGACGTTGGAACCGCCGGTGTCGACCCCGATCTCGCGCAGGCACGCGATCGAGGCATCGCGCATGATCTGATATTCCTTGTCGGTCAGCGTCTGCGCCGGCGCGACCGTGATCGAGTCTCCGGTATGCACGCCCATCGCATCGAAGTTCTCGATCGAACACACGATGATGCAGTTGTCCTTGCGGTCGCGCACCACCTCCATTTCGAATTCCTTCCAGCCGATCACCGATTCCTCGACCAGCACCTCATGGGTGGGGCTCGCCTCGAGGCCGCGCTCGATGATGGCGATGAACTCCTCGCGGTTGTAGGCGATGCCGCCACCGGTGCCGCCAAGGGTGAATGAGGGACGGATGATGGTCGGGAAGCCGACCATCGCCTGCACCTGCAGCGCCTCTTCCATGCTGTGCGCGAGTGCCGAACGCGGGCTCTCGAGGCCGATTCTGGCCATCGCCGCCTTGAATTTTTCCCGGTCCTCGGCTTTGTCAATCGCCTCCTTGGAAGCGCCGATCATTTCCACGCCGTACTTCTCCAGCACGCCGTTGCGCGCCAGATCGAGCGCGCAGTTGAGCGCGGTCTGACCGCCCATGGTCGGCAGCAGTGCGTCGGGACGCTCGGCGGCGATGATCTTTTCCACCATCTGCCAGTTGACGGGCTCGATGTAGGTCGCATCCGCCATCTCCGGGTCGGTCATGATGGTCGCCGGGTTGGAATTGACCAGAACGACGCGATAGCCTTCCTCCCTGAGCGCCTTGCACGCCTGAGCGCCGGAATAATCGAACTCGCACGCCTGGCCGATGACGATCGGGCCGGCGCCGATGATCAGGATGCTCTTGATGTCGGTGCGTTTTGGCATTTTCTCGTGAAATGTGAAACGTGAAATGTGAAACGTGAAGAACCGCCGAGGCGACGGTTGCGTTTCACTCTTCACTTGTCACGTTTGCGCTCCATCAACTTGACGAACCGGTCGAACAGATAATCCACGTCGTGCGGGCCGGGGCTCGCTTCGGGGTGTCCCTGGAAACAAAAAGCGGGGCGGTCGGTGCGTGCGATGCCTTGCAGACTGCCGTCGAACAGCGATACGTGGGTCACGCGGCAATTTTCCGGCAGCGTCGCCGCATCGACCGCAAAACCGTGGTTCTGGCTGGTGATCATCACGCGGCCGCTGTCGAGATCCTGCACCGGGTGATTGGCGCCATGATGGCCGAATTTCATCTTGCGGGTTCTCGCACCGCTCGCGAGCGCGAGCAGCTGGTGTCCGAGACAGATGCCGAAAAGCGGGATGTCGGTTTGCAGGAAGCTGCGAATCGCGCTGATTGCGTAATCGCAGGGCTCGGGATCCCCGGGACCATTGGAGAGGAAAATGCCGTCGGGTTTCAGCGCCAGCACTTCTTCGGCCGACGTCTGCGCCGGCACCACCGTCAGCCGGCAACCGCGCGCGGCGAGCTTTCTCAGGATGTTGCGCTTGATGCCGTAGTCGCAGGCGACCACATGAAAGCGCGGATCCTTCAGTTCGCCGTAGCCCTTGCCGAGCGTCCACACGCTCTCGGTCCACGCATAGGGCTTGCTGCAGCTCGCCACCCTGGCAAGATCCATGCCGACCAGTCCTGGAAAGCCGCGCGCGGCAGCGAGCGCGGCCTTTTCGTCGATTTCGCCCGCCATGATGCAGCCATCCTGGGCACCGCCATCGCGCAGGATGCGGGTGAGCTTGCGAGTATCGATACCGGCGATCGCCACCACCTTTTCGTGCTCGAGGTACTCGGACAGCGTCCGGTTCTGACGCCAGTTCGAAGAACGCAGCGGCAGATCGCGGATCACCAGACCGGCGGCGAACACCTGGTGCGATTCGACATCCTCGGCGTTGGCGCCGGTGTTGCCGATATGGGGATAGGTGAGCGTGACGATCTGCCGGCAATAGGAAGGATCGGTCAGGATTTCCTGATAGCCGGTGATCGCGGTATTGAACACCACTTCCCCGACGGCCATCCCCCCGATACCGATCGAGGTGCCGCGAAAAACGGTACCATCTCGCAACACAAGGATGGCGGGCGTACGCGGCGACGGCACTGCAAGCTCCTGATTTTACGGGGTTGGATGTGGAAAGCGGGACGGGCTTGAAGACCCGTCCCGCTGCTTGAAGCGAAATTATACGCGAAAGCGTCTCCCGCTTCAATTTCGGCTGCCGGAAACGGAAAAAAACCGCGCGGCGGCAACACGTTACGCATGGGAAGCGGCTCCCGTTGCCCCTGCATCCGGCATTGCGAACGGGCCGCGCGCGACCGGAATGGCTACGAAGGCGCCGCGGAATTCAGTCCCAGCACATCGAACATGTCGAACAGGCCCGATTTCCTGCCCGCCAGGAAACGCGCAGCGCGCAGCGCCCCCGTCGCGTAAGTCATGCGGCTGCCCGAACGCACCGTGACTTCGACGCGCTCGCCTTCGCCGGCGAACATCACGGTGTGCTCGCCGACGATGTCGCCGCCGCGGATCGCGTGAAAGCCGATGCTCCTCGCGTCGCGCTCTCCGGTCACCCCGTGGCGTCCGTAGACCGCGGCCTGCGCCAGATCGCGGTGCAACGCTCCGGCGACGATTTCGCCGAACTTGAGCGCCGTGCCCGACGGCGCATCCACCTTGTGGCGATGGTGCGCCTCGATGATTTCCACGTCGTATTCGTCGCCGAGGATGGCAGCGGCGATCTGCGCCAGTTTGAACGTGACATTGACGCCGACTGCCATGTTCGGCGAGAGCACGATCGCGATATCGCGCGCCGCTTCGACGATGCCGTTTTTCTGTTCCGCGCTGAAACCGGTGGTGCCGATCACCATGCCGACACCCAGCGCGCGGCACGCCGCGAGATGGGCGAGCGTGCCTTCCGGCCGCGTGAAATCGACCAGCACATCGCTCGCGGCAAGGCTTCGTTTCACATCGGCGCTGATTTTCACGCCGCACGCCGCTTCGCCCGCCAGCTCGCCGGCGTCCTTGCCGATCTGGGGGCTGCCCGTCTGCTCCAGCGCGGCCACGAGCTGCAGGTCGGCGCTTCGCAGCACCGCCTGTACCAGCATCCGCCCCATGCGTCCGGAACTGCCGGCGATCGCCATCCTGATTCTCGCCATCTCAGAACCCGATCCTGTCGAGCAGGCGGCCGAAAAAGCCTCTTTCCTGCTGTTCTTCCTGCGGCTTGCCGGCGGCCGCCGTGCCCGCTGCGACAGGTGCCGCGGCTTTCTGCGGCTCGTCCGCTGCGCCCGTCTTCTTGTCGTTGCCGGCGGCTTCCGGCGCCGCGGCGGCGGACTTGGCCGCGACCACATCACCTTCGATGCGCGCGAGTTTGTCATCCTCGAAAATTACCGTGAGCTTGCGGTGTTCGGCGAGTTTGCCGGCTTTTTCATAAACATAGACGTAGTCCCAGCGATTGGTGCGGAACACGTCGACCACCAGCGGCGTGCCGAGCACGAAGCGCACCTGCGAGCGGGTCATGCCGGGCTTGAGCCTGGCCACCATTTCCTGGTTGACGTAATTGCCCTGCTGGACGTCGATCTTGTAGGGGCCGATACCGGGCACGGCAGGCACTCCCGAGCAGCCCGTGAGCCACGACATCGAAATCAAAAAAATGGTTTTTCGCATGGAATTGGAATGAAGCGTGAAAAGCGCGCCGCGGCGGCCGGTCTTATTGCGCTGCGCGGTTTTCAAAGTGTCCGAAAATGAATATGATAGCCGAGACTGCCCCAATCCGACAGGGACGCTTCCCTTGAGTTCACCCAGCGACCTCAAAACCATAGGCCTCAAAGCCACGCTGCCGCGGCTGCGCATCCTCGAGCTGTTCGAGAAAAGCGACATCCGCCATCTGAGCGCCGAGGACGTCTACAAGAAGCTGCTCGAAGAAGGCACCGACACCGGGCTCGCCACGGTCTATCGGGTGCTCACGCAGTTCGAACAGGCCGGACTGCTGGTGCGCCATCATTTCGAAACCGGCAAGGCGGTGTTCGAACTGAACCAGGGCGGGCATCACGATCATCTGGTGTGCATCCAGTGCGGCCACGTCGAGGAATTCTACGACCCCGAAATCGAAAAACGGCAGATCAGGGTCGCCGAAGAGCGCGGCTTCAAAATCCACGATCACTCGCTGCATCTCTACGCCGACTGCATCCGCCCCGACTGTCCCAACCGGCCCAAGACCTGAGCTCCGTGGGCAGCGGTATCTCATAAAAACATAATTAAAACAACGTGTTACACAATGCCCCGGTCTTGCGGCGCGGCCTGCCGGGTGACGCCGCGCGCCTGCAAATCGCGTATCTGCTCGTCCGAATAGCCGGCTTCGCCGAGGATTTCGGCGCTGTGCTCGCCCAGCCGCGGCGCCGGCCGCGAGGCGTGCGGCAACCCTGCGGACCATTGCCCGGGAACGGCCATCGCCCGCAGCGTGCCTTCGCTGGGATGCTCCACCATGGCAAAAAATCCGCTGTCGGCGAGATGCGGATCATCGATCAGCATGTCCAGGGTGTTGAGCGGCGTGGCCGGAATGTCCGCTTCGCGCAGCAGCCGCAGCCACTCCGCGCTCGGGCGGGTGCGCAGCTGCTCCGCGACAAAAGCGTAGACTTCGGCGATATGGCGCGAGCGCGCTTCGTGGCTGGAAAAACGCGCATCCTCGTCGAACATGGCGGGCTTGCCGATCAGTTCGAAAAAGCGGCGCCAGTGCTTGTCGTTGTAGATCAGCACGCACACGTAACCGTCCTGCGTCGCGTAAGGCGCGCGGTGCGGCGCCAGCATGCGCCCGTAGCCGGCCGGCGCGAGCGGCGGCTCGAAAGTGCGCCCGCCCATGTGGTCGGCGAGCACCATTTGCGCCATCGTCTCGAACATCGGCACTTCCACCGCCTGCCCTTTGCCACTGCGTTCGCGGTAGAGCAGCGCGGCCGTCACCGCGTTGACCGCGGCGAGTCCCGTGATGCGGTCGGCGATCGCGGTCGGCACGTAGCGCGGTCGGTCGGCCCCCGCCGCGGCGAAGATCGCCGGCAGCGCCGCCATGCCCTGGATGAGATCGTCGTACGCCGGCTGGGCGGCATAACGCCCCGCCTGGCCATAACCGTAGGCGCCGACGTACACGATGCGCGGATTGACCGCCGCCACGTCTTCGTAGGCGAGCTTGAGCCGCGCCATCGCCTGCGGCCGCACGTTGTAAATCAGCACATCCGCATTGCGCGCCAGGCGCAGCAGCGCCGCGCGGCCGTCGGGCTGCTTGAGATCGAGCACGATCGAGCGCTTGTTGCGGTTGTGATGCAGGAAAATATGCCCCATGCCGGGATGGCGCATCGGTGCGATGTTACGCAGGATGTCGCCTTCGGGCGGTTCGACCTTGATGACATCGGCGCCGAGGTCACCGAGAATCTGGGTCGCAAACGGGCCCATGACCACCGTGGTGAGATCGATCACGCGGATGCCGGCAAGCGGCCCCGCGGCGGGGATAGCGGAAGAAGTGTTGGACGGATTCATGCAAAGAGACTCGCCATGTAGCCCCGCGCAACCGCGGGCTGCGCGGGGAGGTTCAAGGCCAAATGCCCGGGATTATTCGGGTTCGATGCCGGCGGCGCGGATGACTTTCGCCCATTTCGCCGATTCCGCCGCCTGGAAGCGGGCGAGTTCGGCCGCAGCCATGGTGAAAGGCTCGATGCCGGTAGTGCTGAAAAACCTTTCCGCCGCAGCGCTTTTCACGGCATTCACCAGCAGCTCGCGCAGCCGCTCGGTGACCGCGGGCGGCGCTTTCGCCGGCAGATAGGCGGCAAACCAGAACGTCAGTTCATAGCCTTTCAATCCCGCCTCGTCGATGGTGGGCAGTTCGGGCACGAGCGACAAGCGCGTGGTGCTGCTCACGCCCAGGCCGCGCAGTTTGCCGCTTTTGACGTGCGGCAGGCCGGTGACGACGTCGGTGATCATCATGTCGATATGGCCGCCGGCGAGATCGGTGACCGCCATCGGATTGCTCTTGTAGGGCACGTGCACCAGCTTGATCCCCGCCATCTGCTGGAAGAGCTCGCCTGCCACGCGGCTCGAGGAACTGCCGCTGCCGAAAGTGAGCTTGCCCGGCTGGCGTCTGGCAAGCGCGATGAACTCCCTCACGGTCTTCGCCGGCACCTGGGGATGGACCACCATCACCTGTCCGCCGCGTGCGAGCGTCGTCACCGGCGTGAAATCCCTGACCGGATCGTACGGGAGTTTCCGGAACAGATGTTCGTTCGCCGCGTGCGTGGTGTTGGTGGCGATCAGCACCGCATAACCGTCGGCAGGCGCCTTGGCCACTGCCTGGGCGGCGATGATGCCGCTTGCTCCCGGACGGTTGTCGATGATGACGTTGTGCCGGGTTTCGGCCGTCATCCCCTGTCCCAGCGCACGCGCGAGGTGGTCGGTTGCGCTGCCCGCGGCAAACGGCACATAGAACACGACGGGTTTGACCGGATAGGATTGGGCGTACGCGGCGCCGCTCGCGAAAAGAGCGGCAGCCAGACAATGCCCGGTAAATCGCCAACGGTTCATGATGGGAAATCTCCTCGAAAATTGCATCATCGCGACGGCATCACCGCACCCGACCCTTGATTCCCAGCATCTCCGCCGCGTGCTTGCGCGTGGTTTCGGTGATTTTCACGCCGCCGAGCATGCGCGCGATCTCTTCCACGCGCTGCGACGGATCGAGCACGGTGACCCGGCTCACGGTCCTGCCATCGACGGTGCTCTTGGTGACCTGCAACTGGTGATCGGCCGCAGCCGCGACCTGCGGCAGGTGGGTGATGCACATCACCTGGTGCTTGCGGCCGAGCTGTTTGAGCATTTTGCCGACGATTTCCGCCACGCGCCCGCCGATACCGGCATCGACCTCGTCGAAAATCAGCGTCGGCACCTGCGCCACCCGGCTCGTCACGGTCTGGATCGCGAGGCTGATGCGCGACAGCTCGCCGCCCGAGGCGACTTTCGCCAGCGGCGCCGGCGTCATGCCCTTGTGCGCCGCGACGCGGAATTCGACGTGCTCGAGGCCGTGCACCCCCGCCTCGTCGAGCGCGGTGAGCGCCACCTCGAAAACGCCGCCCGTCATCGCGAGCTCCTGCATCGCCTCGCTCACCTGCCCCGAAAGTTTGCGGGCGGCCTTTTTGCGGCCGGCGGAAAGCTTTTGCGCTTCGGCGAGGCACGCCGCATACGCTTCTTCCTCCCGGCGG
The DNA here is from genome assembly GCA_046313915.1 of Burkholderiales bacterium. Lineage (GTDB taxonomy): Bacteria > Pseudomonadota > Gammaproteobacteria > Burkholderiales > SG8-41 > CAKKQX01. Next base: position 12,697 of record JBKBXX010000053.1, on the reverse strand, counting down.
CGCAGGCTGTCGACATCGCCGCCCGCGCCGAGCTCGGCGAGCCGTGCGCGCGCCCTGGCGAGCGCCTCCGGCAGCGCTTCCGGCGACACGCGGTATTTGCGCGCGGCGGAGTGCACGGCATCGAGCCGCTGCTCGGTCTCGCGCAGCCGCTGCGGATCGACGTCGAGATGCTCGCCGTAGCGGCGCAGCGCGTAGACCGCCTCCTGCAGCTGGATCTGCGCCGGTTCCAGCACATCGAGAATTTCGCGCAGCGACGCATCGTGTTCGAGCAGGTTGTGGAGCCGGGAAATCACGCCGTTGACCTGCGACAGGCCGGAATTCTCGTCCTCCGACAGCACTTCGATGCCGTATTGCGCCGCTTCGATCAGGCTCGCCGCGTGCGCAAGCCGCGCGTGCTCCGCGAGCAGCTGCTGCCATTCGTCGACGCTGAAGTCAAGCGCTTCGAGATCGCGTACCTGCCACTGGAGCTGCTCGCGCTCGGCGGCGAACGCCGCGGCGTCGGTTTCGAAAGCGATGCGCCGCTCGCGCCGCTCGCGCCATTCGCGCCAGGCCTGCGCCACTTTGGCGGCAAGATCCTCCATGCCGCCGTAGGCATCGAGCAGCGCGCGCTGGGCGGCAGGGCGCAGCAGCGACTGGTGCTGATGCTGACCGTGGATGTCGACCAGGAACTCTCCCGCCTCGCGCAGCTGGGCGAGCGTCGCGGCGTGACCGTTGATGAAAGCGCGCGAACGGCCGGCGGCGTCGATCACGCGCCGCATCAGGCACGCCTCCCCGTCGTCTGCCAGTTCGTTTTCCTCCAGCCACCGCGCGAGCGGCGCATTGCCGCCGATGTCGAATTCGGCGCCGATTTCGGCCTGCTTCGCGCCCTGGCGCACCACCAGCGCGTCGCCGCGCTCGCCCAGCACCAGCGCCAGCGCGTCGACCAGGATCGACTTGCCGGCGCCGGTTTCGCCGGTCAGCACCGTAAACCCCGGACCGAATTCGAGATCGACGTGGTCCACGATCACGAAATCGCGAATGCTCAGGCTGCGCAACATTGCAGTAACGGGCGACGGGTAATGGGTAATGGGTAATGGGTAATGGGTAATGGGTAATGGGGCAGCGAGGATATGCCTCCGGTTTTCATCCGTCACCTATCACTCATTACCCATCACCGCTCACTCCCGATTCCAATTGAGTTTCTCGCGCAACATGCCGTAATAGCTGTGGCCCGGTGGATGCAGCAGGCTGATGGTGTGGGCGTAGCGCCGCACCAGCACCCGGTCGTTCGCGCGCAGTTCGAAATGGGAATGGCTGTCGAAATGGACGCGCGGATCGTCGGCGCTGCGGATCACGATTTCCACCACGCAGTCGCCGCCGATCACGATCGGGCGATTGGACAGGGTATGCGGACACACCGGCACCACCGACATCACCGAAAGCGACGGATGCACGATCGGCCCGCCCGAAGACAGCGCGTAGGCGGTGGAGCCGGTGGGGGTGGCAACGATCAGGCCATCGGAGCGCTGGGTGTAGATGAACTCGCCGTCGATGCGCACTTCGAATTCGATCATGCTGCCGCGAATGCCCTTGCTCACCACGACGTCGTTGAACGCCAGCACGTCGAACACGCGCTCGGTTTCGCTGAAAACCTCGGCTTCGAGCAGCATGCGCTCCTCGGTCACGAACTTGCCATCGAGGATGGCGCCGATGGTTTCGAACATGGTGTCGATCGAAATGTCGGTGAGAAAACCCAGCCGGCCCTGATTGACCCCGACCAGCGCCACGTCGCAGGGCGCGAAAGTGCGCGCAATATTGAGCATGGTGCCGTCGCCGCCGATGACGATCGCGAGATCGGCCTGCTTGCCGAGCTCCTCGAGCACCAGCACGGGGTACGGGCATTTTTCGATGTGCGAAGCCGTGAGCCGGTCGATCAGCACCGCAACGCCCCGTCCTGCGAGAAACCGCGCCAGCTCGATCAGCGGTTTGGCAATCTCGGGGCTCTTGTATTTGCCGATCAGCGCGACGGTCTTGAATGTTTTTTTCATGTCCCCAAATTAAACCATAAATCGCCGGTTCGCGGTGAGTGCGAAAACCGCAGCCGCTTCATCGGGTTAGCAGCGGTCTGCGGCGCCCGCATACCGCCGGCCGCGATTTGTGTAGAATTGCCAGCGTAATGTCCAACGACCTCACCCACCTCAGCGAGCGGGCACAGATCCTGCTCAAAACGCTGGTCGAGCGCTATATCGCCGAAGGCCAGCCGGTGGGCTCGCGTGCGTTGTCGAAATACTCGGGCCTCGACCTGTCTCCCGCCAGCATCCGCAACGTCATGGCGGATCTCGAGGAGATGGGGTTCATCGCAAGCCCCCACACTTCCGCCGGCCGCATCCCGACCGCGCGCGGTTATCGTTTTTTCGTCGATACGCTGCTCAAAATCAAGCCGCTCGACACCATCCAGATCAACCAGCTCGAAGGCCAGCTCCACGCCGACAACACGCAGAAGCTGGTGGCCTCGGCCTCCCAGATCCTGTCGGATCTCACGCATTTCGCCGGCGTGGTGATGACTTCGCGCCGCAGCTCGGGTTTCCGCCATATCGAGTTTCTCAGGCTGTCGGAAAAACGCATCCTGCTGATCCTGGTGACGCCCGAAGGCGACGTGCAGAACCGCATCATTTTCACCGAGCGGGCCTACTCGCCGGCCGAACTCGTCGAAGCCGCCAACATCCTCAACCAGAATTATGTCGGGCTCACTTTCGAGGAAATCAGGAAACGCATCCACGACGAGCTGCGGCAGCTGCGCGAAGACATGTCGCAACTGATGACGGCGGCGCTCGAAGCCGGCAGCCAGGCGGTCAGCGAATCCGCCGAGGAAGTGGTGATTTCGGGCGAAGGCAACCTGCTCGACATCCAGGAACTTTCCTCGAACATGGCCAATCTGCGCAAGCTGTTCGAGATGTTCGAGCGCAAGACCGGCCTGCTGCAGATCCTCGACGTCAGCAGCCGCGCCCACGGCGTGCAGATTTTCATCGGCGGCGAATCGGGCCTGGTGCCGCTCGACGAATGCAGCGTGGTGACCGCGCCCTACGAAGTCGACGGCCGGATCGTCGGCACCGTCGGCGTCATCGGCCCCACGCGCATGGCCTACGAGCGGGTGATCCCCATCGTCGACATCACGGCCAAGCTGCTTTCCAGCGCGCTCGCGCAGCGTTGAAGCGGTCATGAGCAATCGGTAGTGCGTGATGAGCAACGGCAAAATCTCGGCTGTCGTTGTTCGTGCCCGTTACCCGTAGCTCATCATCCATTATCATGCTGCCCGAGCCTCCCTGCACTCACGGCGCCCCCGCCCGCATCGGCATCCTGCTGATCAATCTCGGCACGCCGGAAGCGCCGACGGCGCCCGCGGTGCGCGCCTACCTCCGGCAATTCCTTTCCGATCCGCGGGTGGTGGAAATCCCGCGGCCGCTGTGGTGGCCGATCCTGCACCTGTTCGTGCTGCCGACGCGCCCCAGGGCTTCGGCCGACCGCTATGCCCAGGTATGGATGAGCGAAGGCTCGCCGCTCAAGGTGCACACCGAACGCCAGACCGCCCTGCTGCGCGGCTATCTCGGCGAACGCATCAGATTCCCGCTGGTGGTCGAATATGCGATGCGCTACGGCAAGCCCTCGATCGCCGACCGGCTGCAACAGCTGAAAGCGCGCAACTGCGACCGCATCCTGCTGCTGCCGCTCTACCCGCAGTATTCGGCCAGCACCACCGCCACCGTCTTCGACGCGGCTTTCGCCTGCCTCGCGCACATGCGCAACCAGCCCGCGGTGCGCACCGTCAGACACTTTCACGATCACCCGGGCTACATCGGCGCGCTCGCGCACAACATTCGCGACTACTGGACGCAATACGGCCGCCCCGAGCGGCTGGTGATGAGCTTTCACGGCGTGCCGCGCTTCACGCTCGACAAGGGTGACCCCTATCACTGCGAATGCCGCAAAACCGGGCGGCTGCTCGCCGAAGCGCTGCAACTGGAAGCCGGGCAGTACGACCTCACCTTCCAGTCGCGCTTCGGACGCGCCGAATGGCTGAAACCGTACACCGCCGAAGTGCTGGCCGAGCTCGGCAGGAAACAGACGCGGCGCGTCGACGTGGTCTGCCCCGGTTTCGTCTCCGACTGCCTCGAAACCCTCGAGGAAATCGCAATCGAAGGCAAGACCATTTTCCTGCAGGCCGGCGGCCGCGAATACCACTACATCCCGTGCCTCAACGAGCGCGAGGACTGGATCCACACCCTTGCCGACCTCGTGCTCAACCACCTGCTCGGCTGGACCGCGCCGGTTCCCGAAGAGGCGCTGGAAGCCTCGCGTCAGCGCGCGCTGGCGATGGGCGCGAAACAGTGAAAGGCAGATGAGGAAGGCGTAAAGAACGTCAGACTCGCCTCTATACGCTCCCCCCTTCACCCAGCACGGCCTGCACCCGCGTCATCATCTCCTCGCGCTGCGCTTGCGGCTGGCGCGCCCACGCGCCGCGCCACAGCGGAAACAGATCGTTTTCTTCACGGTATTCGTGCTTGGCGAGCGTGCCCGACAGGATCGAACAGAACGCACCGATCTCCGCGGCCTCGGGCGGCTCGGTCGCCAGGCAGGCGCCGATCACCGCGAGCTGGCCGGCGATCTCGCGGTGTTCGCGCCGCATGATCGCCGCCGCGCCGGCGTCGCGCTCCTCGCCGGCAGGCGACAGACGCGGCGCCAGCGTTTCGTCCTCGATTCCGATGTGACGTTCCAGCGCCGCGGCAAATTCGCGCAACAGCGGCGCCGCCGCGCCGACCTCGTCCTGATCGACGAGGCGCATCGCCCGCGCGAGCAGGCCGTCGAGCCGCTGGTGATCGCCCATGAGCAGATCCACCACGTCCCGCGGCGCGACATCGGCGCGGTGCCGCACTTCCACCCGCCAGCCGCATTCCGCGGCACTGACACTCCACGCCAGGTTGTGGCGCAGCTGCAGATCCAGGCTTTGCATCATGAGCGAAGGCTCCTGTGCCGTGAGCAGGATCACGCGGGCGCTTCGCCGCAACTCCTTGAGCGCGTAGAATGCCGTGCTTTGTACGCGACTTGCCGGCGCATCGCGCAAATCGAGGATCGTTTCGCCCATCGGGGACAATTGCCTTCGTTTCGGGACGGCCAGTAAATCAGCAAACGCCGATAGCTGGCAATGCTGGACATTTTTTTGTTTTGAAACAAATAGTTATTTTTTGCACATTTTGCTTGAATTCATGAAAAGCGCCCCAATTAATGCCAAGTTGACGCAACCGAACTAAGGGATGGAACCGATGCAGGACCGCCACGAACTCAGCCCGTCGGCTGAACTCCAGCCGGAACAAGCCGACAAGGAAAGCGCCACGGCCGCATCTGCGGCTCCCGCAACCGAGGCCGAAGTCATGCCGAGCCTCGAGGAGCTGCTGAAAAAAGCCGAACTCGACGCCCAGGAACATCACGACGCCTGGCTGCGCGCCAAGGCCGAAGCCGACAACATCCGCAAGCGCGCGCAGGTCGAAATCGCCAACGCCCACAAATTCGCGATCGAAAACTTTGCCTCGGAGCTGCTGGCGGTCAAGGACAGCCTGGAAACCGCGCTGGCAATCGAAAACGCCAGCGTCGAAAGTCTCAAAAGCGGCGTGGAGCTGACGCTGAAGCAACTGAAAGCGGTATTCGACAAATTCAATCTCGTCGAAATCAGCCCGCTCGGCCAGAAATTCGATCCCCATCAGCACCAGGCGATCACCATGGTCGAAGCCGATGCCGAACCCAACACCGTGGTGCAGGTGTTGCAGAAAGGCTACCTGCTGCACGAGCGGGTGATCCGCCCGGCACTGGTGGCGGTAGCCAAGCCCCGGGATGGCCGTTGAAAGCCGGCGCGCACCCCCCATATCAGACAGCAAGTGACGAATTTTCAGCAAAACCAACGCGATAACGAGGCAAATCATGGGAAAAATCATCGGAATTGACCTGGGGACGACCAATTCGTGCGTCGCCGTCATGGAAAACGGCGTGCCGAAGGTGATCGAGAACTCCGAGGGCGCGCGCACCACGCCCTCGGTCGTCGCCTACATGGAAGACGGCGAGATCCTGGTCGGCGCGCCGGCCAAGCGCCAGGCGGTCACCAACCCCAAAAATACGCTCTACGCGGTCAAGCGCCTGATCGGCCGCCGCTTCGAGGAAAAGGAAGTGCAGAAGGACATCCACCTGATGCCCTACAAGATCATCAAGGCCGACAACGGCGACGCCTGGATCGAAGTGCGCGGCAAGAAAATCGCGCCGCCCGAAATTTCCGCCCAGGTGCTGATCAAGATGAAAAAGACCGCCGAGGACTATCTCGGCGAACCGGTCACCGAGGCCGTGATCACGGTGCCCGCCTATTTCAACGATTCCCAGCGCCAGGCGACCAAGGACGCCGGCCGCATCGCGGGACTCGAAGTCAAGCGCATCATCAACGAGCCGACCGCGGCCGCGCTCGCGTTCGGCATGGACAAGAAAAAAGGCGACCGCAAGATCGCGGTGTATGACCTGGGTGGCGGCACTTTCGACATCTCCATCATCGAAATCGCGGAAGTCGAAGGCGAGCACCAGTTCGAAGTGCTGTCGACCAACGGCGACACCTTCCTCGGCGGCGAAGACTTCGACCAGCGCCTGATGGAATATCTGTGCGACGAATTCAAGAAAGAGTCCGGCATCGATCTGCGCAAGGACATGCTCGCGCTACAGCGCCTGAAGGATGCAGCCGAGAAAGCCAAGATCGAGCTCTCCAGCTCGCAGCAGACCGAGATCAACCTGCCGTACATCACGGCCGACCAGTCGGGGCCCAAGCACCTGGCGATCAAGATCACGCGCGCCAAGTTCGAATCGCTGGTCGAAGACCTCATCGAACGCACCATCGAGCCGTGCCGCATCGCGATCAAGGATGCCGGCGTCAAGCTCTCCGAGATCGACGACGTGATCCTGGTGGGCGGCCAGACGCGCATGCCCAAGGTGCAGGAGAAAGTGAAGGAGTTCTTCGGCAAGGAGCCGCGCAAGGACGTCAATCCCGACGAGGCGGTGGCGATCGGCGCCGCGATCCAGGGCGGCGTGCTGCAAGGCGAAGTGAAGGATGTGCTGCTGCTCGACGTGACGCCGCTGTCGCTCGGCATCGAAACGCTGGGCGGCGTGATGACCAAGCTGATCCCGAAGAACACCACCATCCCGACCAAGGCTTCGCAGGTGTTTTCGACCGCCGAGGACAACCAGAGCGCGGTCACGATCCACGTGCTGCAGGGCGAGCGCGAACTCGCCTCGGGCAACAAGTCGCTCGGCCAGTTCAACCTCACCGACATTCCGCCGGCGCCGCGCGGCGTGCCGCAGATCGAAGTCACTTTCGACATCGACGCCAACGGCATCCTGCACGTTTCGGCGCGGGACAAGGCCACCGGCAAGGAAAACAAGATCAAGATCCAGGCCTCGAGCGGACTCACCGAAGAGGAAATCAAGCGCATGGTGAAGGACGCCGAGTTGCACGCCGAGGAAGACAAGAAGGCGATGGAGCTCGTCACCGCGCGCAACCAGTGCGACGCGCTGGTGCACTCGGTGAAGAAATCGCTGAAGGAACACGGCGAGCAGCTCTCCGCCGACGAAAAAGCCAGGATCGAGGCCGCGCTGAAGGACGCCGAAGACGCCCTCAAGAAGGACGACAAGGACGCGATCCAGGCCAAGTCCGAAGCGCTGGCGCAGGCCGCGCACAAGCTAGCCGAGAAAATGTACGCACAACAGCAGGCCCAGCCCGCTGGCGCCGAAAAGGCGGCTGAAGGCGGCGGCAAGGCAAAAGACGAGGACAACGTCGTCGATGCCGAATACGAGGAAGTCAAGGACAAGAAGTAACTGTGCGAGAAGTAAGGCGTGAGGGGTGAGGGGAAAAATCTCTTCACCCCCTTTGCTTTTCTGCGCCTGACGCCTCTCGCCTAACGCCTCACAAAAAACAAATGGCCAAACGCGACTACTACGAAGTGCTCGGCGTCAACCGCGACGCCTCCGAAGACGAAATCAAGAAGGCGTACCGCAAGCTCGCCATGAAATACCATCCGGACCGCAATCCGGACAATCCGAAGGCGGAGGAGCATTTCAAGGAAGCGAAAGAGGCCTACGAGATGCTGTCGGACGCCGGCAAGCGTGCGGCCTATGACCAATACGGCCACGCCGGCGTCGACTCTTCCGCGGGCGCCGGTTTCGGCGGCGCCGGCTTCGGCAACTTCGCCGATGCCTTCGGCGACATTTTCGGCGACATTTTCGGCGGCGGCGGGCGCGCGCGTTCCAACGTCTATCGCGGTGCCGACCTGCGCTATAACCTCGAAATATCGCTCGAGGAAGCGGCGCGCGGCACCGAAACCCGCATCCGCATCCCGGCGCTCGAGGAGTGCAAGACCTGCCACGGCAGCGGCGCCAAGCCCGGCACCAGCCCGACCACCTGCACCACCTGCGGCGGCCACGGCCAGGTGCGCATGCAGCAGGGCTTTTTCTCGATCCAGCAGACCTGCCCGCGGTGCCACGGCAGCGGCAAGATCGTGACTTCGCCGTGTCCCGCGTGCCAGGGCGCGGGGCGCGTCAAGCAGCACAAGACGCTGTCGGTCAAGATTCCGGCGGGCGTGGACGAAGGCGATCGCATCCGGCTCTCCGGCGAAGGCGAAGCCGGCGTCAACGGCGGTCCGGCGGGCGATCTTTACGTGGTGATCCACATCAAGCCGCACCCCGTGTTCCAGCGCGATCACAACGATCTGCACTGCGAAATGCCGGTGAGCTTCACCACCGCCGCGCTCGGCGGGGAAATCGAAATCCCGACGCTCGACGGCTATGCCAAAATCAGGATACCGCCCGAAACCCAGACCGGAAAAATCTTCAGGCTACGCGGCAAGGGCATCAAGGGCGTGCGCTCGAACGCGCACGGCGACCTGCTGTGCCACGTCGTGATCGAAACGCCAGTCAACCTCACCGCGCGCCAGAAAGAACTGCTCGTCGAGCTCGAAGCCATCAGCCAGAAAAGCGCCGGCCGCCACAACCCGCGCGCCAAGTCGTGGATGGACAAGGTCAAGGCATTTTTCGAGTCCTGAGCGGCGAACCCTGCAATGCCGGCCGGCATGTGCCTTGTCCTTGTACCTGTCCGGTGCCGAGCTGCACGGTCAGGGAATTCTCCGCAGAATGATTCCGGACAGGTCGGCGATCCTTCCCGGTCAATCGCTTGCCGTCGCCCCATGCACTCGGGCTTGCCAGCCGACCACACGTGGCAAATAATCCCGGCGTAAGCAGCCGCACCAAGCCGCACCATAATCAAAGAAGTCCGGGGATCGCGAACTTCTCATGGACAAATTCGACCGCATCTACCAGCTGCACCACATCCTGCACGGCCGGCGCACGCCGATCCCGCGCGCCGAGCTGATGCACAAGCTGGAATGCTCCGCGCCCACCGTTTTCCGGCTGATCCGCATCATGCGCGAGCACCTTGGCGCCCCGATCGAATACGACGCCGAAGCCGAAGGCTATTTCTATCGCCGTGACGCCGGCGGCGCCTACGAACTGCCGGGCCTGTGGTTCAACGCGGCCGAGCTTCAGGCAATCATCGTTTTCGACCGCCTGTTCGAAAGTCTCGAACCCGGCTTGCTCGGCGAGCACCTCGCCCCGCTGGTCAGGCGCATCAACGAACTGATCGAACACAAGCGGCTCGGCCTGTCCGAAGCCGCGCGCCGCATCCGCGTGCTCGGCATGGCGGCGCGCCCCGCCGGCGCATGGTTTCACGTGCTCGCCGCAGCCACTCTGCAGCGCCGCAGGCTGTGCATCGTCTATCATGACCGCAACCGCGACCGCCTCACCGAGCGCACGGTGTCGCCGCAGCGGCTCGTGCACTACCGCGACAACTGGTATCTCGACGGCTGGTGCCATCTGCGCGACGACCTGCGCAGCTTTGCCGTGGACCGCATCCGCGAGGCGCGCGAACTGGAAGAAACCGCCGACACGCTGCCGGAAACGAAACTCGACGAACATTTTGCCAGCGCCTACGGCATCTTCTCGGGCAAGGCCAACAAGACCGCCGTGCTGCGCTTCTCCGCGCAGCGCGCGCGCTGGGTCGCCGACGAACGCTGGCATCCGCAACAGGTCGGACAGTTCCTGACCGACGGCCGCTACGAATTGCGCATCCCGTATCGCGATGCGCGCGAACTGGTGATGGACATCCTCAGGCACGGCGCGGAAGTCGAGGTGGTCGCACCCCAAGCGCTGCGGCAGACGGTCGCGGCGCAACTGCGGACTGCGCTCGCCCGCTACGGCGACACGCCGGGCGCTCACTGAGAAAACGGTCTGGGCAGCAAACGTAGGCCGGTCAATCCAGCCAGAAACATCCTGGTGAAAGCGTAAAAAAACAATAAATAAAACAATAACTTATGGCATAACCACCCATCGCGGCAAACACTATCGGGATTTGATAGTCGGCAGGCGTAGACTGGCCATGAAAAGAAGGAACCCATGCTCCAATCGCGGAGGAAACATCCGTGCTGCGCCGGCAATTCTTTCGTTCGTCAGTCGCGCTCACGGGCCTGCTGCCCGGCAGCGGCCTCGCGTGCCCGCTGCAAGCCCGCGCGATCCTGCCGCAAACCTCCCCCATCGCGGGATTCCAGCATCATGAAGGCGAGGCGCTCCGGCCGCTGCTGTGCGCAAACCAGACGTACTTGACCTCGTCCGCGAACCGGCCAACACTTACAACCAAAAAGCCGCGCGCGTCGAATGGCGGGGGGATTCGCCGGATCAGTCCCCGCAAATTCCTGAGGCAAAACCGCTTGCAGGAACATAACCAGAAAAACCGCAAAAGCATGACTTCGGAGGAGGGAGGATCATGAACAGGTTCGCACCGCGCCGCGGCACCCTCTTGTCGGATGCGGGATCAGCGCGCGGTCCGCGTCTTGGCGCCTGCTTGTCGGGTGCCGCGCGGTTTCGCGCGGTACGGCTTGCGGGGTTCTTCGTGCGCCTCGCCGCGAGGGGCAAGGCGCAGCCGTTCGCGCAGCCAGGCTGCAAAATCGCGCTCCGCGAGCCTGCCTTCGGCGAGGGCGAGATACTGCGGGTACAACCCGAGATCATTAGCCTCGATCGCCGCGCCGTTCAGTTCGACAAACGTTTCACAGCAGACCGCAGCGGTGCGCTTGTTGCCGTCCACGAACGGATGGTTGCGCGCAAGTCCATCAGCCAGTGCCGCCGCGAGATCGGCGAGGTCCGGCACCGGATCGCCGTAGGCGTGCGACTGCTGCGGCCGCGCCAGCGCCGATTCCAGCAGTCCTTCGTCGCGCACCCCGGCGCTGCCGCCGTGCTCGACGAGCTGACGGTCGTGAATGGCAAGAATGAGCGCCTTCTCCAGCCAGACGATCATCGCCCGGCCTCAACTCGCAGCGAGCTTGCGCAGGAGATTTCGCCGTTTGCGCATCACCTTCTCCGCGACCTCCATCTGCCCGGCGAGTTTCGGATCGAAAGGGGTGAGCTTGATGCCGTCCGGCAGCTCGGTGGCGTAGAGCACGTCGCCCTTTTCGAGCCGCAGCCGCGCAAGCAGCTCTTTCGGCAGAATGACCCCGGCGGAATTGCCTACGGTCGTGATCTTGATCTTCATCGCAGTACCTCCGTTGCAGATTATAACGCACGTTATAATCAACGGCGACCTTTCATGGAGGGCTCCTTCCGGATGCCGGGTCGGGAGCCGAAGCATGGGTAAGGCACAGGCAAACGCGCGGGCCGCAGGGCTCTCGGCCCTCGTCACCGAGGCAAGCCTGCGCGCGCTCGCGGGAGAGAAATCGTTCGCGCGCGGCAAGGCCTATTTCGCCGCGGGCGCGGTCACGAGTCTCATCGATTCGGGCGAGACGGTGAAGGCGCGCGTCAACGGCACCGATGAATACACCGTCACGCTGCGCGCGAACGGAAAGACGCTCGACTGAGTATCCAAACACGCCTCGGACAAGTCGGAGGACTGGGGACATGCGCATCTCGGCGGCAAGCACACTGCTTGATTTTCCGCGCGATGCCAAACTCGATCGCGGACAAGGGGATGCGACTGGCCGGAAGGATACGCCGTTCGATATCTTCGCGCTTCACGCCGGGAGAAGTCGAGGCCGCCCTCGCCAAAGGGCAGGACGAACCCGACCGGCAGCGCCGCGCGGCAGGAGCGCTTGGCAAAGGAGGATGTGGAAGAGCGGGACGACGAAACGATCAACAGCATCCCCCTGTTCTATATCCGCGAAGCGCCCAAGGTCGGCCGCAATGACCCCTACCCCTGCGGCAGCGGGAAGAAATACAAGAAGCGCCGCCTGCCCGCCGAGAACCAGCCGTGAACTGCGATGTATTCCTGAAAGGAAAAGAGTCCATATGGTGTTTCTCGATACGTAAAGGAGCTGTCAATTTCATTGACTCGCGAGTTCCAAGGAAGAAACCGTTGTGAAAAAAGAAGAAGCCGTTCCAAAAAAGATATATTATGCGCACAGCATAAACGAGTGCGGCGTCTGGCACCGTTTGTCAGAGCATCTTGTCAGCGTCTCGGCACTGGCGCGCCAATTCCTTCTCGGACACAAAGGCGCAGAAGAGGTGGCGCTCGCTGGACTATTGCATGATCTTGGCAAATACGGTGATCGCTTTCAGAACCGGCTGCGGGGGTTAGATTCAGGACTGGATCACTGGAGCCAGG
>JBKBXX010000052.1:0-23216 GCA_046313915.1 Burkholderiales bacterium | reverse complement strand
GGTGAAGGTTTTCTCGCCGGCGAAATTTCCCCGGTGGAGCTGCCCGCCACGCGCAAGGGACCGGTGCCGCCGGTGACCGAAGACGAACATCCGCGCCCCAATACCGACATGGAAGCGCTCGCCCGGATGAAACCGCTGTATGAAGGCGGCGTCACCACCGCCGGCAATGCTTCCGGTGTCAACGACGGCGCGGTGGCGATGATCGTCGCCTCACGTCGGGCCGGCGACCAGGCGGGCGTGAAGCCGCTTGCGCGCGTGGTCGCGAGCGCGGCCGTTGGCGTGCCACCGCAGATCATGGGCATAGGCCCGGTCGCCGCCTCGAAAAAGGCGCTGGCGCGCGCCGGACTCACGATCAAGGACATGGACGTGATCGAAATCAACGAAGCTTTCGCAGCCCAAGTGCTCTCGTGCCTCAAAGGGCTCGAAGTGGCTTTCGACGACAGCCGTGTCAATCCCAACGGCGGCGCGATTGCCGTCGGGCATCCGCTCGGCGCTTCCGGCGGGCGGCTCGCGCTGACCGCGGCGCGGCAATTGCAGCGCAGCGGCGGACGTTATGCGCTGGTGAGCCTGTGCATCGGCGGCGGCCAGGGCATGGCGGCGATCCTGGAAAGAGTCTAGCCAGAGCCGCAGCGCGGAGTTCAGGGCACGAAGACGCAATCCCGGCTTCGTGCCTTTTGTTTTTCGCAGCCCGGAACGGAGCGAAACCATGGCGGCCGATTTTTCTTCTGTGACGCTGACCGGCGGGCGTTTCCAGTGGGACGATCCGCTGCTGCTCGAGCAGGAGCTCACCACAGATGAGCGTCTGATCCGCGATACCGCGCGTCACTATGCACGGGAAAAACTTGCGCCGCGCATCCGCGACTGGAACCGCCACGAAACTTTCGATCCGGCGGTGATGCGCGAAATGGGGGAACTGGGTTTTCTCGGCGCACCGCTCGAAGGCTACGGCTGCGCCGGCGTCGGCTATGTCGCCTATGGCCTCATCATGCGCGAGCTGGAGCGCATCGATACTGCGTTCCGTTCCGCGTGCGGAGTGCAGACCACGCTGGCGATGACGCCGATTTACGCCTACGGCTCGGAGGCGCAGCGTGCGAAATACCTGCCTCAAATGGCGACGGGCGAGCTGCTCGGCTGCTTCGGTCTCACCGAACCCGACCACGGGTCCGACCCCGGCAGCATGAAGTCGCGGGCGAAAAAAGTCGCAGGCGGCCATCTGCTCACCGGCAACAAACTGTGGATCACCCACGCGCCGATCGCCGACATCATGGTGGTATGGGCGAAAGACGAAGGCGGGGTGATTCGCGGTTTCATCCTCGAGCGCGGCATGAAAGGGCTCGCCACACGCAAGATCGAAGGCAAGTTTTCGATGCGCGCAAGCCCGACCGGCGAGATCGTGATGGACCAGGTATTCGTCCCCGAAGCAAATTTGCTGCCCAACGCCTCGGGACTCAAGGGGCCTTTCGGCTGCCTCAACAACGCGCGCTTCGGCATCTGCTGGGGTGCGCTCGGCGCGGCCGAAGCCTGCTGGCACACGGCGCGCGAGTACGTGCTCGGCCGTCTCCAGTTCGGCCGGCCGCTCGCGGCCAATCAGCTGATCCAGAAAAAACTCGCCGACATGCAGACCGAGATCGCCATCGGACTGCTGGCGTGCCTGCACGTGAGCCGCCTGAGGGAGCAGGGCAAGGCGACGCCGGAAATGGTCTCGCTGCTCAAGCGCAATTCGGCCGGCAAGGCGCTCGAAATCGCACGGCAGGCGCGCGACATGCTGGGCGCCAACGGCATTTCGGACGAGTACCCGGTGATCCGCCATCTGCTCAATCTCGAGACCGTCAACACCCTCGAAGGCACGCACGACATCCACGCGCTAGTGCTGGGACGCGCCCAGACCGCGATTTCGGCTTTCAGCTGAACGGTTTCGACCGCATAATCATCATTTTTGCGGAAAGGCGGGCGGCATGAAAAAAACGCGCGCACCCCACGCTGCCATCGAATTTCTTTTGGTGGCGGTTTTATCGTTGCTCGCCCCGGCCGCCGCCGCCGAGCCGGCGCCGTATTATCTGTGGGCAAGCCGGATCAACGGCACGACTTACTGCGCGCAGACTTCTCCCGGCGAAGGGTGGGTGCTGTACGATGGGCCGTTCAGCGATTTTCAGTGCCGGAAAAGGAAGCAATGACCTCTGATCTGGCGGTGTCGGATCGCCATACCTTTAATTTGACATAATATACATTATGCGAAGTGCCGGCGTAGAATGCTGGCAACAGTTTCGCATAACAGCACGGCAAGGATTTGATTTCCCTGGCGGCCCTCGATGACCGGCGCGCCCGATTCTTCTCCGAACGGCTATTGTTCGGCGCCGGCTTTGATCAGCAGCTCGGCCACCTCCCGCCTGCCGCGATCCAGCGCTACGCCCAATGCCGTATAGCCGTAGGGCGAACGGTAGTTCACGTCGGCACCATGCTCCAGCAGCAACAGGACCATCTGCAGATGGCCTTCGCGAGCCGCCATCATCAGCGCCGTGGTGCCGTTTTCGGCAGCGGCATCGACTTTGGCGCCGTGGCTGAGCAACAGTCTGGCGATCCCCACGTGATTATGGACCGCCGCATAGATGAGTGGTGTCCACCCAGACAGATTCACTTCGGCGCCCTGATCCAGCAACAGTTTCACCACCTCGCCCTGGCCTTTGAGGGCGGCCAGCATCAAAGCGGTCTCGCCCAAGGCATTGCGCAGGTTGACCTTGGGGCGCGCAGAAAGTATCGTCTTGATTACATTAAGTTTTCCTTCTTTCACCGCGAGCGTCAGCAGGGATTCGCCCTCGGGGCTCACGGTATTGACATCGACGCCGCGTTTGAGCAGCCTCGCGACCGTGCTCTCGTCGTCGATGCGGATCGCCTGCATCATGTCTTCATAGACTCCCGCCACGGCGCAAAACGGAACCAAAGTCAGTAACAAAACCGCAAATTTTCTAATAAACGACATGAGGATCAACGTCCTTTATCTTGAATAATTTCATGAAATTCATGGTGGTTGCCGCGCCAAGCTCGTCGAGAGACGAGCCTCGCAGACGGGCGATTTCCTCCGCTACGCATCT
This sequence comes from Burkholderiales bacterium, assembly GCA_046313915.1. Lineage (GTDB taxonomy): Bacteria > Pseudomonadota > Gammaproteobacteria > Burkholderiales > SG8-41 > CAKKQX01. The sequence continues at coordinate 20,127 of JBKBXX010000052.1, read as the reverse complement.
GACCCACGCCGGCTGATTGGGTTTCCCGCGATGGGGTACCGGAGCGAGATAAGGCGAATCGGTCTCGATCAGCAAGCGCTCCAGCGGCACTTTCTTTGCCACTTCTTTCAACTCGACCGCGTTCTTGAAAGTGACGATGCCCGAGAAGGAGATATGGAAGCCGAGATCCAAGGCCTGCCGCGCGACTTCCAGCGATTCGGTGAAACAGTGCATGACGCCGCCCGCCTCCATCGCTTTTTCCTCGCGCATGATGCGTATCGTGTCCGCGGCGGCATTGCGGGTGTGGACGATGAGCGGCTTGCCGCAGCGGCGGGCAGCGCGGATGTGGGTGCGAAAGCGCTCGCGTTGCCATTCCAGGTCGCCTTGCAGCCGGTAATAATCGAGGCCGGTTTCGCCGATGGCCACCACTTTGGGATGCTCGGCCAGCCGCGTCAGATCTTCCGCCGCGGCCTCGGCAACCCCCTCATGGTCGGGATGGACGCCGACCGAAGCGTAAACATGGGGATAGCGCTCGGCGATCGCCCTGACTTTGGGAAAGTCTTCCAGGGTCACGCTGACGCACAAGGCGTGGCTTACGCCGTTTTCGCGCATCCGCGCCATGACGCCCTCCAAATCGGCGACAAGTTCGGGAAAATCGAGGTGACAGTGGGAATCGACGAACATGGTAAAGACCGGTCAGGCCGCCGCGCGCTGCGGCTGCAACAGGTCGGCGTAGGAAAACAGCAGTTGTTCGACGAACAGCCGCGCGTTGAGCGGGTGATTGACGATGCGTTGCAAGCGCACCATTTCCCGGTGAAAACGCAGCGCGGCAAGCCCGTCCATTCTCGCGGCGGCGGCGGCAAGCGCGGCCTGGTAATCGGGATTATAGCGGATGGTTCCCAGAAACTTCTGTGCGATCAGGTCATAAGACCATTTCTGCAGCCATCCGACCACTTGCGGCACCGGATAGTCGTACACCTGTTCGGCCAGCGCCAGGGGGTCGAATTCCGCCGCGGCGATGCCCTTGAGGAAGGTGTCGCGCAAGCGCCAGTACTCTGCGTGATCGAGTTGCAAGGCGGCGAGCGGCGCGTTGCCGCTTTGCGCCAGCGCGAGTTCGGGATGGGCCGCGTCCTGCGCTTTGAGCCATTCGATGGCGGCTTCGGGCGCCGGTCCCGGCAACGCGATTTGCTGGCAGCGGCTCCTGACCGTCGCCGGCAGCAGCCGCGGGCGGTGGCTGACCAGCAGGAAATGCGTGCGCGGCGGCGGCTCTTCCAAGCTTTTGAGCAAGGCGTTGGCGGCGCTCACGTTGAGCGCCTCGGCGGGATGGACCAGGATCACTTTTGCGCCGCCACGATGGCTCGACATGCCCAGAAAATCAGGCAGCAGCCGGATCGGATCGATGGTGATCTGGTGGCTCGCCTTTCTGTCGCCGCCCTGTTCTTCCTCGATGGTTTCGGACAGATTTTGCGGTTCGAATTGCCGGAAATCGGGATGAGCGCCGCTTTCCATCCAGCGGCACGCTGCGCACTGGCCGCAGGCGGCCCCACCCGGCTGCGGATCCTCGCACAGCAAAGCGCTGGCGAGCGCCCGGCCAAAGGCCGCCTTTCCGATGCCCTGGCGTCCCTGCAGCAGCAGCGCATGAGGCAGATGGTTTTTGCCGGCGAGAATCCGCTCGAAAACCGCTTTATGCCAAGGAAATATCTTCATCATCAAATGGTTGTGAATTCATATTCATGCAAATCCGAAAACAGGGGCGCCATTGGGGTGAAAAGATAAAAATCTTTTATCAACAATATGTTGAAATTACTTCTTCCAGTTCTTTCTGGATTTCAGGGATCGTTCTGGCGGCATCGATGACGCGGATTCTGGCGGGATGTTCGCGTGCCCGCCTCAGGTAGGCCGCCCTCACCCGCCGGTAAAAATCGCCCTGCTCCTGTTCGAAACGGTCGGGGCTTTTGATGCGCCCGCTCCTTTCGCGCCCCACCTCGGGCGGAACGTCGAAATAAAGCGTGATGTCGGGCTGCAATCCCCGTTGCACCCATCGCTCGAGCTCCTCTATCCTGTGCCACTCGATGCCGCTGCCGCCCGATTGATAGGCGAACGTGGCATCGGTGAAGCGGTCACAGAGAACCCACGAACCGGCTTCCAGCGCCGGCACGATCACCTTGTCGAGATGTTCGCGACGGGCGGCAAACATCAGCAGCGCCTCGGTCTCGGGATGCAGCTTCTGGTGGCGATCGAGCAGCAGCTGCCGCAATTTTTCGCCGATCTCGGTGCCGCCCGGCTCGCGCGTCACCCGGGCGGGGATGCCGCGCTTTTCCAGGTACGCCGCGAGCCAGTCGAGATGGGTGCTCTTGCCGGCGCCGTCTATGCCTTCGAGGGTGACGAATCTACCTCGCATGTCAGCGATGTCCCGATTTTTGATATTTTGTCACGGCGCGCTCGTGCTCTTCCAGCGAGCGCGAAAAATGGGAGCTGCCGTCGCCGCGGGAAACAAAGTACAGATAATTGTACGGCGGCGGATCGAGCGCAGCGTCGAGCGCGGCAAGGCCGGGCATGGCAATCGGCGTCGGCGGCAGCCCGGCGCGGGTGTAGGTATTGTACGGCGTGTCGGCCAGCAGATCGCGCTTGCGCAGATCGCCGTCGAAACGCTCTCCCAGGCCGTAGATGACCGTCGGGTCGCTCTGCAGCCGCATGCCGATGCGCAGCCGGTTGATGAACACCGCGGCGACCAACGGCCGCTCCGCCGCCTTGCCGGTTTCCTTCTCGACGATGGAAGCAAGGATCAGCGCTTCGTACGGCGTCCTGAGTGGCAGACCGGCGGCGCGCGTCTCCCAGCGGGCGGCCAGATGCGACTGCATCAGACGCAGCGCCCGCCGCAGCAGTGCGAGATCGCTCGCGCCGCTGCTGAAATAGTAGGTATCGGGGAAAAACCAGCCTTCCGCAGACGGCTGCTCGAGCCCGAGCCGTTCGAGGATTTCGCTTTCACTGAGACCGCGGGTGTCGTGTTTCACGCCAGGGTGCTCGTCGAGCAGCTTGCGGATCTGGCGGAACGTCCAGCCTTCGACGAAAGTGACCGCAGACTGGGTATAGTCGCCTTCGGTGATTTTGCGCAACAGATCGAGCGGTGAGATCGGCTGGCTCACTTCGTAATTGCCGGCCTTGACCTTGCCGGCTGCGCCGAGCAGCCGCGCCATGAGGACGAATGCCGCGGGGCTTTCCAGCACACCGGCGGCGCTCATCTGCTGCGCCGCGCTCTTGAGACTGCTGCCGGTCCTGAGATCGAATTGCAACGGCAGCCGCGCCGGCTTGAATTCGAGATGGACATAGAGCACGAAACTCCCGGCAGCGAGAAAAATTCCTGCTGCCACGGCGAGCAGCAGCAATCGCAGGCGGCGCTCAGTCGCTTTCTTCATCGAGCCAGTGTCTCGCCCGGACAGCAAAAGTTCCCTGCGCCCAGTTTCTGCCGGCAAGTTCCCTCACCTGCCACACGCCAATCAGACTGTTGACCAGGAATACTTCGTCCGCCCGCAGCAGGCGTTCCAGGAGGATATCTCCCACCTCGCACGCCACACCATGCCGCCGTGCGCGCCCGATGATGATTTCCCGCGTCACGCCGGCAACGCCACAGCGTGCAAGACTCGGTGTGGCCAAATCGCGGCCGCGTTCGACGATGAAAAGATTGCTCATGGTGCCTTCGATTGCATTGCCTTCGGGATCGAGCAGCAGTCCTTCGGCAATCGCGGGGTCGTTCCATTCCGTGCGCGCCAGAACGTTTTCCAGCCGGTTCAGATGCTTGATTCCCGCCAGCGCCGGTTGAAATCCGAGCCGTAAAGCGCAGAGATGGACTTTGACACCGTGCACGCCCTGATCGGCCGCAGGCTGCGGCAGCGGTGAGCTCATGACGATGCGCGTCGGATGCGCCGCCGCGGGCCGGGCATAACCGCGTTCGCCCGGGCCGCAGGTAACGGTGATGCGGACCGCGCAGTCCGTTTCGTCCGCTACGGCGTGGATTACTTCCGCAAGCAGGGTCGCGGCATCGGGGCACACGATTCCCAGCGCGCGACAGTCGTCGCGCAGTCGCGCATAGTGACGCTGCCAGTGTCGCGGCCTGCCGCCGCGCACCGCCAGGGTGCGGAACACGCCGTCGCCGTAAGCCAGTCCGCGATCGGTGACGGCGATGACGTCGGAAGGCACGCCGTTGACCAGAATCATGCGCGGATGCTCTGTTGCAACTGCGTCGCAGTTGCGACGGCAATCAGATCTTACTGAACACCAGGCTGCCGTTGGTGCCACCGAAGCCGAAGGAATTCGACAGCACGACACCGATTCTCATCTGGCGCGCGCTGTTCGGCACATAGTCGAGATCGCACTGGGGATCCTGGTCGTGCAGGTTGATGGTGGGTGGCGCAACCTGGTCGCGAATCGCCAGCACCGAGAACACCGCTTCGACACCGCCGGCAGCGCCCAGCAGATGGCCGGTCATGGATTTGGTCGAACTGATCGCCAGTTTCCTCGCATGGTTTTCGAAGCAGCGTTTGACGGCAACGGTTTCGGCGATGTCGCCGAGCGGCGTGGAAGTGCCATGGGCATTGATGTAGTCGACCTGTTCGCGATTGATGCCGGCATTGCGCATGGCATTGGTCATGCAACGTACTGCGCCAGCGCCGTCCTCGCATGGCGCCGTGATGTGGTGGGCATCGGCGCTCATGCCGTAGCCGGCGAGTTCGCAGTAAATGCGTGCGCCGCGCGCTTTGGCGTGCTCGTATTCCTCGAGCACCAGCACTCCGGCGCCTTCGCCCAGCACGAAGCCGTCGCGGTCCTTGTCCCATGGCCGGCTGGCGGCGGCCGGATCGTCATTGCGTCCCGACAGCGCGCGCGCGGCACAAAAACCGCCAACGCCGAGCGGCGAAACGCAGGATTCGGCGCCGCCGGCGATCATGACATCGGCGTCGCCATATTCGATGATGCGGCCGGCTTCGCCGATGCTGTGATTGGCCGTGGTGCAGGCCGTGACTACGGCCAGGTTCGGCCCTTTGAGGCCGTACATGATCGAAAACTGGCCCGAAATCAGGTTGATGATGGAACCGGGGACGAAAAACGGTGAAATCTTGCGCGGCCCTCCGGCGAGCATCGCATTGTGGGTTTCCTCGATCAGCGGCAACCCGCCGATACCGGAGCCGATGCAAACGCCAATCTGCTCGAGGTTCTCGCGTTCGAGATCGAGGCCGGAGTCCTGGAGCGCCTCGATCGCGGCCGCCAGTCCGTAGTGGATGAAAATGTCGAAGCGGCGCGCTTCTTTTGCCGGCAGATAGCGGGTGGCGTCGAAACCTTTCACTTCGCCCGCGATCTGGGCGGAGTACGACGAGGCATCGAAGCGGGTGATGCGGCCGATCCCGGACCGGCCGGCAACGATATTGGACCAGGCCTCGCTCACCCCGATGCCGACGGGTGAAACGATGCCCAGGCCGGTGACGACTACTCTGCGTTGGGTGGAACTGGACATGGAATCAATAGCTCGGTTGGTGCGGCGGCCTGGCGCCGCAAAGTCGTCATGGCAGCCGGATAGCGGTCTGCGTGAAGGAGATTCGCGCTATCTGCCCATTGCGCCCCAGGCGGCAGTGGCACTCAGGATTTCTGATGCGCCTTGATGTAATCGATGGCCTGCTGCACGGTGGTGATTTTCTCGGCATCTTCGTCGGGGATCTCGGTCTCGAATTCTTCTTCGAGCGCCATGACCAGTTCAACCGTGTCGAGCGAATCGGCTCCGAGGTCGTTGACGAACGACGACTCGTTTTTGACGTCTGCCTCGTTCACGCCCAGTTGCTCGGCAACAATTTTCTTGACTCGTTGCTCGATGTTTTCCATTAACGTCCCCTTTCCTCTTGCTTGATAATCAATATGTTGAACCTGATTTTGCCTGCTGCCGTATTTCAGTGCGAACCAGGCGCGGATTTTACCATATTCGCCGGATAAAAAGCGTTTAGAAATCAATGCTAATCCATATGCATGCCGCCGTTCACGTGCAGCGTGCAGCCGGTGATGTAAGCCGCCCCCGGCGAAGCCAGAAACGCGGCCGCGGCCGCGACATCGCCGGCTGCGCCGAGGCGCCCCAGCGGAATCTGTTTGATCAGCGCATCGCGCTGTTCCGGCGACAGCGCGCGCGTCATGTCGGTGTCGATGAAGCCGGGCGCGATGCAATTGACGGTGATATTGCGGCTGCCCACTTCACGCGCCAGTGATTTGGAGAAACCGACGACGCCCGATTTCGCCGCTGCATAGTTGGTCTGGCCCGCGTTTCCCGTTGCGCCCACCACCGAAGTGATGTTGATGATGCGCCCGTAGCGCGCCTTGATCATGCCGCGCAACACCAGCTTCGACAGACGGAATACCGACTTCAGATTGGTCGCCATGATGTCGTCCCATTCCTCGTCTTTCATGCGCAACAGCAGATTGTCGCGGGTGATGCCGGCGTTGTTGACGAGGATGACGACATCGCCGAACTGCTTCTGGATCTCGTCCAGGACCGCCTCCACCTGGGCGGCATCGTTGACGTTCATGGCCGCGCCGCGTCCCGCGATGCCGGCAGCGGCAAGACTGCGACTGATGTTTTCGGCGCCGGCGGCAGTGGTCGCGGTGCCGATCACCGCCGCGCCCAGCTTGCCGAGTTCGAGCGCAATCGCGCTGCCTATGCCGCGCGAAGCGCCGGTGACGAGTGCGACCTTGTTTTCGAGCAGGTTCATTTCAGCGCCTGCACCGCTTGTTCGAGGGATTGCGGATCGACGATCGCGAGCCCCTGCAAATTGCCGTCGATGCGCTTGGTGAGGCCGGCCAGAACCTTACCCGGACCGCACTCGGCGATGTGAGTGACGCCGGCCGCAGCCATGCGCCGGACGACTTCCACCCAGCGCACCGGGCAGCACGCCTGGCGCGCCAGCGCTTGCTTGATCTTGTCGGGTTCGCTGACGATCGCGACATCGACATTGTTGATCACCGGAATGCGCGGCGCGTTGAAGGTGATTTTCTGCAGATAGCCGGCGAGCCGCTCGGCGGCGGGCTGCAGCAGCGAGGAATGGAATGGCGCGCTCACCGGCAGCATCATCGCGCGCTTGGCGCCCCGCGCCTTGGCGGCTTCGGCGCCGCGTTCGACCGCCGCCTTGTGGCCGGCGATCACGACCTGGCTGGGGGCATTGAAATTGACCGGCTCGACGACCTCGCCTTGCGCCGCTTCGTCGCAGGCGGCGCGTACCGCATCGTCGTCGAGGCCGAGTATCGCCGCCATCGCGCCGCTGCCTTTGGGCACGGCTTCCTGCATCGCCTGGGCGCGAAATCGCACCAGCGGAACGGCATCGCGAAAAGCGATCACGCCGGCCGCGACCAGCGCCGTGTATTCGCCCAGACTGTGGCCGGCGACCATGGCCGGTTCGGCACCACCGGCCTCGCGCCAGGCGCGGTAAACGGCGTAACCGGCAGTGAGCATCACCGGTTGGGTATTGACCGTCGAATTGAGTTCTTCCGCCGGCCCTTCGGCGACGAGCTTCCACAAATCCTGGCCCAGCGCCTCCGAAGCTTCGGCAAAAGTGTCCCGCACGGTTCTGGAGCCGGCGAACGGCTGCATCATGCCCACGCTCTGGGAGCCCTGCCCCGGAAATACCAAAGCGAATTTCATTGTCATCCCCCTACCACTCGAGCAGCACGGCGCCCCAAGTAAAGCCTCCGCCCATGCCTTCGAGCAGGACGCGCTGCCCGGCATGAATGCGTCCGTCGCGCACCGCTTCGTCAAGCGCGAGCGGCACCGACGCTGCCGAAGTATTCGCATGGCGTTCCACCGTGGTCACTACTTTCTCCATGCTCAGGCCGAGTTTTTTTGCGGTGGCCTGAATGATGCGGATGTTGGCCTGGTGCGGAACCAGCCAGTCGATGTCGGACTTTTGCAGGTTGTTGGCGGCAAGCGCCTCCTCCGCGACCTCGCCCAGCGCCTTGACGGCAAATTTGAAAACGGTACTGCCCTCCATCTGCAGCAGCGGCCGGCCGCTCACCTTGCCGCCGCAAACCGTTCCCGGAACCGAAAGCACGCCGGCATAGCTGCCGTCGGCGTGCAGATGGCTGGACAGGATGCCGGGAATGGCGCTTTTCCTCAGCACCACCGCACCGGCGCCGTCGCCGAACAGCACGCAGGTGCCGCGATCGTTCCAGTCGAGGATGCGCGAATAGATTTCGGCGCCGACCACCAGGATGTGCTCATACTGGCCGGTTTTCATGAACTGGTCCGCGATGGTGAGCCCGTAGATGAAGCCGCTGCATACCGCCTGCACGTCGAACGCCGGGCTGCCCTTGATGCCGAGTTTGGACTGCAATATGCACGCAGTACTGGGGAATATCATGTCGGGGGTGGTGGTCGCCACCACCAGCAGTCCGATGTCCTGCGGCGTGATGCCTGCCGCCTCGATGGCGCGACGGGAGGCGTTGAGCGCGAGATCGCTGGTCGTTTCGTTCTCGGCAGCGATATGCCGTTCGCGTATCCCGGTGCGCGTGAATATCCACTCGTCCGAGGTGTCGACGGTACGCTCGAGGTTGCTATTGGTCAGGATTTTTTCCGGCAGATAGCTGCCGGTGCCTGCGATGCGGGAATAGATGGTCATGCCGCAGTAGCCTGAAAATTGGACATGCGTTCACTGATGTGCGCGAGCACCCCCGTGCTGGCCTCTTCGACCGCGCGCTGGATCGCGAAGCCGAACGCGTAAGCATCGGCGGAACCATGGCTTTTGATCACGATGCCGCGCAGCCCGAGCAGGCTTGCTCCGTTGTAACAGCGATGATCGACGCGGCGCTTGAAAGCATTGAGCACGGGCAGCGCGATCAACCCCGCCAGGCGGGTGAAGGGATTGCGCCTGAATTCCTCGCGCAGATAAGTTGCCAGCATCTGTGCCAGCCCCTCCGAAGTCTTGAGGGCGACATTGCCGACGAAACCGTCGCACACCACGACATCGGTGGTGCCTTTGTAGATATCGTCGCCTTCGATGTTGCCGTAAAAATTGAGGCCGCTGGCGCGCAGCAGCGCTGCGGCATTTTTCACCACCTCGTTGCCTTTAATGTCTTCTTCGCCGATATTGAGCAACCCCACCGTGGGACGGTCGCGGCGCTCTACCGAGGCCACCAGTTCCGCCCCCATGATGCCGAATTGCAGCAAATGCTGCGCGGTGCAGTCGACGTTGGCGCCCAGATCGAGCATGTAGGTATGGCCTTTTAGGGTCGGCAGGATGCTCACGATCGCCGGCCGGTCTATGCCGGGCAGCGTCTTGAGCACAAAACGCGAAATTGCCATCAGGGCACCGGTATTGCCGGCGCTGACGCAGGCCTGCGCTTCGCCGTTCTTGACCAGATCGACCGCGACGCGCATCGAGGAATCCTTCTTGCCGCGCAAGGCGGCCGCGGGCTGTTCGTCCATGGCCACGATTTCGCTCGCGTGCCGGATCCGCAGCCGCGGCCCCGGCGCAACACGGCGCCGCCCGAGCTCGGCCTCGATTTTGTCTTCCAATCCGACCAGGATGAACGAAGACTGCGGATCGCGCCCCAGATAATCGAGCGCCGCCGGCACCGTGACATGCGCGCCGTGATCGCCACCCATGCAATCGATGGCAACGGTCACCACTATCGGCAAGCCTCCTCTCGGACACCCTTTATGGTTCTTGTCGGGCGTCGATGCGGTATTTTAATGATCTGGCCTGGCAAAACCGGACGATGATTACTCGTCCTTGGCCTTGATGACTTTCTTGCCGCGGTAATAGCCGTTCGGGCTGATGTGATGACGCAGATGCACCTCGCCGGTGGTCGGTTCGACCGCCAGCGGAGGGTTCGTCAGGAAGTCGTGCGAACGGTGCATGCCGCGTTTCGACGGGGACTTCTTGTTCTGTTGAACTGCCATTTCGGATGCTCCTTAAAATTTGTTTGCTTCTCAAGCCTTTTTCAGCCCGGCGAGCTTTGCAAAAGCGCCAGACTTGGCCGCGTCCCACCCGGGGCCTTGCGGCAAAATGCCACAGCAGGCCTCCTCGTGCCGCGGCGAAAACGGCAGGCTCAGCAAGATCTCGTCTTCCACCAGCGCCAGGACATCCAGCTCGTCGCTGGCCTCCACGCAGTCGTCATCCTCGGGGTCGATCAGCGTTTCGTCCAGCTTCTCGCCCTTTTCCACCAGTCGCAGCGTATTCGTCAGATGCAGCGGATAATCCAGCCGCCCCAGACACCGCTGGCATCGCAAGTGCAGCGGACCGTCGATCTGCAGTCTGAGAACCAGCCGCATTTCCTCGTCGCGGCCGCCTCTTATCACGAACTCGATGTTGCCTGCGTCGTCGTACAGGCAGTCCTGCAGACGTGCCAGACCGCTTACCGGCAATGTACGGCGCAATTCCTGCCCGCTCCGCGAAAACTCCCGGCTATCGATCACAGCCTGTTCAGACATAAGCCGCGCATGATAGTATTTTTGCGCTTTCCTGTCAAAGTGCAGCATGGCGTAAAAACCCAGATTTGGCGGGCACTTAGCGGGAATTTTCAGAATTTTGGCAATCGCACCCCTCATTTGATCGTGCCATCCCTCGTTCTCGCCTCGACTTCGGCTTATCGCCGCGCGCTTCTCGAACGGTTGCGATTGCCATTCAGGGCTGTCGCGCCCTGCGTCGAGGAAACGGCGCTGCCGGGAGAAGCGCCTGCCGCGACGGCCTTGCGCCTGGCCGAAGTCAAGGCGGCCGCCGTCGCGGCCGTCCATCGCGATGCCCTGATCATCGGTTCCGATCAGGTGGCGGTGCTGGGGGAGGAAAAACTCGGTAAACCCGGCAGCCACGCCGCCGCCGTCACGCAACTGCGGGCACTGCGCGGCCAAAGCGTGGTTTTTCACACCGCGCTGTGCCTGTTCAATCCGGCAGCCGCCAGAAAGCAGCTCGAAAACGTGCCCACCATCGTTTTTTTCCGTGATTTTAGCGATGCGCAGATCGAACGCTATTTGCACGCCGAACGGCCTTACGATTGCGCCGGCAGCGCCAAAATCGAAGGCTTGGGAATCGCCTTGGTCGAGCGCATCGAAAGCGCGGACCCGAGCGCACTGATCGGGCTGCCCCTGATCGCGCTCACCACGATGCTCCTCAATGAAGGCGTCGAGGTCATCCCGTCATGAGCGGCGCAGCGGGCAGGCTTTATCTGATGCCGGTCGGACTCGGCGGTGAGGATACGCCGGCGGTCCTGAGCGGCGCGCTGTTGCAAACCCTATACGGCCTCAGGCATTTCATTGCCGAAAATCCCAAAACGGCGCGCCAGTTCCTGAAGGCAGCGGGATATCCCCACGCCCTTGCCACCGCCGATATCCGGACCTTGAACGAACACACTCCCGACACGCAACTGCCGCAGCTTCTGACGCCGCTGCGCGAAGGAAAGGATTGCGGTCTGCTCGCGGAAGCAGGCTGTCCCGCGGTCGCCGATCCCGGCGCGGCGCTGGTGCGCCTCGCCCACGAACACGGCATCCGTGTCGTGCCCCTGGTCGGCCCGTCAGCGGTGCTGCTCGCGCTGATGGCCTCGGGAATGAACGGCCAGCGGTTTGCCTTCCATGGCTATCTGCCGGTGGACAAGGCGGCGAGAAAAACCAAGCTGCTGGAACTGGAACGCTTGGCAGAACAGCAGGACGCAACCCAGATTTTCATCGAGGCACCATACCGCAACCAGGCCGTGCTGCAGGCAATGCTCGAAACCTGCAATGCGGATACGCTGCTTTGCCTGGCCACCGATATCACGCTCGCGACCGAAACGATAGCGACCCGCAGAATCGCCGCGTGGAAAAAAAACCCGCCCGACATCAACCGGCGGCCGACGGTCTTTCTGCTCTACCGCGGCACGGCCTAACGCGGTGCGGCGTTGAAGCCGGCCAGACGCACCAGGGTTTCCGCCATCGCGGTGCCGAATTTGCGGGCGAGACGTTCGGCGATGTTTTCGCGCGGCGTGAAGTCGACGATGTCTTCGGCCTTGATCACTTCGCGCGCCACATACTCGACGCTGCCGATGGCGTCGGCAAGCCCGAGCTCGATGCTCTTCTGCCCGATCCACAGCAGTCCGGAAAACATTTCCGGCGTTTCCTTGAGCCGGTTGCCACGTCCCTGTCGTACCACACTGATGAATTGCTGGTGAATGTCGTTGAGCATGCTTTCGGCATACTCCTTCTGCGATTCGCGGATCGGCGAAAACGGATCGAGAAAACCCTTGTTTTCCCCTGCCGCCAGCAACCGCCGCTCGATGCCGAGCTTGTCCATGAGGCCGGTGAAGCCGAACCCGTCCATCAGCACACCGATCGAACCGATGATGCTTGCCTTGTCGACGTAGATCTTGTCGGCTGCGACCGCGACGTAATAGCCGCCCGATGCGCAAATGTCCTCCACCACCGCGTAAAGCGGGATTTTGGGATACTGGGCGCGCAAGCGCCTGATCTCGTCGTTGATGTAGCCGGCCTGCACCGGGCTGCCGCCGGGACTATTGATGCGCAGGACCACGCCTTGCGTATTTTTGTCCTTGAAAGCTTCCTGCAGCCCGCTCATGACGTTTTCGGCGCTGGCAGTGCCTCCGGCTGCGATCACGCCGCGGATCTCGATCAGCGCAGTGTGCTTGCCGGGCAGCGCCTCCTTTTTTCCCAGCCAGCCCATGCCGACGAACAGCAGCGCAAACAGATAGACGAACAGCAGTAATTTGAAAAGAATGCCCCAGCGCCGCGCGCGCCGTTGCTCTTCGACCGCCGCCAGCGCCACTTTTTCGAGAACCTGACGATCCCAGTTGTCGCCGGAGCTGCCCGGCCCTGATTCAGCCATGTTTCATTCCGCTTTCATTCATTGATTCGACCGGCACGGTTTTTTGCCGCTCACCACTGCCGGCTTGGCAAATCGCACGATACGGGTTTCAAGTATAGCCCGCAACGGGCGGAAAATCCCCCTCTCCGCCGGGCGTGCCGGCCCGGGCGTGCGCACCACCGGCGCAACTCACGCGTGCCGCATCAGCCACAGACGCAGATCTTCGAAGCCGTCGACACAGGCGAGCGGCTCATAAGGCAGCAGTTCGGTTCTGGGATGGGCGCCGTATGCCGCCGCGAGCCGCGCCACGCCGGCATTTTTCGCCATCGCCATGTCGTGCGTGGTGTCACCTATCATCAATGTCCTGCCTCTTTCCGCGCCCAGTTCGGCCATCAGCTCTTCCAGCATGCCGGGATGGGGCTTGGAAAAACCTTCATCGGCGCAGCGCGTGGCATGGAAATAAGGCGTCAAACCCGTTGCTTCGAGCGCGCGGTCGAGGCCGCGCCGGCTCTTGCCGGTGGCGACGGCGAGCATGAAACCGCTGGCGTGCAGTTCCCTGACGGTTTGCGCCGCAGCCGGGAAAAGCGTGGTGGTGCTGTCGCGCAGCAGGTAATGATGACGGTAGCGATCGACCACCTTCGGGTACTCGCCGGCCTCGAGCCCTGGCAGGATATGCTCCATGGCATCGTTCAGGCCGAGACCGATGACGAAACGCGCCTGTTGCTCCGCAGGCACGGGCAAGCCGAGATCGCGGCATGCGGCCCGCAATGACGCGACGATCGCACCCGCCGAATCCATCAGCGTCCCGTCCCAGTCGAAAACCAGCAGATCAAAGCGCTGCGGCATCGTGGTCGAGGCGGTCGAGAAAGGACTGCAATTGCGGCGGCAGCGGCGCCTCGAACGTCATGCGCTCTCCGCTACGGGGGTGTTCGATGGTGACTTTGCACGCGTGCAGAAACATGCGTTTCAATCCCCGCTTCGCCAAGGTCTTGTTGAGCACAAAATCCCCATATTTGTCATCGCCTGCGATCGGATAGCCCAGATGTGCGAGGTGCACCCGGATTTGATGGGTGCGGCCGGTTTTCAGTTCCGCCTCGAGGAGGCTGAATTCGTCCCACGCTTTCTTGAGTCTGAAAACCGTGTGCGACGGCACCCCCTCGCCGCTGACGCTGACGCGACGCTCGCCCGAGGCCAGTACGTATTTGTTGAGCGGCAGTTTCACGCTACGCTTTTGATCGCGCCACGCCCCTTTGACCAGCACCAGGTAGAATTTCTGCACGCGGCCGTTTCGCAACTGCTCGTGCAAGGCAGTCAGCGCCGAGCGTTTCTTGGCGAGCAGCAGCACGCCCGAGGTGTCGCGATCGAGGCGGTGAACGAGTTCGAGAAAAACACCCGGCGGGCGCCCGTGGCGCAGCTCTTCGACCACGCCGTGGCTGATGCCGCTGCCGCCGTGGACCGCGAGCCCCGCCGGCTTGTCGAGCACCATCAGCACTTCGTCCTCGTACAGCACGTGCGCCGCCAGCCGGCCCGCAGCAGGGGGGGCGGCGCGCGGTGCGCGCGCCGCCACGCGCACGGGGGGAATGCGCAGCCGGTCGCCTGGCCGCAGGCGGTATTCAGGCCCCACCCGGCTGCTGTTGACCCTGATTTCTCCGCTGCGGAGGATGCGGTAGACGTGGCTTTTGGGCACCCCTTTCATCAACTTGGTCAGGTAGTTGTCGATGCGCTGGCCGGCCTCGTCCTCGCCGACTTCGTGCCAGGATGCCGAATCTTTACTTAACCCTTTCATTTGTTTATGCTATTCTTCGAAATATCAGCTTGCGTCCAGAGTTTGCGGCGGATGGACGATGGACATCCGTGACCGATGTGCACCAGACTCGGACGCGTGGACACATCATGGTGCGGCCTGCATAAATGGCACCATCGCAGGACTCGAAAAGCATCATCGTCAGGGCTGGGTTGCACGGACGGCCGAAGTGGTCAGACTGCGTAGTGTAAACAATGCACCGCCACCGGGGGCCGGACTGGGTTGGTTAATATCGCTCACCACGCCAAGTAGCGATACTAGACGATTTACGCGCTCAAGACACTTTTTGAATATTTTCGGATTCGCGCAAGGCGCGGATTCTGGAACGGCACACTGCAAAATCCGCATTCGAACGGTCATATGGTCCATCTTCCACTGCATGCCATTCGCTTCGTGCAAGTGACCGAATTGCCCGCGCCCGCTCGATGAAGCGGTCGGCGGCAGCCGTGCCTGTCCCGTGTTGTCTGAGCGCGGGAGAAAAAAATGAAACGCATGTTGTTCAATGCGACGCAAGCCGAAGAGCTGCGCGTCGCCATCGTCGATGGTCAGAAACTGATAGACCTCGACATCGAATCTTCCAGCAAGGAACAGCGCAAAGGTAACATCTACAAGGGAGTCATCACCCGCATCGAGCCCAGCCTCGAAGCCGCTTTCGTCGATTACGGCAGCGAACGCCACGGCTTTCTGCCTTTCAAGGAAGTCGCACGCAGCTATTTCAAGCCCGGCATAGACGTCAATCGCGCCCGCATCCAGGACGCGCTGAAAGAAGGCCAAGAAGTCATCGTCCAGGTTGACAAGGATGAGCGCGGCAACAAGGGAGCGGCGTTGACCACCTTCATCAGCCTTGCCGGCCGTTATCTGGTGCTGATGCCGAACAATCCGCGCGGTGGCGGCGTTTCGCGCCGCATCGAAGGTGAAGAGCGCAATGAACTGCGCGATGCAATTTCCCAGCTCGAAGTGCCGCAGGGCATGAGCGTCATCGCCCGCACCGCCGGCATCGGCCGCAGCGTCGAGGAACTCAACTGGGATTTGAATTATCTGCTGCAGCTGTGGCATGCGATCGAGGATGCAGCCAACCAGCAAAGCGGCGCATTCCTGATCTACCAGGAATCGAGCCTAGTGATTCGCGCCATCCGCGATTACTTCCATCAGGACATCGGCGAAATCCTGATCGACACTGAAGCGATTTATGAACAGGCTCGTCAGTTCATGAGTCATGTGATGCCCAACAACGTCAACCGTGTGAAACTCTACAAGGACGACGTGCCGCTGTTCTCGCGCTTCCAGATCGAGCATCAGATCGAATCCGCCTACTCGCGTTCGGTCAATCTGCCCTCGGGCGGCGCAGTGGTGATCGATCATACCGAAGCGCTGGTGGCGATCGACGTCAACTCGGCGCGGGCCACCCGCGGCGCCGACATCGAAGAGACGGCGCTGCGCACCAATCTCGAAGCCGCCGATGAAATCGCGCGTCAGCTGCGCCTGCGCGATCTGGGCGGCCTGATCGTGATCGACTTCATCGACATGGAATCCGCCCGCAACCAGCGCGAAGTCGAGAACCGCCTGCGCGATGCACTCAAATACGATCGGGCGCGGGTGCAGATCGGCAAAATCTCGCGTTTCGGACTGATGGAGCTTTCGCGCCAGCGCCTGCGCCCCTCGATCGG
The DNA here is from genome assembly GCA_046313915.1 of Burkholderiales bacterium. Taxonomy (GTDB): domain Bacteria; phylum Pseudomonadota; class Gammaproteobacteria; order Burkholderiales; family SG8-41; genus CAKKQX01. The sequence continues at coordinate 3,862 of JBKBXX010000052.1, read as the reverse complement.
CGAGACCAGCTATATCCCCTGCCCGCGTTGCCACGGCACCGGCCACATCCGCGGCACCGAATCGACTGCGCTGCACATTCTGCGCATCCTCCAGGAGGAGGCGATGAAAGACAATACCGCGGCGGTGCACGCCCAGGTTCCGGTCGATGTCGCGACTTTCCTGCTCAACGAAAAGCGCGTCGATTTGCAGCTGATCGAGTCGCGCCACCGCGTATCGGTGGTACTGATCCCCAACATTCATCTTGAAACGCCCAATTACTCGGTCACGCGTCTGCGCCACGACGACCTCAACCAGAGCGAACCGCTGCCGGCGAGCTACAACATGGTCGAGATGCCGGCGGAAGAAGAAAAACTGCCGGGCACAACGCAGGAAACCGCTGCGCCGCGCCAGGAAGCCGCGGTAAAAGGCATCACGCCCCAGCAACCGGCGCCGTCTCCGAGGGAAACCGCAGCGGCGCAGCCCGCAGCGCAGCCGGGAGAGACTTCGATCATCAGCAAGATTTTCAGCTGGTTCAAGCGCAAGCCGGCTGCGCCTGTCGCCGCCGAAGCGGCGGCGCGGCCTGCGGCACGGCCCGCCACGCACGGCCGCCGCGACAGCGGTTCGCGGGAAGGCGGACGGCGCGAAGGTGGCAGGCGCGAGCGCGGTCAGGCACCGCAGGAAACTCCGCGCCAGCGCCCCGAAGCCGCGCAGGCAGAACCACGGCGCGAGCGCGACCAGCGCCGGCGAGGCGGCGAGCAGGAGCGGACGGAGACGCGCCGCCAGGAAACGAGACGCCATGATGGCGCACTGCCGCAAAAACAGCGTCCGCCGCGCGAGCCGGCTCAGGCCGAATCGACCGCAGAGTCTGCAGCAGCAGCTCCTGCGGTGGCAGCCGGACAGGAGCAACCGCAGACACCGCGCGAGCATGGCGAAGGACGCGGCCGCCGTCGGCGCCGCGGTGGTCGCGACCGCCATGAGCAGCGTTCCGCGACCGGAACTGAACAACCGCAGGCGGAAGTCGTTGAAATGACCATCACGCCAGCGCCGCTGCCCGCGGCTGCCGCCGAAAATGGGGCGCCGCCCGCTGCTGCCGAGACCGGCACGCCAATGATCCAGTCTGCGCTGTTCCCGGAAGCTGCAGCGACCACTGTCGTGGCAGTCGAGCCACACGAGGAACGACAGCCGCAGCAGGCGCCGCTGCAAGCGGTCGAACAAGTGCCTGCCACGCCTGAAGCGGCGGCGCCGGCGATGGCTGGCGAGCAGGTGCGAGAATTCGTCGCGCCGGAACCGTCCGCGGCTCAAGCAGCGCTGCGCGAGACCGCGCCGCCACCACGGTTCGAGCGGCCTTCGGATTTGATCCAGGTCGAAACCGATCCTGAAAAACGACAGGCTGCGCTCGCCCGGATGCAGGCGCAACGACCCGCTACGCTGCGAGTAAAGCGGGTGCGTCCGCCGCTGCCGCCGCTGAGCGATGAACCGCTGGTTCAGGTCGAAACGCGCAAAACGGCAGGCGCCGCCGATGCCGCGATCGTCGCCTAGCAGGACGCCACCCGTTCCGGGCAACCGGCAACGGCGGTTTAGGCTTCCAGCTTCTCCCGGATGTGGCGCAGCAGACCCTGCGCCGCATCTTCCACCAGGTCGAGCACGTGTTCGAAACCTTGCGGTCCGCCGTAATAGGGATCGGGCACGTCGCGGCGCTCGCCTTTGGTATAAAAATCCATTAAAAACAATATCTTATTAATATACTGCGGCGGACACGCGGCTTTCAGCAAATGGTAGTTGTGCTCGTCCATGGCCAGCACGTAATCGAATTCGGCAAAATCGCTGACACCGACCTGGCGCGCACGCAACGAGCTCATGTCGTAACCGCGACGCCGCGCAGCCTGCTGGGCACGCTCATCCGGCGGATTGCCGACATGATAGTCATGGGTCCCCGCTGAATCGGCCACCACCTGCTGCGACAAGCCGGCTTGCGCGACGTGATGCGCGAACACCGCCTCGGCGGTCGGCGAGCGGCAGATGTTGCCCATGCAGACGAACAGGACTTTGAGCTGCGTGCTCACGTCGCGCTCAGGAACAAGCGCTGTTTCAGCGCCTTGAGCTGGTCGCGCAGCTGGGCGGCGCGCTCGAATTCGAGATTTCTCGCGCAGTCGAGCATTTCCTTCTCGAGGCGTTTGAGCTCCCGCGCGAGGTCTTTTTCGTTCATCGCATCGTAGCGCGCCCGGCTTTGCACCGCCTTGAGTTCCTGGCGCGCGCTTTCCTGGTCGTAGACGCCGTCGATGATGTCCCGGACGCGCTTGACGATGCCTTGGGGCGTGATGCCGTGGCGCCTGTTGTAGGCAATCTGCTTGGCGCGCCGGCGCTCGGTTTCGTCGATCGCGCGCCGCATCGAATCGGTGATCCTGTCGGCATAGAGAATGGCGGTGCCGTTGATGTGGCGCGCCGCGCGGCCGATGGTCTGGATCAGCGACCGCTCGGAACGCAGGAACCCTTCCTTGTCGGCGTCGAGTATGGCCACCAGCGATACTTCGGGAATGTCCAGTCCCTCGCGCAGCAGATTGATGCCGACCAGCACGTCGAATTTCCCCAGCCGCAGATCGCGGATGATTTCGACGCGCTCCACGGTTTCGATATCGGAGTGCAGATAGCGCACCTTGATGCCATGTTCGGACAGATAATCGGTGAGATCCTCGGCCATGCGCTTGGTGAGCGTGGTCACCAGCACGCGTTCGCCGCTCTTGATGCGCGCGTTGATTTCCGACAGCAAATCGTCGACCTGGCTCGCTGCCGGGCGCACCTCGAGGCGCGGATCGACGAGCCCGGTCGGCCTCACCACCTGCTCCGCCACCTGTGCCTGATGCCGCTTTTCGTAATCGGCGGGCGTGGCCGAGACGAAAATGGTGCGGCGCATGACTTTCTCGAACTCGTCGAAGCGCAGCGGCCGGTTGTCGAGCGCCGAAGGCAGACGGAAGCCATAGTCGACCAGATTTTCCTTGCGCGCCCGGTCACCGCGGTACATGCCGCCGATCTGCGGTATGGTGACGTGACTCTCGTCGATGAACATCAGTGCATCGGGCGGCAGATAGTCGATCAGCGTCGGCGGCGGCTCTCCGGGCTGGCGCCCCGACAGATGGCGCGAGTAGTTTTCGATGCCTTTGCAGAAACCCATTTCGTTGAGCATCTCGAGATCGAAGCGCGTGCGCTGCTCGATACGCTGCGCCTCGATCAGCTTGTTATGGCTCTGAAACCATTCGATGCGTTCGCGCAGTTCGGCTTTGATCGCTTCGATGGCGCGCAGCGTGGTCGAACGCGGTGTCACGTAATGGCTGGACGGATAGACGGTGAAGCGCGCAACGCGCTGCAGCACCCGGCCGGTCAGCGGATCGAAGATGTGGATGCTTTCGACCTCGTCGTCGAACAGCGTCAGCCTTACCGCGGTTTCCGAATTTTCGGCCGGGAAGATGTCGAGCACGTCGCCGCGCACGCGGAACGTGCCGCGCCGGAAATCCAGCTCATTTCTCTCGTATTGCATCGCGGTCAGCCGCTTGATTGCGTCGCGCTGCGACAGCTTTTCCCTGTCGCGCAGATGCAGGATCATGCCATGATAATCGACCGGGTCGCCGATGCCGTAGATCGCCGACACGGTGGCTACGATGATCACATCCCTGCGCTCGAGCAGCGACTTGGTGGCGGACAACCGCATCTGCTCGATGTGCTCGTTGATGCTCGAATCCTTTTCGATGAAAAGGTCTTTTGACGGTACATACGCTTCCGGCTGATAGTAATCGTAATAGGATACGAAATACTCCACCGCATTATCGGGGAAAAACTCGCGCATTTCCGAATAGAGCTGGGCGGCGAGCGTCTTGTTCGGTGCCATGA
>JBKBXX010000051.1:0-23391 GCA_046313915.1 Burkholderiales bacterium | reverse complement strand
GCCTTGACTCCCGGGTGTACCACCAGCAGATACGGCGTCGATGCCACCAGCGTGATCGGCTCGAAATCCCTGATGGCGTCGTACTTGAGTTTGCCGTAAGCCGCGGGTGCGATGACGTGAGTGCTGGTGGTACCCATGGTGAGCGTATAGCCGTCGGGATTGGCCTTGGCGGCGATCTCCGTGCCCAGCGTGCCGCCGGCGCCGCCGCGATTGTCGATCACCACCTGCTGGCCAAGGCGCTCGCCCAGCCGCTGTCCCACCACGCGGGCGATGATATCGGTGGAGCCGCCCGGCGGGAACGCGACGATCAGCCGGATCGGTTTGCTCGGATAATGGCTCTGGGCGCTTACCGCAGCGGAAGCAGCATACAGCGAGAGTGCGGCAAGCGCCATTGCAGTAATGCGGACAGTCTTTTTCATCATTTCTCCTCGTCGAAAAAGCACGCGGCGGCCGCATGCTTTTTCTTGTTGTTTTCCGCCTCCTAACCGGCCAAGGATGCGGTTTGAATGAACTTACACCGCCGCTTCTTCCTCGAGCACTTCTTCGCGCTTCTTCCTCACCGCCGGCATGATCATGAATACCAGCAGCAGGATGGTCGCGATCAGGAAACCCGCACTGATCGGACGGGTAAAGAATACCGACGGATCACCGCGCGAAATGAGCAGCGCACGCCTCAGATTCTCCTCCATCAGCGGCCCCAGCACGAATGCCAGGATCAGTGGCGCCGGCTCGCACTTGAGTTTCACGAACACATAGCCCATCAGACCGAAGAATATGGTGAGATAAATATCCATGTCGAGGTTGTTGACGCTGTAGACGCCGATCGCCATGAACACCATGATCGCCGGAAACAGGAAGCGGTACGGCACCTGCAGCAGCTTGACCCAGAGGCCGATCATGGGCAGATTGAGAATCACCAGCATCCCGTTGCCTATCCACATGCTGACGATCAGACCCCAGAACAGATCCGGGCGCTGCGTCATTACCTGTGGTCCGGGCGCGATGCCCTGGATCGTCAGCGCGCCCAGCATCAGCGCCATGGTGGCGCTGCCGGGTATGCCGAGCGTCAGCGTCGGGATGAACGCACACTGGGCCGCGGCGTTGTTGGCCGACTCCGGTCCCGCCACGCCCTGGATCGCGCCCTTGCCGAACGCTTCGGGATGCTTGGCCATCTTCTTCTCGACGGCATAGCTCGAAAATGCGCTGATGGTCGGGCCTGCACCGGGCAAGGTGCCAAAAAACGCGCCGATCGCGGTGCCGCGGAAAATCGCGCCGAGGGAAATCTTGATGTCGTACCAAGTCGGCATCAGGCCATGGATCTTGCTGGTAAGCAGGTCGCGGTTTTCGGATTCCTTGCCCTTGCCGAGGTTGGAAAGAATCTCGGCAAAGCCGAACAACCCCATCGCGACCACCACGAAACTCAGGCCATCGGCCAGTCCCGAAGCGCCGAAAGTGAAACGCGACATGCCGGAATTGACGTCGGTGCCGACGATGCCGAAGATCAGGCCCAGGAAAATCATCGCGATCGCCTTGAGCAGCGAACCGTGAGCGAGCACTGCGGACGCGATCAGGCCCATCACCATCAGCGAAAAGTACTCGGGCGCACCGAACTTGAGCGCGATTTCTGCGAGCGGCGGACCGGCGAGTGCGATGATCAGCGTGCATACCGTGCCGGCGAAAAACGAGCCCACCGCGGCAATCGCCAGCGCAGGCCCCGCACGGCCCTGTTTCGCCATTTCATAGCCATCGATACAGGTTACTACCGAAGCCGATTCGCCGGGCAACTTGACCAGAATCGCAGTGGTCGACCCGCCGTACTGCGTGCCGTAATAAATCCCGGCCAGCATGATCAGCGCTCCGACCGGCGGCAGATTGAAGGTCGCCGGCAGCAGCATCGCGATGGCGGCGAGCGGCCCGATGCCCGGTAGCACCCCGACTATCGTGCCCAGAAATACGCCGACGAAACAGTAGCCGAGGTTCTGCAGTGATACCGCCGTCTGGAATCCGAGCGCCAGGTTCGGTAATAATTGTGCCAGACCTTCCATGTTATTTCCCCCAGAACAGCGGATAAGGCAATTCGAGACCCCAGATGAACAGAGCCCAGGATCCCGCGATGAGAACGATGGTCATGACGATGACTTCGCTCAGTTTGAATTCGCGTCCGGCAGCGGCGCACAACACGATCAGCGCGGTCATCGAAAGCACGAACCCCAGATGGTCTATGCCCCAGCCGAAAATCGCGAAAGCGAAGCTCAGATAAAGCATCGGCCGCCATGCGAAAGGCTCAATGGGCGGGCCCTCGAACTTGAAAGCCGTGGCGGCAATGATCAAGCCGAATGCAACGAGCATCCAGCCCAGCGTGGTCGGGAAGTAGCCGGGGCCCATGCGCATCGCCGTGCCCATGGGATAGTCGCGGGATATGATGACCGCCGCCATGCCAAAGGCGACGAACATCAGCCCTGACCAGAAGTCTTCCGGATTTTTAATTTTGAATTTCACAGTTTTCTCCTAACGCTTTTTCGATTTGTAAGCGATTCTGCAGATCGCGCCGGCCTCACACGGGTTTTTCTCCCGAAGATGTTAAAAAGCGGTGACTCTAATCCCGGAGCCTTACAGAAGCCTTACTGCGAAACCGTTCTCAGTCGATCCCCGTTTTCGGAACTTTCGTTTTTGAAACGAAACCGTGTTGCCGGCTAAAAAACAATCGATCGAAACCGTACTCCCGTCATTCGGCCTAAAAACTGCGACACTTTACACAAAACCATGGGCAAGCGACAACCTGCTTTTCTTTTTTTGCCATACCGCAACGCAACAAAAATCCGGGGACCCGTTACGCCAGCCATTTTGGCGTCCTTGCTTAGCCTCGGTCTAATCTCATCTGATGATTTTGTTTCCTGTCTTGCGATAAACAGGCAGCAATCCGGTCAACCCGACGACACGGCGAACCAGAAACCGCGTTCTAACGCTTGTCGAGGACGGCGGGATTGACGACATTGATCGGTTTGCCGGCGAGATAAGCGAGAATCTGATCGAAAACACCGCTGAACTGCGCTTCGTAGGCATCCCTTTCGACATAGCCGATATGCGGCGTGCACAGCGCATTGTCGAGGGCGAGTAGCGGATGACGGGCATCGAGCACCGGCTCTTCCTCATAGACATCGACCGCCGCCATGCCGGGGCGGCCGGCCTTGAGCGCATTCGCCAGTGCGCCGGTTTCGATCAGCGCGGCGCGGCTGGTGTTCACCAGCAGCGCGGTCGGTTTCATGCGCGCGAGATCCGCGGCGGTCACGATGCCGCGCGTCGCGTCGTTGAGCCGCAGATGCAGGGTGAGTACATCGCTTTCCTCGAAGAAGGCTTCGCGATTGCGCGCCGCGGCAAAGCCGTCGGCGCGCGCGCGGCTGCACGACGCCTCCCGCCCCCACACCAGCACTCTCATGCCGAAAGCCTTGCCGTAGCCGGCGATCACCGCGCCGATGCGACCGTAACCGTAGATGCCGAGCGTGCGGCCGCGCAAGGCAGTGCCGATGGTCGATTGCCAGCGGCCGGCCTTGAGGGCGGCGACTTCCTGTGGAATATGACGCAAGGCCGCGATGATCAGCCCCCACGTCAGTTCCGCCGTCGCATAAGACGGACGGCCCGGATGCATGTTGGAGGACACGATCACGCCGCGCTGCGTGCAGGCGTTGACGTCGATATGAGGATAGACGCTGTGTTGGCTGATGATCTGCAATTTATTCAGCCGTTCGAGCAGCGGCGCGCGGATCGGCGTGCGTTCGCGGATCAGCACCAGCGCCTCCGTATCCTTGAGCCGCCCGGCCAGCACCTCGATGTCCTCGGTGTGATCGTTCCAGATCGTCACCTTGTGGCCATTCAGCTTGGAAAAGCAGGCCAGCGTGCGCACTGCGTCCTGGTAATCGTCGAGTATGGTAATGTTCATGATTGTGGGTAAGTAATGGCAACCGGTATCAATCCAGCCAGCCATCGGCCTGCTGCTGCGCGAGCACGCTGTCGACGATCTGCGGCGCGCGACCGACATACGTCGCGGGATCGAGCGCGGCGCGTAACTCGCCCCGTGACAACGCCGCCCGCACCCTGTCGTTGCGCATCAGCGATTCCTCGAAGGTGATGTCCTGCTCCATGCCGCGCATCGCCGCTTCGTATACCAGCTCATGCGCGGTCTGCTTGCCGAGCTTGCCGGAGAGCGCGAACATCACGCGTTCGGAAAGCAGGAAACCGCCCAGCCGATCAAGATTTTCGCGCATGCGCTCCGCGTTGACCATCAGCCCCGCCAGCGTGTACTTCATCATCGCCAGCAGCGCACCGCTCATCACGCAGGATTCGGGCAGCGCCTTCCATTCGCCGCGCCACGCCGAGCCGTCGCGCTCGTGTTCGGTCACCATGCATTCGAGCATGAACGCGGCGTTGTAGCGCAGCGCGCGGCTCACTGCCACCGCCGCCTCGGCGGTCGAGGGGTTGCGCTTGTGCGGCATGGTCGAGGAACCGACTTTGCCCGCGCTGAAAGGTTCGGCAAGCTCGGCGATTTCATCGTGCTCGAGGATCACGATCTCGTTGGCGATCTTGCCCAGCGTGCCGCCGATGATCGCCAGCACACACAGGTATTCGGCAAACCGGTCGCGCGCCGGCTGCCAGTTGATGTCGGCTGCGCCCAGTCCCAGCCGCTGCATCAGGCGTTTTTCGAGTTCGGCTGCCCGCGGTCCGAACGAGGCTTGGGTGCCCACCGCCCCCGCCATGCCGCCGACGAATAGCCGTGGCTCGAGCTGGCGCAGGCGCTGGTAATTGCGCCCCATCTCGGACAACCAGACCGCGCACTTGTGGCCGAAAGTGATCGGCAGCGCCTGCACGCCGTGCGAGCGCCCGACCATCGGCGTTGCCTTGTGCGCCTCGGCCAGCCGGTAGAGCTCCCTGCCGATCGCCTTCATGTCGCGCAGGTAGACGGTGTGCGCATCCTTCATCTGCAGTACCGTGGCGGTATCGAGCACGTCCTGTGTCGTCGGCCCGAAATGCACATACTCGCCGGACTCCGGCCCGCACAGCCGCTGCAAGGCCTGCAACGCCGGCACCAGCGGATGCTTGATGCGGCGGATTTCCGCCGCGATCAGCCCGAGATCGAAGTTTTCCACCCGCGCCTTGGCGGCGATCTCGGCAGCCGCTGCGCACGGGATGATGCCGAGCTCGGCCTGCGCCTGCGCCAGCGCCGCCTCGTAGTCGTACCATTTCTGCACGCGGTTCGCGTCGCTGAAAATCGCGCGCAGCTCCTCGGTGCTCCACAGATGTCCGATCAGCGCGTCGTCGAATACGCCGGAGGCCATGCTCTACCTCGCATGTTGACAAAAGGCCGCAATCAGGTCCGCTCGACTATGTGCAGCCCGCGCACGCGGTCGAGCAGATAGATCAGGCCGCGTTCGTCGACCGTCACGTCATTGCTCTGCACGCGCTCCGAGCCCTGCGGCACGTCGGGCACGAAGTAGGCCACTTCCCTCATCGCGTGCGGATTGGCGATGTCGATGATGCGCAGGCCGTGCGCAAACCACGCCACCGGAATTTCGGTGCCGGTGACTTTCTCGCATGGCTGGTGGCAGCCGGTCGCGTACGGCTGCTGCTCGTCCGGAATGTCCTCGAGCTGGAAGCTCGACACCACCGCGGGATGTTTCTCGTCGGTGATGTCGACCAGCCACAGGAACGCCGAGTTGTGCGGCGGGCAGCCGGGCAGGCGCACCACGTCTTCGTCCGACACCACCAGGAAATCGCGGTTTCTGATCTTGAACGGGATGCGCAACGCGGTATGCGTCGGCCACGGAAACGGCGGACTCCAGTCGAGACCGGACACGAATTTCGGCCGGACCATGTCCTCGATGTCGAGGATCACGAATCCGCCGTGCCAATAGCTGGCGTAAAGACGGTTGCCGTGGCGCAGCGGATGATGGCATTTGTGGGCAGCACCGCGCCAGGTCGGCTGCTCGCCGCCCGCGCTCCACTGTCCCGGCATCCACCAGCGGCCGACCTCTTCCGGCCGCGCCGGATCCTTGAGATCGAGGATCATGACGATGTTGCCGAGGTAGCCGTCCATCGTCGGCGAAATATAGACGTAGCGGCCGTCGAAATCGAAACGATGCACGCCCCGCGCGTATTCGACGCCGGGTTTGTCATCGGTCTCCCACAGCGTGATCAGCTTCGGTTTCGCCGGATTCGAGACGTCGTAGATGCCGAGGCCGCCCTGGAAACCGTCAGGAGCAGCTTCGCCCTTCGCGTTCTTCGCCGACAGCACCTCGCGATTGGTCAGCATGATATCGCCCGAGACCCGCACCTTGTGCGAGTGCGTGCCCTGGGGCATGTTGATTTCGGACAGCAGCTTCGGGTGCTTCGGATCCTTGACGTCGAAAATCAGCGTGCCGTGCGGATTGCGCATGTTGCCGACGTAAGCGATGTTGCGCTCGACCACCACCTGGCCGCCGCCGGCGCAGTCGGTGAATGACAGCGGCTCGACGCCGGCGCTGCAGTTGTGCTGGTGTTCTGCGCCGCCACCGGCGCGAATGTCGACATAGGCAACTTCGCGGATACCCTTGGACTTGCTCATGTGTGTATCGTCCCTTGCCGTGTCATTCGATTTCGATTCTGGCGGCCTTGATGATCCCGCCCCATTTCTCGTATTCGCTGCGGATGAAACGCGCGAACTCCTCCGGCTTGTCGCCGACTGGCTCCGTGCCCAGGCTGAGCAGCCGCTCCCTCACTTCAGGAGCCTCGAGCACCTTGACGATTTCCCGGTTGAGCCGGCCGACGATGGCCTTGGGAGTGCCGGCCGGCGCGAGCCAGCCGAACCAGCCGATGACTTCGAAACCGGGATAGCCCGACTCCGCCACCGTCGGCAGTTCCGGCGCCAGCGGCGAGCGCTTGGCGCTGGTGATCGCCAGCGCGCACACCTTGCCGGCCTTGATCTGTGGCATCGCGGCGAGCGCGATGCTGAACAGGGCCTGCACCTGTCCGGCGACGGTTTCCTGCAGCGCCGGTCCGCCGCCCTTGTACGGCACGTGCACGAACTGCGTGCCCGAACTCATGCGAAACAATTCGAGCGCGAGGTGGCCGGAGGTGCCGTTGCCGGCAGACGCGAAAGCGAAACCGCCCTGCTTCGCCTTGATCGCAGCGACCAGTTCCTGCACCGACTTCGCAGCCACCGACGGATGGACCACCAAGATGTTGGGCACCGTGATGCCGAGCGTGATCGGCGAAAAATCCTTGAGCGGATGGTAGGGCACCTTGCGGTAGAGGCTGGGGTTGATCGCCACGCCAGCCGCAACCAGCACGAAAGTGTAGCCGTCGGGCACGGCGCGCGCGGCCATCTCGTAGGCGATGATGCCGTTCGCGCCGGGCCGGTTGTCGATGACCACCGTCTGTCCCAGCGCGGTGTTGAGATGGGGCCCGACCAGGCGCGCCAGCGTATCGGCCGGCCCGCCGGGCGGCACCGCGACGATCATGCGTATCGGCTTGCTCGGATAGTCTTGGGCCCATGCCGCGCTTGCCGCTGCCAGGAAAGCGCAAAGAACGATCGCAGCTCTGATCATGGCGTCCTCCCCATTCCGGCTAGCAGGTATGTCAGGCCGAACTCCATTCACCGCACTCTCGACCGATCAGCGCCCTGTTTTCCGGCAGCGACAGGAAGGCGTGCATCACGTGCCAGAACTTGTGGCGATTGATGCCGAGCGCCGCGGCATGCGCCATGCCCGAGACGAACACGAACTGCTTGTCCCTGTTCGGCAGCCGGGCAAAGAAATCGAGCAGATCCTGTTCGGTCGCAATGCCGTCGTATTCGCCACGGATCACCAGCACCGGGCAAGTGATCTGCGCCGGGTCCACCACCGGCAGGTGCGCACACATGTCGAGATAGGTGCCGGTGGGCACCGAGTCGTACAACGCCAGTTCGGCATCCGCCAGCGCATCGGCGACGACCGCCTCCGAAGTGCCGGGCTTGTCGCGCGTGAACATGCTGTGGAAAAAGGCGCGGTCCACCTTGCGCCGGCTGTGGGTGCGATATTCCTCGAGCTTCTCGCGCCGCTTGAGCAGCGTCGGCGAGTCTTTGCCGGTATACACCAGCGCCGACAGTATCAGGCGCGCCACGTGCTGCGGATGGCGCTGCGCGAACAGCGCGGCGCGCAATGCGCCGGAGGAAGCACCATACATGCAGACGCGGGATAGCCCGGTCTCCTGCTCCACGACCTGCATGGCCGCCGCCAGGTCGTCGGCGCCCGAGGCGATGTCCGAATTGCCCGCGGTCTTGTCCGAGCGGCCGTAGCCTTCGTGATCTACCGTCCACACGTCGTAGCCCAGGCCCGCGAAATGATCCATCAGCGAATAATCGGCGCGCCCCGGCACCTGGAGATCGAACGCCGAACGCCCCGAATTGGACGAACCATGCACGAGAAACAGCACGGGCAGCGCCGCCGCTGGCTTTTCCGGCGCCGTCGCGCGCTTGCGATAAACATAAAGTCTGACTTCGCCCTTGCTCGCCCAGTACTCGCTGTTCCACATGCCTTCTTCTCCCTCCGAACCTCCCTCCATGACGTTCCGATCCACGGCTTCGAACGGCTCGACCCCCATTCGCCCGATTCGCAGCGTCCAGCCGGCCCATGTGGCCGCTCCGATGGCAATTATCGCACCATGCGGCAGTATGCGCCGCACAGTCCAAATGTTGGGCGCGGGAAACGGGCGATGCTATGATTCGAGCACCGTTTGTGCCGCCTCACGCAATTGCGAATGGAGACCGTGCCATGACTGGAATTCCGACTTCGAAAATCTGCAGCCTGAGCGAACTCGCCGCACGCATCAGCGATGGCGCCTCGCTCGGTATCGGCGGCGTTTTTCTGCACCGCGGGCCTTTTGCGCTGGTACGCGAACTCGCGCGCCAGCGCAGGCGCGATCTCGAAATCATCAAACCTTCTCCGGGTTACGATCTCGATCTGCTGTGCCGCGCGCAGGCGGTGCGCAAAGTGCGCGCCGGCATCGTCGCGATGGAAGGCGGCTTCGGTCTCGCACAATGGTATCGCCGCGCCATCGAACGCGGGGAAGCGCAACTCGAGGAACACGCCTGAATGACCCTGGTTGCAGGGCTGCGTGCAGCCTGCTACGGCGTGCCTTTCCAGCCGGTTGCCGGTGTGCACGGCAGCGATCTCGCTGCAATGAACGGCTGGCAGACGGTGCAAGACCCCTATGGCTCGGGCACCGAGGTCTACGTGATCCCCGCGATCCGGCCCGATGTCGTCGTCATCCATGCCAACGAGGTCGACGAGGCAGGCAACGCGCGCGTCTACGGTTCGCCGTTCTGGGACCACCCGCTCACGCGCGCCGCCAAACGCGTGCTGGTGACCGCGGAACGGCTGGTGTCGACCGACACGCTACGCGCGCAACCCGAATTGACACTGGTGCCGGGCTTCATGGTCGAGGCAGCCGCCATCGTGCCGGGCGGCGCGTGGCCGGGATCCATGCACCCGCTCTACGAAATCGACTATCCGGCGGTCGCAGCTTATATGAAGGACGAAGCCGGTGGACTCGAGGCGCATCTCGCCGCCGCACCGGAAATTTCAAAAATACGTAACCGCCGCTGATGGACAAGATCAGAAAAATCATCGGTCACAGAAAACACTTTGGTTTTTGCCCTCTCTGTGTCCACTGTATTTCCGGTGGCTATCGATTTTGATTCATGAAAACAGACTGGACGCCGTTCTCCTACCTCGTCGTCAATCTCGCACGCCAGATCCGCGCAAACGAAATCGTCTTCAGCGGCGTCAATTCGACGCTGCCGATGCTGGCGTGTCTGCTTGCCAAGCGCGCCTATGATTTCCACTTCACCTATATCAATGTCGCCGGTGGCGTCGAACCGCTGCCGGAAAAAATCCCGCATTCGAGCAGCGATCCGGCGATCGTCGCGGGGTCGCCGGCGATTTTCGCCAACGAGGATTTCTACGATTTGTGCGCGCGCGGCGGACTCGATCTCGTGTTCCTCGGCTGCGCGCAGGTCGACGCCGCAGGCCGCACCAATGTTTCGGTGATCGGCGACTGGAACCGTCCCACGGTGCGGCTGCCCGGCGGCGGCGGCGCGGCGGTGATGCTGCCGACCGCGAGGCGCGTGGTAACCTGGCGCACCGAGCATTCGCCGCGCACGCTGGTCGAAAAACTCGACTTCGTCACCGCTGCCGGCAACATGGCGGCAATAGTGACGCCGTTCGCGGTATTGCGGCGCGATCCGGCGGCGGGCGGCAGCTTCGAACTCGAATCGTGGAACCCGCAGTTTACGCTCGATGAAGTGGTCGGGCGCACCGGTTTCCGCTGCGCCGCGGGCAACGCCGTGCCGACACCGCCGCCGACGCAGCGTGAAAGCGAGGCGTTGGCGAGCCTTGATCCGACGGGCGAATTCGCGGCCGAAGTGCCAGCAATGAAAGCGTAATACAATGAATGCAATGCCGCACCATTATCTGGAATGGCGCAAGCGGAAGGAATTGCCATGTCGTCTGCCGGCCCCTGGATCGAGCATTTCCCGGGCAACATGATCTGGTCCAACGCGGCTCTCGTCACCAAGGGCATGGCGCCCTATGGGGCGGTAGCGCTGGGCGAAATCGACCGGGTATGCGAGCGGCTGCGGCCGCGCCAGCACGAACCCGACGCGTGGCGCGAAGAGTGGTGCGCGATGGGCAGTCGGCTGGAGCGCGCGGCCGATCAGGCTGCTGCCGACGGGCACGAGATGACTGCGGGCAACTATTATCTGCGCGCCGGCATGTACCATTTCACCGGCGAGCGCTTCGTCTACCCGGGCGAGCAGAAACGTGAAATCGGCCGTAAAGCGATCGAACTGCAGACCAAAGGCATCCTGCGGCGCCACCCGAACGTCGAGCGCGTGGAAGTGCCTTATGAAAAAACCACGCTGCCGGCGCTGTTCATGAAAGCGCCGGGCGTGGCGGGACACGCGCCCACTGTCGTGGTCTTCAACGGCATGGACAACTGCAAGGAAATGAGCGTGCTGTTTGCCGGGCTGGAATTCGCGGCGCGCGGCTGGCATACACTCGCCATCGACGGGCCAGGCCAGGGCGAGTCGTTGCGGCTGCGCGGGCTGTACGCGCGTCACGATTATGAAATAGCGGGAGCCGCCGCCTACGATTACGTCGCTGCGCGCCCCGATGTCGATCCGGCAAAGGTCGTGGTCATGGGCTACAGCTTCGGCGGCTATTACGCCGCGCGCATCGCCGCGCTCGAAAAACGCTATGCCGCGGCCGTGGCGATGAGCGCGCTGCACTGGGACCTCGCCGCATGGCAGACCGAGATCAAGCGCCGGCAGGAAGCCGACCCCAAGAACACGGCGCAGTCGACCTTCCATTTCCGCTGGATCATGGGCTGCATCGACAATGGCGACGCGGCGATCGAAAAAGCAAAGCGGTTTTCGCTTGCCGGCATCGCGCAAAAAATCAGCTGCCCGTTTCTCATCGTGCACGGCGCGGACGACAAGGTGGTGCCGGTCGCCAACGCGCACAAACTATACGAAGCGGTCGGCTCGCGGGACAAACACTTGAGGATCCTCACCGCCGAAGACGGCGGCTCGTATCACGCCCAGGCCGACAACCGGCAGGTGGGCATCGACTGC
The DNA here is from genome assembly GCA_046313915.1 of Burkholderiales bacterium. Taxonomy (GTDB): domain Bacteria; phylum Pseudomonadota; class Gammaproteobacteria; order Burkholderiales; family SG8-41; genus CAKKQX01. The sequence goes on along the minus strand of JBKBXX010000051.1, from coordinate 11,750 downwards.
ATCGCAGACTGGATTGCCTCGCGCCTCGGCTAGCATGCCAACCGCCGCCATCGCCTCGCCGGTCGCCCGCAGCGCGGCGGCTCGATATCCGCCCCGCCACTAATCGGCGCGCAGCCCGGCTTCTTTCGCCACCCTGGCCCAGCGTGCCAGCTCCGCCTTGAGATGCGCGTCGAACTGCGCCGGCGAACTGGCGATGATCTCCGCGCCTTCCCTCGCAAAACGTTCGCCGAGATCGGATGAGCGCAAGGCCCTGACGATGTGATCGTTCAAGGTATTGATGACATTCGCCGGCGTGCCCGCCGGTGCCAGCACGCCATACCAGCTCGCGAATTCGTAGCCTTTGACCCCGGCTTCGGCGACCGTGGGCAGATCGGGAAGCACCGCCGCACGTTTTGCGCCAGTGGTCGCCAGCGCCCGCATCTTGCCGGCCTTGATGTGGGGTGTCGCGGGAACCACGCCGAGGAAACTCAGATCGGTTTCGCCGCCCAACATCGCGGCGAGCGCCGGCCCGCCGCCCTTATAGGGCACGTGGACAATATTGGTTTTGGTAAGGTTCTTGAACAGCTCGGCCGCCACGTGCAAATTGGTGCCATTGCCGGCCGAGGCATAATTGAGCTTGCCGGGTTGCGCCTTGGCGAGCGCGATCAGCTCCCTCACCGACTTGACGGGGACCGAAGGGTGCACGACCAGCACGAAGGGCGACGCGGCAACCAGCGAAACCGGCGCAAGATCGCGAGCCACATCGAAAGGCAGCTTCGCATAGAGGCTGGGATTCACCACCAGCGGGATCGTCGTGATCATGATGGTGTAGCCGTCGGCGGGCGCGCGCACGGTGATTTCGGTGCCGATATTGCCGGAGGCGCCGGAGCGATAATCGACCACCACCTGTTGCCCCATCAGTTCCGACATTTTCTGCGCCAGCGGACGGGCCAGCACGTCGATGCTGCCGCCGGGCGGGAAAGGCACCACCATTCTCACCGGACGCGACGGATAGCCCTGGGCTTGCGCAACGAGTGCCGGCACCAGCAAAAAACACGCCGCCAGCGCCTGTAGCAATGAACGGTTCTTCAGCATGGGATGGTCCTGTGGGTGCGTGAAAAATGGTCCGCGCGGCGCCGCATGCCGCCGCCGTCAGACATGCTAGTATATCGCGTCGTCGATTGCACCAGCCAGCGCAACGATTTTTGCTCCACCATCAGGACGACGTTTCCCATGCTGCCCCTTTCCGGCGTCAAAGTCATCGAATTCTGCCAGGTGCTGGCAGGGCCTTTTTGCGGCTGTCTGCTCGCCGACATGGGCGCCGACGTCATCAAGGTCGAGTCGCCCGAAGGCGATCTCATGCGCGCCTGGCCGCCGCTCATCGACGGCTACAGCCAGTATTTCGCTTCGGTCAACCGCAACAAGCGTTCGGTAGCGCTCGATCTCAAGGACGCCGCCGGACTCGACGCCGCGCGCCGGCTCGCGTTGTCGGCCGACGTCGTGATCGAAAATTTCCGTCCCGGCGTGATGGCAAAGTTCGGCCTCGACCATGCCACGCTCGCGAAGGAAAAGCCCGCGCTCGTCTATTGCTCGATCTCCGCTTTCGGCCAGAGCGGGCCGCGGGCAAAAGAAGGCGGCTTCGACATGACGTTGCAGGCGATGAGCGGCGCGATGAGCGTGACCGGCGAACCCGGCGGCCGCCCGGCGAAATGCGGCATTCCCATCGCCGACTTCACCGCCGGACTGTATGCCGCCTTTTCGGTGGTCGCGGCGCTGCACAAGGCGAAAGCCACCGGCAGCGGCAGCCATCTCGACGTCGCGATGCTGGGCGCGATGCTGGGTATTGCCAACCTGCAGACCAGCGAACTGTTTGCCACCGGGCGCGATCCGGTCGCGCTCGGTTCGGCGCATCCGATGAATGCGCCGTACGCGGCGTTCCGCTGCCGCGACGGCTATTTCGCGCTGGCCGCAGGCACCGACAAGCTGTGGCAGGCCGCATGCGCGGGCATCCGGCGCCCCGACCTCGCGCAGGACGCACGCTTCGCTTCACCGAGCCTGCGCGCCAAACACCAGGAAGAACTGCGCGAACTGCTCGAAGCCGAATTCGCCCACTACGATGCGCGCGAGCTGCTCGCGATTTTCAACGCACGCGGCGTGCCGTGTGCGCCGATCAACACCTATTCGCAGGTGCTCGCCGATCCCCAGGTGCGCCACATGCAGTGGGTCGAAGAGCTGCGTTTGCCCAACGGCGTCGTCAGCAAGACCATCGTTTCGCCGCAGCGCGTCTGCGGCGAACGCCTCGGCGTCTACCGCGCGCCTCCGGCGCTGGGCCAGCACACCGCCGAAATCTTGTCTGAAATAGGAATAAAATCAAATACATGAGCAACCTCCTCCGTTTCAGGACGTTTCTCGCCGCATTCACGCGCCTCATCGAGCGCACGGGCCACGACGAATCGTGCATTTTCGACACGGGTGGCGCGCTGCTCGCCGATCTCGTCAGCCACGACGACTGGCTGCCCGACGCCTGCGCCCGGCCGCATCCCCGCCACTACCGGCAGTATCTGCTCTACTGCGATCCGCTCGAACGCTTTTCGGTAGTGAGTTTCGTGTGGGGGCCGGGACAGAAAACGCCGGTGCACGACCACACGGTATGGGGCATGGTAGGCATGATGCGCGGCGCCGAACTGTGCCGCCGCTACACGCGGGCGGCTGCCGGCGCACCGATGCCGGCCGGCGCGCAGGAACGCCTGCTGCCGGGCACGGTCGATCGCGTTTCGCCAGCGGTGGGCGACATCCACGAAGTCGCCAATGCCTACGACGACCGCGTCTCGATCAGCGTCCACGTTTATGGTGCCAACATCGGCGCAGTGCGGCGTCACGTGTTCGATGCCGCGAGCAGCACCGCAAAGCCTTTCGTCTCCGGTTATTCGAGCACGACGCTTCCCAATTTCTGGGACCGCTCGGCCGAAATGCGCGCCGCACTCGGAATATGAGCGAAAATGCATACAACCACGCCCCATGGATGACGAACTGATCAGGAAGCGCGAAGGCCACGTCACCCATCTGACGCTGAACCGGCCGCACAAGGCGAACGCGCTGTCCGCCTCGCTGGTCGAAGCGCTGCTCAACGCGGTCGAGTATGCGTGCAGCGACGGCACGCGGCTGCTGGTCCTGGACGGCGCTGGCGGGAATTTCTGCGCCGGATTCGACTTCACCGGTTATCAGCAGCAAAGCGAAGGCGACCTCGCGCTGCGCTTCATCCGCATCGAAACGCTGCTGCAGCAACTCTACCACGCGCCGTTCGCGACCCTCGCCTTTGCCCACGGCAGGAACTTCGGCGCGGGCGCCGATCTGGTGGCAAGCTGCGCCATTCGCGTCGCCGCTCCCGGCACGACTTTCCGCCTGCCCGGCCTGAGGTTCGGCGTGGTGCTCGGCACGCGCCGGCTCTGCCATCGCATCGGCAGCGACAAGGCGCGCGAAATCCTCGCCGCGGCACGCGCTTTCGACGCCGACGAGGCGCGTGCAATGGGTTTTCTCACGCACCTCGTGGCGCAGCCCGGCTGGCCGGCGCTGATCGCTGCGACCCGCGCCAGCTGCGAACTGCTGGCCCCGGCCGCGGCGGCGGCGCTGCACCGCCAGACCGTGACTGACACTCGCGCCGAAGACATGGCCGCGCTTGCCGCCTCGGTGAGCGTGCCGGGGCTGCAGGAACGCATCCACCAGTTCCGCGAAGCACACCCATGACCACGGAGAAAAAAATGTCAAACCCTCTTCCCGCAACCATGAAAGTCGTCGAAATGAGCGCCGCCGGCGGCCCCGAAGTACTCAAGCTCGCCACGCGCCCGCTGCCCCGGCCGCAGGCCGGAGAAGTGCTGATCAGGGTCGCCGCCGCCGGCGTCAACGGCCCGGACCTGATGCAGCGCAAAGGACTCTATCCCGCGCCGGCCGGCGCCTCGGACCTGCTCGGGCTCGAAGTGGCGGGTGAAATCGTGGCCGTGGGCAGTGAAGTCAGCCGCTGGAAAACCGGCGACCGGGTGACCGCGCTCACCAACGGCGGCGGTTACGCCGAATACTGCACCGTCGATGCGCGGCACTGCCTGCCGATTCCCGGCGGTATCACCGTGCACGATGCCGCCGGCCTGCCCGAGACCTTCTTTACGGTATGGAGCAACGTATTCATGGGCGCCGGCCTCAAGGCGGGAGAAACCTTCCTGGTCCATGGCGGCGCAGGCGGCATCGGCACCACCGCCATCCAGCTCGGCAAGGCGTTCGGCGCCAAGGTGATCACCACCGACAGTCCCGCCGAGCGCTGCGCCATCTGCCGCGAGCTCGGCGCCGATCGCGTCATCGACTACCGGCAGCAGGATTTCGTCGAAATCGTGCGCGAGGAAGGCGGCGCCAACGTCATCGTCGACATCGTCGGCGGACCGAACATCGAACGCAACTTCAAGGCCGCGGCCCACGACGCCCGTATCATCCAGCTCGCTTTCGCCGCCGGTTCCAAGGTCGAGATCAACCTGATGCCGGTAATGCTGAAGCGCCTTGTTTATACCGGCTCGACCCTGCGCACCCGCAGCCCCGCCTACAAGGCGCAGATCGCGCAGGAACTCGAGGCGAAAGTGTGGCCGCAGATCGCAAACGGCCGCATCCGCGTGGTCACCGGCAAGACCTTCCCGCTCGCCGAAGCGGCCCAGGCCCACGCGATGATGGAATCGAGCCGGCACACCGGCAAGATCGTGCTGACGATGGAATGACCGTCACCGCCGGCCGGGGCGCCGCGCCCCAGCCCGTTTTTCTCTCTGCGGCTTCGCTCAGTCGGCCGCCGCGCGCAGCGCGGCGATGCGCTCCTCGAGCGGCGGATGCGACATGAACAGATACTTGAGGCCGTGACCGACGCCGCCCGAGATGCCGAACGCCGCCATCTGATCGGGCAGCTGCGACTGCTCGTGGTTCAACTTGAGGCGTTCCAATGCAGCGATCATTTTGTTGCGGCCGGCGAGCCGCGCGCCGCCCGCGTCGGCGCGGAATTCGCGCTGGCGGCTGAACCACATCACGATCAGGCTCGCGAGGATGCCGAGCACCAGCTGCGCGATGATGACGGTGACGAAGAACGCCGGCCCGTGGCCGCGCTCGACCCTGAACACCAGACGATCGACCAGAAAACCGATCACGCGCGACAGGAAAATGACGAAGGTGTTGACCACGCCCTGGATCAGGGTCAGCGTCACCATGTCGCCGTTGGCGATGTGGCTCACTTCATGGCCGAGGACGGCTTCGGCCTCCTCCTGCGACATGTTGTTGAGCAGCCCGGTGCTCACCGCGACCAGCGCGTCATCGCGGTTCCAGCCGGTGGCAAATGCATTGATCTCCGGAGACTCGTAAATCGCCACTTCCGGCATGCCGATGCCGGCGCGCTGCGCCTGGCGTTTGACGGTATCGACCAGCCAGCGCTCGGTCATGGTGGACGGCACTTCGATCACTTCGGCGCCGGTCATCGCCTTGGCGCTCCACTTCGACGTCAGGAGCGAAATGAACGAGCCGCCGAAACCCATCACCGCGGAGAGAATCAGCAACGAGTTGTAATCGATGCCTGCTCCCGCCTGGTCGAGCATGCGGTCGACGCCGAGCAGCTTCAGCGTGACGCTGAGCACGAATACGATCGCCAGGTTGGTGGCGAGATACAGGACTATCCGTTTCATGATGAGATTCCGCCCCTTCGGTTGGTGTTGATGAAATCGGGTGTTAGATGGGGACTCGTCGGGCAAGTTCAATGGCGCCGGCCCGCCGCGCTATTTATTATCATTTGTTTGATTATAAACAATATGTTTCCTTTGGCCGGCGGCACGCATTTTTCCCGCTGCGCTTCAGCAGGCCGAAGGCGGCGCGGCCCGCAGCCAGAAGGTCACGGGGCCGTCGTTGGTGAGCGTCACCTGCATGTGGCTGCCGAAACTGCCGCACGCCACGCGCGGATGTGCGGCCGCGGCGCGCGCCGCCAGATAGTCGAACAGCGCGCGGCCGACCTCGGGCGATGCGGCGGAAGAAAAACCGGGCCGCGTGCCCTTGGCAGTGTCGGCGGCGAGCGTGAACTGCGGCACCAGCAGCAAGCCGCCCGCGACGTCGCGCAACGAAAGATTCATTCTGCCCGCGGCGTCGGGAAACACGCGGTAGCCGAGTACACGCTCGAGCAGCCGGTCGGCCTGCGCGCAGCCGTCGCCCGCCTCGACACCGACCAAAACCAGCAACCCGCGGTCGATGCCGGCGATCACGACGCCGCCGATGGCGACCGCGGCCGAACTGACCCGCTGCAACAAAGCTATCATGATTCCCATCATAAACGCGGCCGCCGCAATGCGCACCCGCCGCACTGCCCGCGGCCGCGTTGCCGCCGTCATGCGACGTGCTCCCGGAGAAAACGCCCCCGAATGCCGCAAAAACTTTCCAACCCGGCAGGTTTTCGATTACCATTGAACGCAGATCGGCGCCGGAAAACCTCTTGAAACAGAATAAGAATCAGGTAATTATAGAAAGTCGTCGCACTCGACAGCCAGCAGACGGCCACCACCGTTGTCTCTGGGGAACGGATTCGCGCCCCGGAATCTGCTCAGCCGCCATGACGCACGACATGACTCACGTCCAGATCGTGTTTACGCCGCCGTCGTCCCGCCCCGGCCCTCTTGTTCGCTGACCCCGCGGATGCCCTGATGCCCGGCAACCACCCAATCATCGATTCGCGGCTTTCCAATGAGGAGTTGCGCGGCTTTGCGCGCACCGTCGCGGAAATCGAATGGCTGCTGCTGGTACTGGTGCTGGTCTACCAGTTCGTGCTGGCCCCCGACCAGGAAGCCGCCACTGCGCTGTCGATGGCGTCGTTTTTCTTCGCGGCGTTCGTGCTGACCTTCCGTTACATCAATTTCTACCGCGACGAAACCTACTGGAAACTCGCGATCGAAACCTGGGTCATGATCGCCTATATCACGTGGGTGCTGGCCCACTCCGGACGGCTCGACAGCCCGCTGCTCAATCTTTATCTGCTGGTCATCATCACCAGCGCACTCACGCTGGGAAAGCTCGCCACGCTGCTGGAGATGATCGTCATCGCCGGCTGCTATCTGTGGCTCGGCATGCCGAAGCGCGGCGAATTCGCCACCCTCACCTCGCACGTCACGGCGCTCGTCGCGCAACTCACTCCGCTGCTGCTGGTCGCCTACATCACGACCATGCTCTCCGCCGACATCCGCCGCGCGCTGGTCCAGATCAAATTCCTGTCCGAAACCGACAACCTCACCGGCGTGTTCAACATGCGCGCCTTCGCCGCGCTGTCCGACAGGTTTTTCAAGCACGCCGTGCGCTATTCCCGGCCGTTCAGCATCCTGATGATAGATTCCGACAGCCTGAAAACGATCAACGACACCTACGGCCACGAAGCCGGCAACCGCCTGCTGAAAATGACCGTGCAGTGCATCCAGAGCCAGCTGCGCGAAACCGATCTTCTCGCGCGCTATGGCGGCGACGAGTTCGTCGTGCTGCTGCCCGAGACCGGCTGCGAAGGCGCCATCGAGGTAGCCAACCGCATTCGCCAGCGCATCGAATCCACGCCGATACCGACGCGCTCGGACAAGGTAAAAATGACAGTGAGCGTCGGCATCGCCTGCTATCCGGAACACGGCGGAAGCATCGACGCCATCATGGAAAAAGCCGACCAGGCGATGTACCACAGCAAGTCAGGGGGCAGGAACCGCATCACCGTGTTCAACGGAAGCTGACTCGCGTCCGCGATGGCACGGCCGGAGCAGATCCGCGTCCCGGCCTGAAATGAGCGGTGTCATCGTAATACGCTTCGTGTTCGTTGTCCGGCCACCAGCCGGGCACGCCGAGCACGGGCAGCGGCGCCAGATCACGGGTCGTCCTGATCTCGCGCTCATCGCGCAGGCGCTGCGCAACGAGCGTATCGAGCTTTTCAAGCTGCATCGCGAGCGGCGCGGTGAGCAACCCCGGTTCCACTTCGAACAACATGGCACGGCCGGTGATGCCGGCGAAAGGCCGTAGCGCCTTTTCATACAGCGCGTGCCCGAACAGGTAAAAATGCATCCCGGCGCGGACGCGGGCGCGGTTGCGCCAGAACAACGTCTTCCATTCGAAACCGCGCAGCATGCCAAGCAGTTCGCGATCGCTTGCCGCGACGACGACGCCTCCTTCGTCAAACAGCGTCATCGCGTCCTGCGCCGCGCCGCGGTTGGATGCGCCTGCCGCCTGCTGCTGCCGCAGCGCGCGATAATGCCGCTCGTTGAGCGCGGCCTTGGCGCGCGGAAACGTCAGCCACACCAGCGCGTTGAACAGATCGTGCCAGTTGCCGCTGCGCGTCTGCAGTTCGCCTTTGAGATAGACGCGCGCCTCGTACTTGTCCTCGAAGCTTCGAGGCTTGCCGCCCTGCCCGACCAGGCGCAACGGCACGCCACTCGCGGCGACCGGCGGCGGCCAGCGCGCATCGAACACGGCTTGCATTTCGTCGAGCGTCGGCCAGCGCGTCGTGCCGAGCGCGGCGCCTTGCGCGCGCAGCGGCTCGAACGCCGGCGAGCGCATGAGAAAATCGGGCAGCCACTCGTCCATATCGGGTAAAATCACGGCTTTTTTCGACATCGCATTATGGCAGAACGCATCGACTGCGCCGTAATCGGCGCCGGTGTCATCGGCCTCGCCATCGCGCGCAGCCTCGCGCTCGCCGGCCGTGAAGTGGTGATCCTCGAGGCCGAAAATGCTTTCGGCACCCACACCAGCGCGCGCAACTCCGAAGTCATCCATGCCGGCATCTACTATCCGACCGGCTCGCTCAAGGCACGGCTATGCGTGTCTGGCAAAAAAACGCTTTATCGCTATTGCGCCGAACACGGCGTCAGATGCCAGCGCATCGGCAAGGTGATCGTCGCCACCGACGACACCCAGCTCGAAAAGCTCGCGAAATACAAGCAGCAAGGGGAAATCAACGGCGTCGACGACCTGCGGTGGCTCGCGCGCGATGAGCTCGCCGTGCTCGAACCCGAAGTGCTGGGGGTAGCCGGCGTGCTCTCACCCTCGACCGGCATCATCGACAGCCACGGACTGATGCTCGCCTATCTCGGCGACGCCGAGGACCACGGCGCTGCGCTCGCACTCGGCAGCCCGGTCGAATCGGGCAGGGTCGGCGGCGACGGCATCGAACTGCGCGTCGGCGGCACCGAATCCATGACCGTCGTCTGCAATACCGTCATCAACTCCGCCGGCTTTCACGCCCAGGCGCTCGCGCGCAAAATCGCAGGCATCCCGCCGCACACCATCCCGCCCACCCATTATGCGATCGGCCACTACTACACGCTCGTCGGCGCCACGCCGTTCCGGCACCTGATCTATCCGGTGGCGGGGCGGAACTGGCTCGGCGTGCACGTCACGCTCGATCTCGGCGGACGCTGCAAGTTCGGCCCCGATTTCGCGTGGATCGACCGCATCGACTATACTTTCGACGCGAGCCGCGAGGCCGCTTTCTACGAAGCGATCCGCCGCTACTATCCGCGGCTGCAGAACGGTCAACTGCAACCCGGCTATACCGGCATCCGCCCCAAGATCCACGGCCCGGGAACGGAAGCTCCCGATTTCCTGATCCAGGGACCACGAGATCACGGTATCAGCGGGCTGGTCAACCTCTACGGCATGGAATCGCCCGGTCTCACCTCATCGCTCGCGATCGCCGATTACGTCTGCGAACTGCTTTCCGCGTAGCGGCAGGAAACGGCGCATGTTCACGGAGCATGCCGCTTTTCACAAATAGCCGAGCCCCCGTCCATGATCCCGACGAGGCCGATGTGTTGTGCATTGACGTCGGAATTTGCGGCCGCCATGAGCAACTCGACCCTGCTCATGCCGTGATCGAGCATGCCTGTAAAACACGCGAGATCCGCGTTTTCGCAGCCTTGCGGCCCCCTGAATGCGCGGCTCGGCAGCAACCGGGCTTTCCCCTCCGGCCGCCGCTTGTGATCCCGTGCGGTCAGCGCTGGTCTTCGATCAGGCGCCGGATTTGCGACAGCATGATTTCCGTGGTTTCTTTGCCTTCCGCGATCGCCTCGGCGGCGCGGTGATAGTCGAGCATCCTCAGGTGCCCCAGCTGGGGCGCGATCACCACGTCCGCCGGTTCTCCCGCGAGCCGGCTGCGCGAGATCTGCACCTGCATGATGTTGATGCTGCCGGCGACGACCTCGACCATGCTCGGCAGCCGTCCGCGGCGTTTCTCGTCGCCGAGGCCTTTCGCATAGCGCCCGACGATGGCGGAACTCAGATCCACTGCGATCACGAAATCCGCCCCCATCGCTCGGCACAGCGATACCGGCACCGGGTTGACCAGGCCGCCATCGACCAGCAGCCTGCCGTCGCGCTCCACTGGCGTGAACAGCCCCGGCAGCGCGATCGAAGCGCGCACCGCTTCGGCTACCCGCCCCGCGCGCAGCCAGACTTCGCGTCCGTTCTGGAAATCGGTGGCGACCGCAGCGTAATCCCGCGGCAATTCGTCGATTCTTTTCTCGAGAAAATTCTCTTCCAGGAAGCGCGTGAGCTTCGCACCCTTGATGAAACCGCCGTTCAAGCTGATGTCGAAAAAACCCATCACGCCGCGCCAGGTGAGCCCGGTCACCCACGTCTCCAGCGCTTCCAGACCATCGTCGGCATAGACCGCGCCGACCAGCGCGCCGATCGACGATCCGCACACGATTTCGGGTTCGATCCCGCCTTCGCTCAACGCGCGCAACACCCCGATATGCGACCAGCCGCGCGCCGAGCCGGCGCCCAATGCTATGCCTATTTTCATTTCCGTGCCATCGCTGTGAAATCTATAAATTCGTTAAAAAACAATATGTTACATCCTAACATCCGGTTTTTGCCACAGCGGAGCGGTCGAGAAACGCCGCCAGCGCCTCCACCCACTCATCGCGCATGAAAACGAAGCCGTCGTTATGCCCGCCGCGCATTTCGAGAAACCGCTTCGGTCCGCCGGCAGCCTCGAAAACCATTCTGCCGTGCGCGAAAGGAATGATCTCGTCGTCGCGGCTGTGGGCGACCAGCACCGGCACCGTGAGCTGGCGGAGATTGGCGAGATTGTCGTAGCGGAAGCGTGCAATCAGGCGCACCGGGAAAAAAGGATAGAGCTGTGCGCCCAGATCGGGGACCGAGGTGAACGTCGACAGCAGCACCAGCGCGCGCGGCCGATGGCGCACGGCGAGCCAGCTCGCCACCGCGCCGCCGAGCGATTCGCCCGCATACACGATGTCGGACGCAGCGATGCCACGCGTTTGCGTGAGCCAGCGCCATGCCGCCTCGGCGTCGCGGTAAGTCCCTTCCTCCGAGGGCGAGCCGCTGCTTCTGCCATAGCCGCGATAATCGAAAATCAGCGTCGCATAGCCCAGCTTGCCGAACATCAGCAGATAATCGATGCGATGCGAGATATTGCCGGCGTTGCCGTGAAAAAACAGCACCGTGCCGCGCGGCTGCGGCACGTCCGGCGCCGGCACCCACCAGGCGAAGAGCGTCTCTCCGTCCGCGGTGCCGATTGCCACGGCCTCGAAGTCCAGCCCGCGGTCGCGCGGCGTCGCGCCGATTTCACGCCCGATCTGCGGGTAATACACCAGCCGTGCCTGGAAAACGAACAGCAGCGCCACCATCGCCGCGTAGGCGATCGCGATCGCAGCCACGACATTCCACAGCAGGGTGAGCCTCACACGGCCACTTCCAGCGGTTGTTCATCGAGCGCCGCA